>CAZNCT010000097.1:10520-14673 GCA_964571615.1 uncultured Anaerolinea sp. | reverse complement strand
ATTGCCAAGACACTGACCGAGGCCCAGGGCGGCCGCATTTGGGTCGAAACAGAAATGGGAACCGGCTCGACATTCAGCGTCCTGCTTCCCATTCGTCAGGTAGAAGAAGTCACACAGGTCTGAAATGCAAGCCTTAAAACAGGTTGGCGGTGGTTTCTTGCTGGGCGTCCTTTCGGTAGCGCTGGTGCTGGGCGGGTTTGCGCTGGCGATGGCAGAGGGCGGCATGTTGCCACAAATGGAACCGCCGACGGCCAGCCCTGCCCCACAGCAAGAGTACCCGACTCTGGCCCTGCTGAGCAGTAATACGCCGGGACAATTGCCGGTTGAAGCCAGCCGAACCCTCACCCAAACGCTCCCTCCGCCGCCAACAACCTGCATTCCTCCGACCGGATGGGTGGCAATTGCCGTCCAGGCGTATGATACGCTCGATTCGCTGGCGCTGGCATACCGGGTCAGCGTCTCGGACCTGCAAAAAGCCAACTGCCTGGTCAGCACCGAACTGGCGGCAGGCTCTTTCTTATACGTTCCACCTTTGCCGACATCCACCCGCCCGGCATGTGGCGCGCCGGCAGGCTGGGTCATTTACACCGTTCAGCCGGGGGATACTCTTTTCCGTATCAGCCTTTTGTATCGGGTCAGCGTTGCCCAATTACAGCAAGCCAACTGCCTGGGGGCTTCATCAAACATTGTTTCGGGCCAGCAATTGCGGGTGCCGAATGTTGCCACCAGCACTGCCACTTTTACGCCAATGACGCCGGCCACAGCCACTCCCACGACAACCCTCACAACAACGGTTGAAGTCACCGCAGAAACACCCCTTGCCCCGACAGAGACCCCAACCAGCGCGCCGACTGAAGTGCCCAGCAATACCCCGGCGCCTACATCCAGCCCAGAGCCGTCTGCAACGCCGTAATCCTGGTCATGCGCGCGCTGGCCGCGCGTCGCCTGTTTTGCCATGCGCACATCCCTGCCTGTTCTTGCTGTCATCTGCCTGTTTCTGACCGCCTGCGGAATAACCCCTCCGCAGGCGTACTCGCCTTATTACCTGGTGACCGCGCCACCCAACGCCAGCCCAACCCCCACCCCCTTTCAACCGGCACCAAACGGACAGACTGGTTTTCAGGCGGCAATTCCGGCCAGCAGTCCGGTTGCTCTCGTCACAGCCACCCTGCCGCCGCTGTTTGAGACTCTCACGCCAATCCCCTCGGCCACGCCGCCTCCACCCCAACCGACCCTGGCCCTTGCTGAAACGCCAGCCCCGCTGTTGGATGCGCCCGAATCGATTGTTTACCTGTTGCTTGGCTCTGATTTGCGCCCGGGGTCATCTTATCGCACCGATACCATTCTGGTTGCCGCCGTGCGTCCCCGTGATGGCCAGGTATCGCTGATTTCCTTTCCGCGCGACCTGTGGGTCAATATTCCAACGGTTGGGCTACAGCGCATCAACACCGCTTATCAATACGGCGAAATTTACGGCTACCCCGGAGGCGGCCCAGGGTTGCTCAAGGACACCATCCTGACCAATTTTGGCTTGAGCATCAACCAGACCGCGCTGGTAGATTTTGACGGTTTTCGCAAAGTGGTGAATACGCTGGGCGGCATTGATGTGCCCATCGCCTGCCCATATACCGATTGGCGGCTGATTTCGCCTGACTTGAACCCCGAATACGAAGATAACTGGATGCTCTACACCGCCGGGCCAGGATTGGTACACATGGACGGCGACCTGGCGCTGTGGTATGCCCGCTCACGCCTGAAATCAAACGATTTTGACCGGGGACGCCGCCAGCAAGAGGTGTTGCGGGCGCTCTACAAACAAGCCCTGAAGACCACCAGCCTGGCCAGCCTGCCACAGTTATACAATGACCTGAGTTCCTCGGTCAAAACCGATATCGGCTTGGGAGATGTAATTGCCCTGGCGCCGCTGGCTTTTCAGATGAATAACGCCGACATTCGCAGTTATTATGTGGCCGGAGACCTGGTCACCCCCTGGATTACGCCCGGCGGCGCGTATGTCCTGCTGCCAAACACAGCCGCCATCCAGGCCATGCTGGCTGAGGCTTTGTCGCCTTCCCAAATTTCAGTCGAGAGGCAAAGCCAGGTGATTGAAGTGCAAAACGGCTCCTTCTACGACGGCTGGGACATGCTGGCGGCAGAACGGCTTAATTATGCGGGCTACACGACAAACATTGCCAGCGCCGCCCATCGCCAGCATGCTTCGACATTGCTATACGACCTGACCGATGACCAGAATCCGGCCCGCGCAGCCAGTCTGCTGGCTATTTTGGGCCTCAGCGAGAGCGCCCTGGTTTCCGTGCCAGGCGACCCCAACCCTGCCGATTACATCCTGGTTATCGGCAATGATTATCAGCCCTGCTTTAAGCCCGCCGAACTCAGCCATTAAACCTGACAATCAGCACCCAAGCGGGGGAAGATTATCGCTTGTCAGCGTGGTTCATTGCGCCTATGCTTTGAGAAAAGGAGCGCACAATGAGCCTGAAAGATATTTTCATCAAACCTTCCACCCAAGAATTTATCGCCGAGGCGCGCAAAATGCCCGGGTTTGGGCTTTTTGAATTGCTGCACGGATTGTTTTATCTGCGCTGGCCCTACTTTTACATCGCCATGGGCACAGGCCGGCATCCGCTGGCCCGAGCGCTGGCCCCGCTGGTCGGGTGGCTGGGCCGCCGCATTACGCACGACGAAAGCCAGGGACAGGTCAACTTCGCCGACACCTATCACGGCAAAGCCGTTCCGCTTGAGACGGCCCGAAAATTGGTCAAAATTCAGCAAGACATCGCCATCCCCGACCTGGAGCAGGTCATTCCCTACCAGCGCGCCCGGGCCCTGATTCTCAAACATCCCGACCATATTGCCGTCCTGCAATGCCCGTGTCGGGCCTCCAGGCCCAACCCTTGCCTGCCAATGGATGTCTGCCTGATTGTCGGAGAGCCATTTGCCGGGTTTGTCATGGAACACCACCCCGACAAAGCGCGCTGGATTAGCCCAGACGAAGCCGTGGAAATTTTGCAAGCCGAAGACCGGCGCGGGCATGTTCACCACGTCTTCTTCAAAGATGCCGTGCTTGGCCGATTTTATGCCATCTGCAACTGCTGTGCCTGTTGCTGCGGCGCCATGCAAGCCCAGCGAAACGGCATTCCCATGCTGGCATCTTCGGGCTATATCGCCGTCAATGCCCCCGAAGACTGCATTCAGTGCGGCGCCTGCCAGAGTTCCTGCCAGTTTTCAGCCATTTTGCTGACAGAACAGGGCAGCCAGATTGACCCCCAAAAGTGTATGGGCTGCGGTGTGTGCGTCGGGCAGTGCCCGCAGGGCATCATTCACTTACAGCCAGAACCCTCGAGGGGCATTCCGCTCGAAATCGAGGCCCTGATGATGCAGGCCATGAAACAAAAATAGGGCGAGGCCTTCGGCCCCGCCCTGCCAGGCAGTTTGTTTACAATAACCCCAGCGCCACCAAAACCAGCGGGAGCGCTACACAAACACAGCAGAATAACAGCAAAGCAACCCCACAGCCAATCGCCCAGTTGCGCCAGGCGGGGGGTTCGCCACTCTCTACAGAGGGAATACGAACCGGCTCAACCGGGGGCGTCTCAGGGCGGGCAAAAGCCGGGGGCTCATCCTCCACAGACGGTGACGAGGCCGGAGCGGCCTGAAATTTCAAATCGCTCTCAATGGCATTGACCGCATCTGTCGACTCTTTCAGGCTCAGACCGAAATACTCGCGGTGAACTTTGACAGCCTGCAACTTATCCCCGGCCCGTAACAGGCGTTTCACTTCATCC
Organism: uncultured Anaerolinea sp.; assembly: GCA_964571615.1. Taxonomy (GTDB): domain Bacteria; phylum Chloroflexota; class Anaerolineae; order Anaerolineales; family Villigracilaceae; genus UBA8950. The sequence continues at coordinate 10,867 of CAZNCT010000097.1, read as the reverse complement.
ATCGCTTCGGCACTGCTCGAAAAACGAGGCGGCAGGGGCGGCGGCGCGGAAGCCAGCAAGGTCGGCGCACTGCGCGCATCGCCACTCAGGGCCGCGCCACAATAAGGGCAAGCCGTTGCGGGCAGGGCCACCGGGGCACTGCAAGCAGGACATTTGACTTCTTCTTCAGACATAACAACTCCTTTCGGGGGCCAATGAGTGACAATCAGGAAGCGCAGATACCTTATCTACGCCAAACCGGGGCAAAGGTTGCCCAAAAGACAAATCTAATCGGCTCAGAGAGGGTTAATTTCTCAGAAAGTCAACCAACAGGAGCCGCCGATGGAAAACTTTTTTGACGCCAACTA
>CAZNCT010000097.1:0-10502 GCA_964571615.1 uncultured Anaerolinea sp. | reverse complement strand
AGGGGCCAGCCTTTGCTTTATTCGACTCGGGCCATCTCGCCTTCTTGAGCGTGATTGGGCTGACGGCGCTGGCGTTTTTTTACTTCCGCAACGCCTGGGATGCCGCCGCGCGGCGCAAACTGCGCTGGGGGCTGGCAATTGCCATTATACTGGCAGAACTGGCCTGGCAGGGCTGGAGTCTTTATTACGGCAAATGGAGCATTCAAACCAACCTGCCCCTGCATCTATGCAGTGTCTTTGTCTGGCTCAGCGCGTACATGCTCATCCGGCGCAGTTACGTGGTGTATGAATTAGCCTATTTTTTAGGTATTGGCGGCGCAATGCAAGCCCTGCTGACGCCCGATGCCGGCATATATGGCCTGCCGCATTTTCGGGCCATTCAAACCCTGGTCGGGCATGGATTGATTTTCCTGGCACCCATCTACATGACCGCGGTTGAAGGCTTCCGACCAACGTTAGGCTCTTTCAAACGCGTCATCTTGTGGACGAATATTTACATGGTCTTTGTCTTTGGGGTCAACCTGCTGTTGGGCAGTAATTACCTGTTCATTGCCCACAAACCCGAGTTCCCCAGCCTGATTGACCTGCTGTGGCCCTGGCCCTGGTATATCATCCAGTTGGAAGTGATTGGTCTGGCGATTGTTTCACTGCTTTACATCCCCTTTGGCATCAAAGATTGGCGCGCCAGGGCCAGCGCCCTGCCCGAAATGAGCGACTGAGACCAGTTGCCAGCCCAAGAGCAATGAAATAGAATTAAATTTAAACTGAACCGAGGAGAGATGGAATGAGCGTCCGTCGCGCTGTATTGCCGCTGTTTTTTGTTCTTATGTTCATTTTAAGCGCCTGCAACCTGCCGCAGGCCACCCCTCAGCAAGCCGCCGAGCCAGATGAAACCAGCGTTGCCGCCACCGTGGCCGCCCAGGTGACCCAGGCCCTGCTCAAAACAGCCACCCCCAGCCCAAGCGCAACACCCCAGCCGCCGACTGCCACAGCGACTCAAACCGCCACCATTACACCCACCTACGCGCCGCCCACACTGACCATCAACGAAAACACCAACTGCCGCAGTGGGCCGGGCGAGGCGTATAAAGTGCTGGTGGTCTTGAAAGCCGGGCAAAGCGTTGAAATTGTGGGACGCGGCCCACAAGACAAGTATTGGGTCGTCAAGATACCCGACCAGTCGGGCACCTGCTGGGCCTGGGGCGAATTTGCCACCGCCAGCGGCAGTATTCATACCCTGGCCGAAGCCACCCCGCCGCCGACCTCCACGGCGGCCCAACCCGCCGCACCGCGCGGCCTGACCTATGCCTTTGTCTGCACGTTTACCGATGTAACCGTCAACCTGAGTTGGACAGACGTTGCCACCGATGAGAGCGGCTACCGTGTCTTGCGCAACAGCGCGCCAATTGCCGAACTGCCCGCCAACACCACCCTCTACACCGATATCGCCCCGGCCTCGCCGGGCAGCAGTTTCACTTACAGCGTGAAAGCCTTCAACAGCGCCGGGGAATCACCCGCCGCCAGCATTTCTTTTACCTGTCCATAAATCTGCCTCATCGCCCCCATCTCGCCTGCCAGTCTGGCTCAGGGTCAGTCGTAATTTGCTGAACCTCCGAACCATCCAGGCGCATAATGAACAGGTCGGCGTTGCCGCTGCGCTGCGAGTTGAACACAATCCACGCGCCGTCTGGTGAAAAAGACGGCCCGGCGTTGTTGCCGCCGCTGGTCAACTGCAAAAAAGCCCCCGTTGTAATCTCATAGCGGATAATCTCATTATTCCCCGGCGACCCGGCGAAAAAGACCAGGTAACGACCATCGGGCGACCAATCCACGCTGCCGCCCGCGCCAACGTAACGCCCATTCGTCACCGAAAGCGCCTGCCCGCTCGCCAAATCCAAAATATAGACTTCGTACATGCCCGGCGTTTCGGGCTGCGACATGACAAAAGCAATATTCGCCCCGTTGGGCGACCAGGCCGGGCTGGCAATGTTGCCCACGCCATCGTACACCTGGCGCGGGTTGCCGCCCTCGCGCGTCATCAGCCACAAATCGGAGGGCTGTCCGTTCACGCTATTCGCAAACGCAATCAGGCTGCCATCCGCCGAGAACGCCGCCGAGGAAATCTCGCCCAGGTCCTGGGTGATGCGCGTCAGAATGCTGGTTTGCAGCCCCAGCAAATACAGGTTAAACCCGCCGCCCCGGTTCGAGGCAAACAAAATCATGTTGCCATCCGGCGAAAAAGCCGGGTAATAATCGTGGGCGCGCTCAGCCGTCAAGAGCGAAATCGCCCCGCCGCGCGGCGAAACCATGCAAATATGATTAATCTCGCGGCGCGTGCAGGTGAACACAATCCGCCCGGCCAGGCTGTCGGCCACCGGCGGCAGGGTCGGCGCCGCGAAAGCGACAGGTTCGGGCGCGCCTGGTTGGGAAATCGGGACATTGGTCGGCGCCGGAGCCGCTTCCGTTAAGGGGGCATTGGTCGGCACCGGGAGCAGCCACCAGGCGAGCGCAAACGCCCCGAAAATTGCCAGCATCGCGAGCGGCCAGACCAACGCTGAAAGCGAAATCCGCTGACGCGCCGGGATGGGTTTCGCCGCTATCGGGCGGACGGAGGCGGCTGGAGGCAGAAAACGCCACTCGCGCAAGAGTCCGGCGGCGGGTGAGTCCGCGCCGCCGAGCCGCCCGGGCAGAGAATCGGCCTGGACGCGGCAAGCCAGGCACAGGGTCAGAAAAAACTCGTTCGCGCTTCCAAAACGAGAATCGGGTTTTGGCTCCAGCGCGCGCGGCAAAATGCGCGCCGCGAACTCGGGCAGTTCTTCGGCAACCAGCCCGCTGAACAACTGCGCCAGGGCGCGGATGTCGTCTTGCGGACTTTCGAGCGGCACCGCCTCGAAGAGACTCCCCAGGTACAGGCGGCCCTCGCGGTCAACCGTGATGTTTTCGCGGCGGGCGCGACCAGCCCGCCTTGTGCAGAGCATCGACTTGCGCCGAGAGCGTTTTCAGGGCTGAGAGCGCATCCGTAAGGGAAAGTTGCCCGTTTAAGCGGCTGAGCGGCGGGCCTTCGACATACCCTTCTGCCAGAAAAGCATCGCCGCCGATTTCGAGCAAGCCATAGAAAGGCAAAAGCCCGCCGTGGAGGTATTTCCCCAGGGTGCGGGTTTCGTCTTCGAGCGGGGCGGCAATCTGGTGAAGTGTGACGGGTTTGTTGGCGGCGATGTCCCAGGCGCGGTAGGCGTTGGGTTTGCCGGGCAGCGGCTCACCGACGCGGTAGCGGTTGAGGAGAAGTTGCCCCGACCACTCGCCCATTGCCTATTCCGCGCCGTATTTGCCGACGATGCGCAGGATGTCGAAGCCTTCGGCGAAGGGCAGTTCTGCCAGCGTGCCGTGTCGAATCATGGTGGCGCGCAGCAGGTCGCGCTGGAAGTAGTATTTGTCGGCGTAGGTTTCGTACTGCGCCAGCGCTTCGAGTTTGGCCTCGACATCGGCTTCGGTGACTTCGACCAGGAAGTGCGGGAAGAAGTTGTAACTGGAACGCACCACATCAAAGCCGAGCACGGTAATGCCGCGAAAAGCGCGCAGGGCTTCGTCGGTCATGGTGTTGTGGTCCTGGTGAATATCCTGCTTCGAGTGGACGAAGATGATATCGGGCTTGAAATCTTTGCGCAGTTTCAAGAAGTATTCGAGGATTTCCTGGCGGGCGTCGTGGAACAGGCGGGTGGTGAAATCGCGCAGGATAACGCTCTCGCGCGGGACGCCCAAGACCGCCATGCTGCGGTAATGTTCCTCGACGACGTTTTTGAGCAGGGGGTTCTTCTGGTTATCAGAGAGCGTGACGCACAGCATCTCGCTCTTGTTGCCAATGTTGTGAATCAAAGCGCCGCAACCCAGTTCGATATCGTCGGGGTGCGCGCCGAGGAAGAGCAGTCGTTTGCCGTGGAAAATCATTTCTGTCCTAAATGGTTGCCACGAATTGCACGAATTTATCGAATTTTTTCGTCTAATTCGTGCAATTCGCGGCTGAAGTTACAAGGATAAAACTACTTGGTCGCCAGAATGCCGCCGACGACTTTGGTCATGACCAATTTGCCATCGCGCTCAAACCAGCGGGTAGCGACCTGTTCGATTTTGCCAATCAGGGCTTCGTATTCTTCCTTGCCGTTGAACAGGCTGGTCCACAGTTTGCGGTCTTCGCTCAACGAAGCGCGGACGTATTCAATAAACGGCGCAACTTCGGGGAAAGTGAGCGGGTTTTCAAAGGTCAGCAGTTCGGTTTTGGCGAAGATGCTCTCGATGGTCTGGTAAATTTCGCCCTTGAAGCGGCTGGAGCCGGGCATGGGCGGAATGGGCTGGTTGGTGGCTTCGAGGATGATGTCGTAGAACATCTTTTTGTTTTCGGGCAGGGGGCCGGTCACGAACAGGCGTCCGCCGGGTTTCAAGACGCGGTGAGCTTCGCTGAAGGTGAATTTGAGGTCGGCGGCGTAGTAAATCGCAAACGCGCTCGAGAGAATGTCGAAGGTGTTATCGGGGAAGTTGAAGGGCTTGTTGAAATCGAGGAACTGGAACTCGATGTTCTTATCGCCGCGCTGGGCCATCTTCTCGCGGGCTTTGGCGAGCAACTCTTCTGAGAAGTCGCCGCCGATGATGTCCACCTGTCCGCCGGTCTGGTCGCTGAACAGGAAGCACTGCTTGCCCGCGCCACAGCCGACATCGAGAATCTTCTGCCCGGGCTGGGGTTTGCACTTCGGTATTCCACTGGTCAATGTTGCGCGCACCATATTTTTCGTGAATGTCAATCCGGGTCAGTAAATCTTTCGCGGTTTCCTGGTAGTTGATTTTCATCAAAAAGTCTCCTGTGAATTGGTAAATGGTAATTTGTGATTGACTTATCAGCTTGAAAATGCTCTACCCAGAGCAAATCCGGACAAATTATACCAGAATGAAATTCAAAATTCAATCGCTGAATTTTGAATTTGTGCTAGAATAAAATTTCGTTCGGTCGTCTCGATACGGGCTGCGCCCTACTCGACCACCTGACCTATGAAAACCGAGGGTCGAGTAGCCGGTGTTTTCCCGGCGTATCGAGACCCGAAAGCAAAGGAAAACACCACATCATGGCATCCAAAACCATCATCCAGGCTGTTAAAGGCACGCGCGAATTTTATCCCGAAGAAATGGCGCTGCGCAATTATCTCTATACGAAAGCAGGCGAGGCCGCCAAAGCCTTCGGCTACCAGGAATGGGACGCGCCCTTTCTCGAAACCATCGACCTGTACGCCGCCAAATCGGGCGAGGAACTGGTCAAGGAGCAATCCTTTGTCTTCAACGACCGCGGCGGCGACCCCATCACCCTGCGCCCCGAACTGACCCCCAGCCTGGCGCGCATGATTGCCGCCCGCCAGGGACAACTGGCTTTTCCGCTGCGCTGGTGGTCGTTTGGGCCATTCTGGCGCTATGAACGCCCACAAAAAGGACGCTCACGCGAGTTCTTCCAGTGGAATGTGGATATGCTGGGCGTCAACTCCCCCGAAGCGGATGCCGAACTCATCGCCGTTGCCGCGACCTTCATCAAATCGGTCGGGCTGACCCCCGAAATGGCCTCCATTTTCGTGAACAACCGCCGCCTGATGGATGCCCAGTTCGACGCCCTGGGCGTCCCACCCGAACAGCGCATGACCGTCTCTGGCATGGTCGACCGCCGCCCGAAGATGTCCCCCGAAGCCTGGGACGCTTACGTCCTCGATAACGGACTCAGCCAGACGCAACTAGACGGACTAAAGAAAGTGCTGGCCAATTACGAACTCTGGCAGGAAAGCGACGAACTGGTGCGCCTGTTCAAAGCCCTCCATGCCCTCGGCGTGCGCGAATACGTCAAATTTGACCCCAACATCATGCGCGGATTGCTGTACTACACCGGCACGGTCTTTGAAGCCTTCGACCTATCCGGCAGCGTGCGCCGCGCCATCCTGGGCGGAGGCCGCTACGACAACCTGCTGGCAGATGTGGGCGGCGACCCGCTCTCGGGCGTCGGCTTTGCGATGGGCGATGTGGTCATGGGCATCATCCTGCAAGAAAAGGGGCTGGTGCCGCCCTTCGTCCCCTCCCCCGCCCCGGTGCTGGTGACAATTTTCGATGAATCGCTCTGGATGGACGCCTTCGCGCTGGCGTCTGACCTGCGCGCCGCCGGGCTGAAGGTACTCTCCTACCCTGAGCCAGCCAAACTGCCCAAGCAATTCAAATTCGCCGACCGCATGGGCATCCGCGTGGTGACCGTCATCGGCCCCGATGAAGCCGCGGCAGGCAAAGTGACTGTCAAAAACCTGGCGAACGGCACGCAAGAAACCGTTGAGCGCGCCGAAGTCGCAAAAACAATTGCCAAAATCCTTGAAAGCGCGGGGTAGCAGTGATATAATCGGCGGGCTTTCAAAATGAGATGGCGGGTGTAGCTCAATGGCAGAGCGCTACACTGTGGATGTAGTTGTTGTGGGTTCGAGCCCCATCACCCGCCCCAAAAGACCTCCCTTGCGGAGGCCTTTTTTGTTCTGTAGTTTTGCCCCCATTCAGGGGAGACTCTGGGTTCAAGCCCCATATCACCCTGCGGGTCACCCGCCCCAAAAGACCTCCCTTGCGGAGGCCTTTTTTGTTCTGTAGTTTTGCCCCCATTCAGGGGAGACTCTGGATTCAAGCCCCATATCACCCTGCGGGTCACCCGCCCCAAAAACAAAAATTTCCGGCCCTGGCATTTTTCCATCAAAATGGAGATTGCTTCGTCGGAAAAAACACCCTCCTCGCAATGACACCACAAAAAAGGGCTGCCCGACAACCGGACAGCCCTTCGTGTTTTCCTGCCAATTGGTTACGGCTGCTGGTTCATGAACCCGCCACCGTGGTGTCCACCACCACCCATGCCGCCCATACCGCCATGACCGCCACGGAAACCCGACCCATCCATCGGGCGCGCGCCGCCATTCAGGCAATCCATACCGCCATTTTGGAAACGGGCCTGCATACGGGCCAGGGCCTGGTCGGCCTGTTCCTGGGTCAAAACACCAGCGGCAACAGCCTTATCAAGCGCAGCCCGATGAACTTCCTGCATAAAGGCCGGCAAATCGGCTTCAGCAACGCCGTTCTCAAGCGCAATCTCATGCGGGCGCTTGCCCGAATCGACCAGCGCGTTCACCTGCTCCACCGTCAGCCCAAGTTTCTCAGCCAGAGCTTCCACCTGGTAGGTGTGCAATTGGCCTGCAAACTGATGCATTCCACCGCGCCCATAAGGCTGGGTAACGCCGTTGGCTGGCGGGGTTGCCGCCGCAGGAGGCTGTTGTGTCTGAGCAAAAGCAACGCCCACACCCAAAGCGCCCAGCGCCAGGGCGAGCGTAATCACTACAAGAATGGTCTTTTTCATGGTTGTTTACTCCTTTTTTTGAACAGTCTTCAGGGTCGTAGCCCTGACTGTCTATAGGATACAACCGTTATGTAAAGAGACTGTAAAGAAGCGCGCAAGGTTGTTCAAAGAAAGGTCACTTAACAAGGAGATTGCTTCGGCGGCCTTCGGCCTTCTCGCAATGACAGCAAGCCCGCCATCAACGCGCCAGGTAGCACAAGCGCAAAATCTTCAACTCATCGTAATTGACCCGCCCGCCCAACTTCTCAAAAACCGGCTTGAGATACTCCGCGCCCAGTTCGTCAAATGCCGCAAAGGCCGCCTGCTGTTGGTCTGGGGATGTGGAGGTCAGCGACTGGAACTCACCGCCGTTTCGCAGCCGATTGCCCGCCAGGGCATACCTCGCCAAATGGTCAATGACCGTTCCCACCGATACCTGATACCGTTCCATCAGGTCTTTGACCGACTCTCCATCGTTGTACGCTTCGCCCATCAGCGTGGTACGCGCCCCAGGGCCAGATTCGGCGCTTTTGGCGGGTTTCCCCTTTTTGGCTGATTCCGTTTCGCGGGCTTTTTCGGCGATTTTGTGTTTTTTGCAATATGGCACAAGCACATCCAGGAACAAATCGCCCAACTTCTCCAGTTTCACCTGTCCAATGCCCGAAATCCTCAGCAAAGACTGGCGCGACTGCGGGTAATAAGCCGCCATCTCGACCAGCGTCCGGTCTGAAAAGATGACGTAAGGCGGCACGCCCTCGGCATCGGCCAATTCCTTACGTTTGGCGCGCAGCAGGGCAAACAGGGCGTGATTGTATTCGAGTTCCTTCTTGTTGTCCTTCTTTTTGGCGCGTTCTTCCACTTCCTGCAACTGCCCGAAGATTTTGGCGCGCGCTTTGAGCGCGGAGCGGGCTTTTTCGGTCAGGCTCAGGGTGCGGTATTCGCCGTCCTGGTTGAGATAGCCCATCTGCGCCAGTTGGCGGGCCATATGCATCCACTGTTTTTGGGTCAGCTCCTTACCGATGCCGTAAGTCGAGAGCTGGTCGTGCCCCAGGCGCAAAACGCGTTCATTCTTCGAGCCAAGCAAGACATCAGTCACATGCGCGGCCCCGAAGCGTTCGCCCGTGCGCGCAACACAGGAGAGAAACTTCTGGGCCGGGATGGTGATGTCTTCAAGCACCGGAGCTTCGGCGTTGCAGTTATCGCAGTTGTCGCACTTCTCGGCGGGGAACTTCTCGCCAAAATAGGCCAGCAGCGGCTTGCGGCGGCAGTTGCGTTCGTCTTCGGCATAGCGGACAATCGCGTCCAGTTGTTGAACCGCGGCTTTGCGCTCATCTCCCTGTTTCTGGTCAATGAAGTATTTGAGTTTGGCGACATCACCATAACTATAAAGCAGCAGACAGTGAGCGGGCAGACCATCGCGCCCGGCGCGGCCAATTTCCTGGTAGTAGCCTTCAATGCTCTTGGGCAGGTCAAAATGGACGATAAAGCGCACGTTCGGCTTGTTGATGCCCATGCCAAAGGCAATCGTCGCCACCATAATCTGGACATCGTCACGAATAAAGGCTTCCTGATTGCGGCGGCGGGCTTCGTCATCCAGCCCGGCATGGTAGGGACGCACGGAATAACCGCGCCGCTCGAGGTAGTCGCTCAACTCGTCCACCTGGCGGCGCGAAAAGCAGTAGATGATGCCCGATTGGTCTTTGAATCGTTCAAGAAAGCGCGTCAGTTGGATTTCACCGTCACGTTTGGGCGCGACCTCGATAAACAGGTTTTCACGGTTGAAACTGGCGACAAACTCATTTGAAGCCTTGAACCCCAGGCTGCGGGTAATGTCGGTCCGGACGCGCGGGGTGGCGGTCGCTGTCAGCGCCAGGCAAACCGCCCCCGGGTAGCGGCGGCGCACATCCGCCAGTTGGCGGTATTCAGGCCGAAAGTCGTGTCCCCACTCTGAGATGCAGTGGGCCTCGTCAATCGTCAGGCAATCGACCTTGAGTTCGGAGAGCAGGCCCAGAATGCGCGGCGTGAGCAGGGTTTCGGGCGCGACGTAGAGCAGTTTGACCTGCCCGCGCCGGACGTAGTCCATATTTTCGGCGTAGGCTTCGGGCGAGAGCGTGCTGTTGAGGAACAGGGCCGGGACGCCCGCCGCGCGCATCTGCTCGACCTGGTCTTTCATCAGCGCGATGAGCGGCGAAACAACCACGGTCAGGCCATCGAACAAGAGAGCCGGAATCTGGTAGCAAAGCGACTTGCCGCCGCCGGTCGGCATGATGGCGAGCGTATCGCGCCGGGCCAGCACGTTTTCGATAATCTCGCGCTGGAGCGGGCGGAAGGTGTCGTAGCCGAAGGTGGTTTTGAGGATGGTTTCGGGGGTCATGCGGGGGCAGTGTTCAGTATTCAGTATTCAGTATTCAGTGTTCAGTGTTCAGTTTTGGAGGTCGAGTAGCGCGGCAGCGCGTACACTTACACCGCGCTGCGCTCGGTGCAGTGCTGGTGTCGCGACCGGGGTCAGTGTTTAGTTTCCAGCAGTAACGCGAGATAGCATCTCGCGCCACGCTATTTGCGTTCAATCTGAATTTGCGCCAGGAGCACGGCGACAAAAATCAGGCCACAGCCCAGGGCTTGAATTGGGGAGAGCATTTCGCCGAGCAGCAGCCAGCCAAACAGGACGGCGAACACGGCTTCGAGGCTGAGCAGGATGGCGGCATCGGTCGGCGGGGTGTGGCGCTGCGCCCAAACTTGCAGGGTGTAGCCAATCATAACCGAGAAGATGCCAGTATAAAGCACACCGCCCACAAAAGACCAGACCTGCGCCAGAGGAATTGTTTCCGTAAATGTGCCAACCCCCAGGTTGAGCAACCCGCTGACAAGGAATTGCCCGGCGGCAAAGCGCAGGGCATCATAACGCGAGGCAAATTTGCCGAGCAGGACAACGTGAAAAGCCCAGAACAAAGCCCCGGCCAGTTCGAGCAAGTCACCGGGCTGAATGTGAAATTCGCCACCGGTGCTGAGCAGGTATCCGCCAAAGATGGCAAGCAAGACCGCGACAACCTGCGTCCAAAGTGGGCGTTCCTTCCAGCCGAAAAACAGGACAATCGGGACAAGGACAACGTACAGGCTGGTG
>CAZNCT010000096.1:0-14748 GCA_964571615.1 uncultured Anaerolinea sp. | reverse complement strand
GCCCAACTCGTCCGCGAACGGGACAAGGGCGAACCGGAAAAAAATCCACCCCTGCTCGACCAGGTCATCAAAGAAACCCTGCGCCTGTACCCGCCGATTCACATCGGCAACCGCATGGTCGCCGAAGATGTCACCTTTGGCGAGGGCGAAACCATCCCGGCAGGTTCGCGCATGTTCTACTCGATTTACCTGACCCAGCGCGACTCCGCCATCTGGGAAAATCCCGACCAGTTCCAACCCGAGCGATTCGCGCAAGGCCGAAAAACGCCCCCGATGAGTTTCATCCCTTTCGGCGGCGGCCCGCGCGCCTGCATTGGGGCCGCATTCGGGCAAGCCGAAGCGCGGATTGTGCTGACTGAACTCCTGCAAACCTTCGATTTTCAACCCTTGAACCCCCATAAAATTCACCCCCACATGGGCGCAACCCTTGAACCACGCCCGGGCGTTTTGATGAAAGTCTTGCGCCGCCAATCCCCAACCAACAATCAACAATCTAAAATCTAAAATCTGAAATCTGAAATCTGAAATCTGAAATCAAATGACCTACTTCAACTTCCTGCTCATTTTTGTTGTCATCCCCATCCTCGCCCTGCTCGTCATCACCTGGCTTGACCTGCGCGCCGGACGCCCCACCCCGGGCTTCGACGCCAGAAAAGTGCCGCTCATCATCTTCGTGCATGTCATCATTGCCCTGGTTTATACGACCCCCTGGGATAACTACCTGGTCGCCACCGGCGTCTGGTACTACAACCCCGACCTTGTCACCGGCATCACCATCGGTTATGTCCCTATCGAGGAATACACCTTTTTCATTGTTGAAACCATCATGGTTGGCCTGTGGTGGTGGTTCCTCGCCCGCCGCCTCTACGGGTCGAGCAGCGAAGCGTATCGAGACCAGACCTTCCGCCCCAACCGCTCCCTTGTTTACCTGTCTACCGCTATCCTCATCGCCGCCTGGCTGTTCTTCACCTTCCAGTTCTTCTTCGCCGGGGACGAGTGGAACTATCTCGGCATCATCTTCTTCTGGGCCTTGCCGCCCATCATTCCCCAATTCCTGTTCGGCGCCGATATTCTCTGGCACTACCGCAAACTGGTATTTTGGGCCATCTTCACCCCCGGCCTGTACCTGTCGCTAACCGACATCATCGCCCTGAGCGCCACCACCTGGAACATTTCAAAAGACCAGACACTGGGTATCAACTTCTTCGGCATTTTGCCGATTGAAGAAGTCGCTTTCTTCTTCGTCACCTGCGTTCTGATTGGCTTTGGAATGACCCTGATGCTCTCCAACCTCGGCTGGGAGCGCTTTACTGCCTGGCGCGCGCGTAGATACAAAGGCTTGCCGTAAAAGTAATTGGTAAATGGAAATTTTCAATCTCAAATTACCATTTACCGCTCCCCAATTCCCAAAACGTTCTCTGGAGCACCCCATGTCTCTCACCCACTTCCAATCTCACCAATACCTGAACCTGGAAACCTTCCGCAAAAATGGGCAGGGCATCAAAACCCCCGTCTGGTTTGCGCAGGAGGCTGACGCGCTCTACGTCTGGACGCAGGCCGACTCAGGCAAAGCCAAACGCATTCGCCGCGAGGCGCCCGTCAGCGTCAACATTGCCCCCTGCAAAGCCGATGGCAGCCTGCTCGGAGACTGGATGCCCGCCCACGCCATCCGCGACGACTCGCCCGAAGCAGTTGAACATGTCCGCAAATTGATGGTCGCCAAATATGGCTTAATGTTCCACGCCTTTGCTCTCATGGGCAAACTCAGCAAAGCCAGATACACCACCCTGAAAATCACAACCGAATAAAAAAGCAGGTCAGAAAATCTCCCAACCTGCTCCAACACTGAACACTGATTCCTACTCCCTGCCCACATCCGGCGCTTCTCTAACCACATACAACGGACGGCCCTTTACCTCGTCATAAATCCGGCCCACATACTCACCAAGAATGCCGAGTGAAATCAATTGCACCCCACCCAAAAACAGGACTGAAATCAGAGTCGTGGTCTGACCCTCAAAGAAATGAGAGCCGGCCAATCGCAGGGCTGCCACCACCGGGATAGCCACAATCGCCAGGCCCGCAGCCGTGAAACCGAAATAAGTCGCCACCTGCAAAGGGAAATAGGAAAACCCGGTAATCGCATTCAACGCCAGGCGCAGCATCTTCTTAAAAGGATACTTCGTCACCCCGGCCACCCGGGCCGCGCGTTTATACTGCACCCCAATCTGCTTAAACCCAATCCAGGACGACATACCGCGCAAGAAACGATGCTTCTCGCGCATTGAATTCATCACATCCACCACCTTGCGGTCAATCAGACGAAAATCACCCGTATCAAGCGGAATTTTGACATCCGTAATCCGATAAATCAGGCGATAAAACATCGAAGCCGTAAAAAGCTTGAACCAGCTTTCACCCTCGCGCTCTGAGCGAACGGCATAAACCACTTCGTAACCTTCCTTCCACTTTTCAGCCAGTTCCAAAATCACCTCGGGCGGGTCCTGCAAATCGGCATCAATGATGACGACCGCTTTGCCGCGAGAATAATCTAACCCGGCAGTAACCGCAATCTGATGGCCGAAATTGCGCGCAAAAATCACCGGGCGCACGCGCGCATCGCTGGCTGCCAGCTCACGAATGCGCTCGGTTGAGCCATCGCTCGAGCCGTCATCCACCAGAATCAGTTCCCAGGGTTCACCGGTCGAATCCATTACCTGGCTGACCCGCTGCCAAAGGGTAGGGATATTTTCAAACTCGTTGTAAATCGGGGCAATAATCGAGTAAGTGACAGTCATGCTATTCAGTTCCTGTTCTTCTTGAGAGAATACCGGCGAACGCGCCGGGGAGGAGTCTGCGCCGAAAAGACATCGTCAAAAGCGGGCAGACCAAGCACCTTGCGCAACAGGTAATTGACCACAATCAGCCCCGAAGCCAAAACCGGCACCACCAGCAAGGCCCCTAAAATGCCATTCAAAATCGTTGCCACAAGGATGGCCACAAAAATCAGACCTTCGTTCATGTGCACACTGCGGCCCATGATAAACGGCCTGAGCCACATATTTTTGATGTTAATCAACACAAAATAAACCAGAAAAACGATCAGAGTCACCCAGGCATTCGAAAGCGGAATCCAGGTCGAACCTTCCAGCAGGGCCACCCCCATCGCCAGGGCCACCGCCAAAATTGGGCCAATATCGGGCACCAGGGTAAACAGACCGGCAATTACCCCAAGCACAAAAGCGCCCGGAATGCCCAAAATGTACCAGGCGATCGTAAAAATCACCCCAACCACAAACATCAACAATAACTGACCGCGCAGATAAGCCATCCAAACCGCGCGCACCCGCTGATACAAAATGCGCGTTTCTTCACGGGCCGAAAGGGGGGCCAAACCCAGCAACCAATCGCGCATTTCGGGCCAATACGCCAGGAAGAGATAAACCGTCACAAAAATCACCAGCGCCCAAATCGTGCCGCGCGAGGTCGATTCCAAAATCCAGAAGGCGTCTTCGGGCAGCGGCGTAATCAAAAGCGACTGCAACCTGCCCAGCGACTGACCAACCTCGCTCAGGTCGAGGCTCATGCCCATCAGCACCAGCGGCTCAGACAGCATCTGTTGAAATTCGCGCAGCAGATGGAACAGGTCTTGCCCAACCCCGGCCAGTTCATCAAAGAAAAAAGGGGTCACCGTCGCCGGAATGGCCACCAGCAGCAAAATGGCGGTGAAATAAACCAGCGCCACCGCCGCGCGGCGAGAAAGCCGGGTGCGCTCTGCCAAAAAAACTGCCGCAGGGTTAATCAAATAAGCAATAAAAGCCGAAACCACCAGCGGCTGAATTGCCTCGCGGGCATAAAAAATAAACCCGGCCAGCCCGACCAGCAAAATCACCCCTACCAGATAGCGAAACGGCAGGCTCCACGGCTTCATAGATGTTCCCGAACAGCCTCCAGGTCGGGCGGGATAATCGGCGCGGCTGGCACCGATTGCATCGCCGCGCGAACATCTTTCAGCCCGCTGCCGGTATTGAGCACCAAAACCGGCGCGCCCGGATCAAGCAACCCGCGGGCCTGGGCCGCCGTTAAACCAGCGTAAGCCGCCGCCCCGGCAGGCTCGGCAAAAATCCCCTGCGAACCGAGTTCAGCAATCGCCGCAAGGATTTGGGCATCGCTCACGCGCAGGTACGTGCCGCCGGTCTCGCGCGCGGCGCGAATTGCGCGCACCCCGTCACGTGGCAGGTCAACACTGATGCTATCGGCCAGGGTTGTGGCCCGCACCGGAATAATGGTCTCTTGCCCGCTCTCAAACGCATTGGCAATCGCCGCCGAGCCTTCGGCCTGCACCCCTATCAGGCGCGGAATCTGGTCGAGCCAGCCCAGAGCTTGCAAATCTTTGAACCCTTTGTGCAGGCCCGAAATGATGTTGCCATCACCGACCGATACAAAAATCGTCAAGCGCGGCTCTCCAAAAGGCGCGGTACGCTGACTGCGTCCCAGGCCCAGGGCGTTACTCATCCACTCCCAAATTTCAAACGCGGCTGTCTTTTTGCCTTCCAGGGTAAAGGGGTTATAGCCTGTGTTGCGGCAGTACCAGCCAAAGCGGGCCGCGGCTTTAATGCTCAGGTCAAAAGCGTCATCATAGGTACCATCGACCAGCAAAACCTGGGCCCCAAAAACCAGCAATTGAGCAACTTTGGCAGGCGGCGCGGTTTTGGGCGCAAAGATGACCGTTTTCAGGCCCACCGCTGCGGCCATGCCGGCCAGCGCGGCCCCGGCATTCCCGGTCGAAGCCGTTACCAGCACCGGGGCGTGTCCATCGGGGCCGCTCAGGTCGAGGGCGCGGGCAGCCACCACCGCCGAGGCCCGGTCTTTGAACGAAGCCGTTGGGTTGCGCGATTCGTCTTTCAGCCACAGATTTTTCAGGCCAAGTTTTTTTGCCAGGCGTGGCAGGGCCAAAACCGGGGTTCCACCGGCCAGGCCAAGGGGAGTCTGCTCGCCAATTTTCGGAAACGAGACCGGTATGAGCGGCAGAAAACGCCAAAGCGTGGTCTCATCCCGGCACAAAAAATCATCCGGCTGATACTTTTTCTTAATCGTCTCGTAATCGAGAACGACATCAAGATTCCCGCCACATGGGCAGGTGTAGGTAATTTGGTTGGGCAGATATTCGGCCCCGCAAAGAGAGCAACGGTATCCAGAAAAAGGGTGCATAAGCGAAATTATACTCTTGAAGACCCAAAAACAGAAAAGCGGCCTGGGGCAGGATAAGGTAGAATTAGCCTCATTCTGAATATGACTGTTTCGACCCTATTTTTTGACCTTGATGATACGCTCTACCCGGCATCCTGTGGGCTGTGGCGCGATATTCGCGGGCGGATTGACCTGTACATGCACGAGCGGCTCGGCATCCCGGCGGAGAAAGTGGTTCCGTTGCGGCGCTATTACTACGAGAAATATGGAACAGCCCTGCGTGGTTTAGAGCGCGAGTACCCGCTCGATAAGGCCGATTTTCTGGCCTTTGTGCATGACCTGCCTCTGCACCAATACCTGGCCCCCAACCCGGGCCTGCGCCGGGCGCTTGAAAACACCCCCGGGCGCAAATTTATCTTTACCAACGCAGACCGCCCCCACGCGATGCGTGTCTTGCAAACCCTGGGACTGCAAGACTGTTTCGAGGGCATTATTGACGTGCTGGCGGTAACGCCCTACTGCAAACCGATGCCCGAATCGTTTGAGATTGCCCTGCGCCTGGCCGGCAGCCCCGCGCCCGAGGCCTGCATCTTGTTTGACGACATGACCCGCACCACCCTGGCAGCCCAAAAGGCCGGTTTTTTTACGGTTCTGGTCAGCGAAATAGGTCTCAAAACCAGCGAGGCCGATGCTGTTTTGCAATCCTGGGACGATTTGCCCGATATTCTTTCTCAGGCCCGGGCAAGGAGGATGAATGCACCCTGAAAAAATCTGGATTGTGCTGGTCTTGCTGGTGCTGATTCTGGTCTTATCGAATGCAATTGTGTTTGCAGTGGTGCGCGGCTGGAGCCGCGGCGATATGCCCTGGCTGAAGAAGAGTGGACAGTCGCTGCAAGAATTTGGACAGGACAAAGATGCGCGCGAACTGAGCGAGCGCATGCGCGCCCTGCGTGAGCAAAAAAAGACCAAAGACCAGCAATCTTAGCAATTTCTTACGCTTCTCTTATGCCAATCGAACACAGATTTCAGTATTTTTTAATCCTGATTGGTTAATCTTTATGTGCAAACATTGGAGGTTGCAGCAATGAAATTTATCAAGTACGCCCTGATTGGTCTAATTGCGCTGACGCTGTTGGCGGTCACGTTTACCGGCGGGTTGGCAGTGGGTTATTTTGCCAGCCAGGCAGGCGCTTTTCCTGCGCTCGGAAACCCCATCAACACCCCTGGCCTGCCCATGGCCCCCTTGGCGACCCCAGAAGGCGCCACCGAAAGCACCCCCGCCGACCTGCAAACCCTGTTCAAGCCCTTCTGGGAAGCCTGGGAACTGGTCCACACCCAATATGTTGACCAGCCGGTCGATGATGTCGCCCTGATGCGCGGCGCCATTCGCGGCATGTTGGCCGCTTTGGGCGACCAGCACACCTCGTACATGGATCCACAAGAATTTATCGATGCCAACGCAGGCCTGGAAGGCACCTACGAAGGCATTGGCGCTTATGTAGATACCAGCGGCGATTATCTCACCATTATCAGCCCTATCAAAAACTCACCTGCCGAAGCGGCTGGCCTGCGCCCGGGCGATAAAGTGATTGCCATTGACGGCGAGGATATGACCGGCATTCAGCCCGAATTGGCGCGCCGCAAGGTGCTTGGCCCGGCAGGCAGTGTGGTCAAACTGACCATTCTGCGCGAAGGAGAGCAAGAGCCAATTATCTTTGAAATCACCCGCGCCAAAATTGTGGTCGCCAGCGTTGAGCATGAAATGCTCGATAACAACATCGGCTATGTCAAATTAAACACCTTTGGCGATACTACCAGCAGCGAACTGCGCACTGCCCTGCAAGAGCTCATGGCTCAAAAACCACGCGGCCTGATTTTAGATTTGCGCAACAATGGCGGCGGCTATCTGCAAACGGCTGTCGAAGTCGTCTCGCAATTCATTCCTGAAGGCGTGGTGCTGATTGAGCGCTACGGCGATGGCAAACAAGATGTTTACGAAGCCCGCAAAGGCGGCCTGGCAACCGATGTGCCGCTGGTTGTGCTGGTCAATCAGGGGACTGCCTCGGCATCCGAAATTGTGGCCGGCGCCATTCAGGATTATGGCCGCGGCAAACTGGTCGGCATGACTACTTTTGGCAAAGGCTCGGTGCAAATCTGGAATCCGCTCTCAGATAACCAGGGTGCAGTGCGTGTGACCATTGCCAAATGGCTGACGCCCAAAGAGCGCACCATTCACGAAGTCGGCCTGACCCCCGATTTTGAAATTGACCTGACCGAGGAAGACTTCAAGGCCGAGCGCGACCCACAGTTAGACAAAGCCATCGAGGTGCTCGAGCAGCTCATTCAGAGCGCTGCAACCCCATAAGCGCAAACACGTACACTTCCATACAACCATCGTTTGTCTGAACGATTTTGAAAACGGAGGTAACTATGTTTTTCGACATCAACTATTTGCTTTACATGATTCCGGCCTTCATTTTGATGGCGCTGACTTCCTGGTATGTCAAATCGGCCTACAACAAATGGAGCCAAGTGCGCGCCCGCTCCGGTCTGACCGGGGCGCAGGCCACCCAGCGGCTGATTTCGGCGGGCGGTCTGTATGGTGTGCGCGTTGAAGGCATTGCCGGAGAAATGACCGACCACTATGACCCGCAAGAGAAAGTCCTGCGGCTCTCGCAGGGAGTTGCCAATGTGCCCTCCGTGGCGGCGCTGGCCATTGCTGCGCACGAACTGGGTCACGCCATGCAAGACGCTGAAAACTACTTCCCACTGCGCTTACGCGCCGCGCTTGTTCCGGCGGTCAATATTGGCTCAAACCTGGGATGGATTCTCATCCTGGTTGGTCTGTTCCTGAATTTCACCTCGCTGGCCTGGATGGGCGTCATCGCCTTTTCGGCAGGGGCGGTTTTTGCGCTGGCCACCCTGCCCGTGGAGTTTGATGCCTCGGCCCGCGCCAAACGCCTGCTGGCCGACTCGGGTATCATCGTTGGCGAGGAAGAGATGAAAGGCGTCAACAACGTCCTGAATGCCGCCGCCCTGACGTATGTCGCCAGCCTGGTGACGGCTGTCTTGCAGTTGCTCTACTACGTCAGCCTGGTGGGCGGGCGCAGCCGCGACTAAACCCTGTAAACGAGAAAACAGCCGGAAAGGCAAACGCCTCCGGCTGTTTTTTTATTTCAAGACGCAGCAGGTCAGCGGGGCAAAACCAGGCCCGGGCGCATTCGGTGTGCGCTGCCTTCCCAGACTTCCTGGGGGTAGATAATCTGATTGGTGCCGGGCAGTTGCTCCATGGCCAGGCCAGTGTTCAAGTCAATGCCGACCCGCAGGTAAGCCTTATAGACCAGTTGGCTGCAATAAAACGCATTTTCGGTATCAGGGTCTAAAAAATTCAGGTTATAGGGCTTGCCCACCTGCGAAAGACAATACTCGGCAACCGCTTTGCGCATGTCATACTCTTCCTGCTCCGAAAGGCCAATGCCATCAAGCGGCGCGGCCACCCCATAGAAGGTATCAAAGAGCAGGCCGCGTTCACGGGCCATAATTTCGGTATCCCAATGATTGCCGGGGACTTCAAAAGTAATCACGCCGCG
This sequence comes from uncultured Anaerolinea sp., assembly GCA_964571615.1. Taxonomy (GTDB): domain Bacteria; phylum Chloroflexota; class Anaerolineae; order Anaerolineales; family Villigracilaceae; genus UBA8950. The sequence continues at coordinate 5,968 of CAZNCT010000096.1, read as the reverse complement.
AGTGCCCGATTCGACACAGCGGCCATTGGGGCCAACATAAACCGCCACATGGTCAACATCACCAGGCACCAGCCGCCCGACCAGCCGCCAAAACTCACCCGGCAGAATATCGGGCTTGCCGTTCATGGTGCAGATAATATCGCCTGTACGCAGGCTCAGGCCATCAATTTCGTAGGTATGAATCATAGGTCTTGCTCCTTGCGAGATTACCCTTATGTACGCGCATTCTCTAACCTGGTTGCGCGTTTTTTACCAGAAAATCCATCTGATGGGCAATATAGACCAGCTCACCGCGCTCAACCTGCGCGCGCCGCTGAGATAGCCAGGCCGCAAACTGGCCCGGCGCCAGGTCAGGGTGGCCGCTGAGTGAACTTTCAAAAAAGTGCAGGATAAAATGCAGGAAGTAGGCTTCATCAGCCGGATACTGACCCTCGAGCGGGTACACCACCCAATCCGATGCCCCAGCCGAAACAATCTCAGCCCCGGCCTGGCGCAAATGCCGGAACAGGTGCCGGCCCGATTGGCTGTCTCCACCGCTGGGGCGCAAATCCATGCTCTGATGGTAGAGCCGCTCAATTTGGGCATCCAGCCCGGGGTCAAGAAGCGGCTCAAGCGTGGTAACGCCATCAAAATTAACCGTCAGCCAGGCCAGGCCGCCGGGTTTGAGCAGTTGAAATAACGAGGCCAGCGAGTCGGGCATGGGCAGCAGGTCAAGAAAGGCGTGAGCAATCAGTACATCGTAGCCGCTCCCGGCCCGGGCGCGGATAAAGTCGAAGACATCCGCACTGAAAAAGTGAATTTGAATGGCAAAACGAGCATTGGAAAGGCGCAGGCCGGTTTGCGGGTCGTCCTCTACCCTGAAACCGTTGCTGGCAGCCCACTCGGGCAGCCATTGGCGCGCAAAACGGATGTTTTCATCCATTTCATCCACCAGGGTGTATTCCGCTTGTGGCGGCAGCAGGCCCCAGCGCAGCAACCGGGTAAGCATGGTGCCAATGCCCGCCCCCACCTCGACAACGCGCACAGGCACATCGGCGGGCCAGGCAGCCAGGGATTTTTGTAATTCGGCCAGGACAACCCGGTTGAGGGCGCGGTCATCCACGCTTTGTTTCGAGAGCAGGTAGCGGGGGAAAGAAAGTTCCATGCTGTTTTTTCCGAATGTGGGATATTTGCAGTGTATCACACATTTTTCAGCAAGCCCGGATATAATAGATTTGTCTGACAACTTTCTCCCTTTGCCCACAGGAGTTTCTCCATGTCTCGTATCGATTTAACCATCCACCCTGAACGGCGCAAGCGCGCCATCCAGCGCGCCCGTGAGCGCAATATCATTATTCCCACTTATGCCCAAATGAAAGACCCGAGCAAAATTCCGGCCAGCATCAAGGCCGAACTTGCCAGCATTGGGCTGTGGGATATTCATCCGCGAAACCTGTTTCGGATTACCTGGAAAAACGAACCGAAAGCCAGCGGCGGCGGGTATGGCGGGGTCAATTACATCGAGTTGCCCTCCTCGCTAACCGGCACCCCGGCGCGGATTATTGCGCTGGTTGGAAAGTGGTTCCCAACCGGGGCGCACAAGGTTGGGGCGGCTTTCTCGTGCCTGGTGCCGCGCCTGGTCACCGGGCAGTTCGACCCGACCACCCAAAAAGCGGTCTGGCCCTCAACCGGCAACTACTGCCGCGGCGGCGCCTACGATTCGGCCCTGCTGGCCTGCGATTCAATCGCCATTCTGCCTGAAGGCATGTCGAAAGAGCGGTTTGAGTGGCTGGCCCAGGTGGCGGGTGAGACCATCAAGACGCCCGGCTCAGAATCAAATGTCAAAGAAATTTTTGATAAATGCTGGGAACTGCGTAACTCGGGCCAGGATTTGATGATTTTTGACCAGTTCCAAGAATTTGGCAACTACCTTTGGCACTACGAAGTGACCGGCCACGCAATGGAAGAAGTGCTGAAAACCGTCATGCGCCCCGGCGACCGCTATCGCGGCATGACCAGCGCCACCGGCTCGGCTGGCTCAATTGCCAGCGGCGATTACATGAAACAACGCTTCCCTGAGAGCAAAATTGCTGCTAGTGAAGCCCTGCAATGCCCAACCCTGCTCGAAAACGGTTTCGGGGCACACCGCATTGAAGGCATCGGCGATAAGCATGTTCCCTGGGTGCACAACGTCAAAAATACCGACCTGGTCGTGGCGATTGACGACAACGCGGTCGTCAACCTGGCGCGCCTGTTCAATGAACCGGTCGGCCAGCAATACCTGGCCGGGCTTGGCATTCCGGCTGAGACCATAGCGCAACTGCCCCTGTTTGGGTTCTCAGGCATCTCCAACGTGCTGACGGCCATTAAGATGGCAAAATACTACGAAATGGTTGAGAATGACATTGTCCTGACCCTGGCCACCGATTCGATGGAACTTTACAACAGCCGCCTGCACGAAATGCGCGCAGAAATGGGCGCCTACACCCCTCAACAAGCCGCCGCAGACTTTGCCCGCTGGCTGCAAGGACAATCCACCGATAACCTGCTCGAATTGCGCTATACCGACCGGCGCCGGGTACACAACCTGAAGTACTACACCTGGGTCGAACAGCAGGGCAAGACCTATGAAGAAATTCAGGCCATGTGGTATCAGGATGATTACTGGAGCGCCGTGCAAAAACAGGCCGATGAAATTGATGAATTAATCACCGAATTCAACCGCGAAGTCGGCTTGCTCTAAAGCCAGGCCCTCTGCAAGCCAACACAAGTTCACAACACCAGCACCGCCCGGGCATAACATACCCGGGCGGTTCGATTCAATCTCACAAAGGTCAGTTTTATCGGCTTACCGGCAGGCTGCTTTGCCAGAGAACGTCTCAGCGCGATCTTCGGCGGATTTTTTGTGACCGATACATTTTCTCAAGAACGCCATCCTTCAGGCGGACGTCAGACCTGGCCCGCATTTTGCAGGTGCATCTTCAAAAACTGGCCGGTGTAACTGCCCGGCACGCGCATCACCTCTTCGGGAGTACCTTCGGCAACAATTTGCCCGCCGGCCTCGCCGCCTTCGGGGCCTAGGTCAATAATCCAATCGGCGACTTTCACAATATCCAGGTTGTGTTCGATAATCAAAACCGAGTTGCCCGTCCCAACCAGGCGCTGAAGCACCTCAATCAGTTTATGCACATCCGCGGCGTGCAGGCCGACCGAAGGCTCATCCAGCACATACAGCGTGCGGCCAGTGGCCCGGCGCGAGAGCTCCTTCGAGAGTTTGACACGCTGAGCCTCGCCCCCCGAAAGCGTGTTGGCGCTCTGCCCGACACGCACATAGCCCAACCCGACTTCCTGCAACAACTTCAACTTGCTAACCATCTGCGGGAAAGCCGAAAAAACCTCCAGCGCATGGTCAACGGTCATATTGAGCACATCCGAAATGTTATAGCCCTTAAACGCCACCTGCAAAGTCTCACGGTTGAAGCGTTTCCCGTGACAGACATCGCAGGGCACATAAATATCAGGCAGGAATTGCATCTCAATCCGCAGTTCACCCTGGCCCTGGCAGGCTTCACAACGCCCGCCATGCACATTAAACGAGAAACGCCCGGGTTTATAGCCGCGAATCTTGCTCTCGGGCAATTCGGCAAACAGTTTGCGAATTTCATCCCATAGCCCGGTATAGGTTGCCGGGTTCGAGCGCGGCGTGCGTCCAATCGGCGACTGGTCGATGTTGATAATCTTATCGAGATGCTCAACCCCCTCAATGCGCTCATGCGCGCCTGGCTGGGTACGCGCCCCCATCAAACGGGCCGCCAGGGCCGCGTGCAAGACATCGGTCATCAGGGTAGATTTTCCCGAACCAGAAACCCCGGTAATGCAGACCAGTTTACCGAGCGGAATAGAGACGCTAACGCCCTTCAGATTGTTGGCCGTGGCATTGACAATTTTCAGGCTCTTGCCGTTTCCACTGCGGCGCTGGGCCGGAATTTCAACCTGTTTCTTGCCCGAAAGATATTGTCCTGTCAGTGACTTTTCGTTTGCCAAAATCTGCGCGGGGGTGCCTTCGGCAACCACCTGGCCGCCATGCTCACCCGCCGCGGGGCCGAGGTCAATAATCCAATCGGCAGTCCGAATGGTTTCATCATCATGCTCCACCACCAGCACCGTATTGCCCAGGTCGCGCAAGCCGCGCAAAGTTTCAAGCAGACGGTCATTGTCACGCGGATGCAGGCCAATCGAAGGCTCATCGAGCACATACAAGACCCCCACCAGGCGCGAACCCACCTGAGTGGCAAGCCGAATCCGTTGCGCCTCGCCGCCGCTCAACGTGGCAGCCGAGCGATGCAGGGTCAGGTAATCGAGCCCAACATTCACCAGAAAGCCCAGGCGGGCCGTGATTTCCTTCAAAATGCGCTCTGAAATGGCCTGCTGGCGCGGCGTAAGCACCTCACCCCCGGCCAGTTTCTGCGCCCATTCGAGCGATTTCTTCACCGGCCACTCGGTTACTTCGAGAATATTCACCCCCGCCACCGTTACGGCCAGGGCTTCAGACCGCAGACGTTTGCCCTGACAGGTTGGGCAGGGACGGTCGCTCATGTACTCGCTAATCTTGGCACGAATATACTCCGAGTTGGTGTCGCGGTAACGGCGCTCCAGATTGGGAATCACACCCGAAAACTCAGTCTCCCAGGTGGCCTTGCGTCCTTCACGGTTCTGGTAATGGATGGTGAATTTTTCGCCATTGGTGCCATACAAAACCAGGTTGCGCTGCTCTTCAGGCAGGTCTTTGAACGGCTTGTGCAGGTCAATGTGAAAATGCCTGGCCGCCGCCGAAAGAATCTGCCAGTAATAGCCGCCCTCATCTTTCGAACTGGTCCACTCCATCGCAATAATTGCGCCATCTTCAAGTGACTTCTCTTCATCCACCACCCGGGCGGGGTCAATTTCGAGTTTCGAGCCAAGCCCCTGGCATTCGGGGCAAGCGCCCTGCGGGGTGTTGAACGAAAACGTACGCGGCTCAATCTCTCCGAGCGAAATGCCATGTTCGGGGCAGGAAAGATGCTCAGAGAAATAAAGGTCATTATTGAGCGACTCGTTATTTGATTTACCGGCCCCCACGCTCGCCACCGTGACATAGCCTTCACCAAACTTAAGCGCCGTTTCGACCGAATCGGTCAGGCGGGTGCGGGCCGAAGTGCGCGCTTCTTCATCGGCTGGCTGGCTGATGACAATCCGGTCCACCACCGCCTCAATGGTATGCTGTTTATAGCGGTCAAGTTCAATCTCATCGTCCAGGTTGACCACTTTGCCATCCACCCGGGCGCGCACAAAACCAGCCTTGCGGATTTCCTCGAAAACGGCCTGGTAGGTGCCATTGCGCCCACGCACCACCGGAGCCAGAATCAGAATCCGCTCACCTTCGGGCAGTTTCTCAATCGCCTCGACAATCTCCTGCGCCGATTGCTTGACCACCTCGCGCCCACAAACCGGACAATGCGGCGTGCCAATGCGGGCATACAAAAGACGCAGGTAATCATAAATTTCGGTCACAGTTCCAACCGTTGAGCGCGGGTTGTGACTGGTCGATTTCTGGTCAATCGAGACCGCTGGCGAAAGCCCGTCAATGTAATCCACATCCGGCTTATCCATCTGGCCGATAAACTGACGCGCATACGCCGAAAGCGACTCAACATAGCGGCGCTGGCCCTCGGCGAAAATCGTATCAAAAGCCAGCGACGACTTGCCCGAGCCAGACAGCCCGGTAATGACCACCAGCTTATCACGCGGAATTTCAACGGTAATATTTTTCAAGTTATGCTGGCGCGCGCCAACCACGCGAATTACATTCGATGACATAATGCCTCGCTTTTCTGCAAAAGTGCAAACTCAAATTATAGCACAAATGTTTTAGGGTAGCCGATTGTCTCTGAACAGGCAAATGGTATTTTTGACAAAATACAAAAAACTCTGCTTGCTCTGTATTAATCCC
>CAZNCT010000095.1:6651-14763 GCA_964571615.1 uncultured Anaerolinea sp. | reverse complement strand
GAGCGCCTGCAAGGCCGAAATGTGGTCTATGTGGCCTATAGCACCGGCTATGGCTTTCAGCTCCCCGCCGGGGTGCCGGTTTTTGCCGGAAGCCGGCATGCCCAGTCCTATTGGGGTAAATATGCCCCCAACGCGCCGATTTTTTACGTCCCCTGCGAAATTTCTGAAAACTTTCGCAACCTGGGCCTGACGCGTGATATTGACGTGCTGGTGCAGAAACGCAAATCGTCGCGCTACCTGCTGGAGCAGTTGGTGCCGGCCCTGCAACCGCATTGCTCTGTCTTTGTGATTGATTCGTGGGTAGAAGACCTGGCCCTCATGTTCAACCGCAGTAAGGTCTATCTCTACGATTCGAGCGAATTTTGGGCCCAGGCCGGGGTCAGCGAGGGATTTGGCCTGCCGCCGCTCGAGGCGATGGCCTGCGGATGCAGTGTTTTTTCCAGCCTGAACGACGCCCTCTCGGATTACCTTGAGCCGGGCAGTAATTGCCAGCAATTGCGCGTCTATTCCACTGAGTACGATATTGAGCGCATTTTGCAAGTTGTCAAAAATTGGCAAGCGCCAGCTGGCCCAGACCCGGCCCGCGAATATCGTCAGGATAAGATTTTGGCCCGTCTCGAAAACAGCCTGCATCAGTTAAATGAATTTTTTGACCATCGCGCCCAACATGCGCCCGATATTCCAGAAATCGGCTTGATGCCGCGTGAAATGGAAGTGCGCCTGCTCCGTGAGCAATTGACGCGCATTACCAACAGCCGTAGTTGGCAACTGTTTGAAAGATTGCGCGGTTTTTACTGGCGAATGCGCTACAAATAAATAAAAAAACAGGGCCTGGAGTTTTCCGGCCCTGTTTTTGTTAGCGCCCATATTTGTAATAGGCCGCGCAGGCTCCTTCAGAGGAAACCATTGTCGCGCCAAGCGGATTTTCAGGTGTACATTGCTTGCCAAAAGCCGGGCAATGATGCGGCTTTTTTAACCCCTGCATGATTTGACCGGCAATGCACAAGGGCGATTCGCGGGTCTGAATTTCGCCGACCTCGAAGCGTGTTTCCGCGTTGAACTCATCAAACTCGGGGCGCAGGCACCAGCCCGAAGCCGGAATGACGCCAATGCCGCGCCAGGCCCGGTCACATTCCATAAAGACCTGGGCAATCATTTTTTGTGCCGGTTTGTTGCCTTCAAATGTGACAGCCCGGGCGTAGGCGTTTTTAATCTCAACCTGCCCGGCCTCCAGCATGCGTACTGTTTCCAAAATTCCCTGTGCCAGGTCGAGCGGCTCAAAGCCGGTAATCGTCATTGGGACACGGTAGGCTTCCAGCAGGGGTGGGTATTCGTGATAACCCATCACCGCGCAAACATGCCCGGCCAGCAAAAATCCCTGCACACGGTTAGATGGCGACCCTAAAATAGCGTGCATGGCCGGGGGCACGCGCACATGTGAAACCAGCACGCTGAAATTCTTTAGCCCCAGGCTTTTGGCCTGCATCACTGCCATGACATTCGCCGGAGCGGTGGTCTCAAAGCCAATTGCAAAGAAGACCACCTGTTTATGGGGGTTGGCCTGGGCCAGTTTGAGTGCATCGAGCGGAGAATAGACCACGCGCACATCGCCGCCCGCCGCGCGGACAGAGAACAGGTCGCGGTGTGAACCTGGCACGCGCAGCATATCGCCATAGGAGGTGAAAATCACCTCGGGCCGCGAGGCAATTGCCAGGGCGCGGTCAATCTGCTCAAGCGGTGTGACACAAACCGGGCAGCCCGGCCCGTGCACCAACTCAATTTCGGGCGGCAGCAGTTGGTCGAGGCCATAGCGCACAATCGAGTGCGTTTGCCCGCCGCAGATTTCCATCAGAGTCCACGGGCGGGTGGTAATCCGCCGGATTTCGCGCATCACCCCGGCCACCAGTTCGGCATCGCGGTACTCAGTCAGGTATTTCATTCCCCAACTCCTCTTCGATGGCCCCCATTTCGCGCAGCAGGGCCAGCGTTTCTTGCGCCTCCTCTTCGCTCAAGACGCTGATGGCAAAACCAACATGGACAATCACATATTCATCTACCTGCGCTTCTGGCACATAGGCCAGGCAGGCTTCGCGCAGGGTTCCGGCGCCAAAATCAACTTTGGCCATTTGCAGGCCGTCTTTTTCATAGACTTCTACAATCTTTGCAGGGATACCGAGACACATGGGGATTTCCTTTTTATGTATTGCCGCCTTCAGGCGGCTATTATCTAGCAAGGCCGCCCGAAGGCGGTTGTACAGAGGGTGGTACGATTAAAGTTTCATCCAAATACAAAAATGGGTACTCTTGCCAATGATTGACCATACCTGCTTTTACGGGATTGTTCAAAATATAACCCAGAATTCGCTCTAATTCTTTCTCGTCCCGCACGACGTGGTCGTAACTTTCATGCCGCCAGAAGGTTCCCTTGCGGTTAAGAATTTGATTCGACAAACGCGCGGAGCGTCCTTTGAGCAGGAATAGCGCCTGGGAAAGCGAGGTGTGTTGCTTGCCGTCTTTTGTCGGCGGCGGAGGCGGAATGTCTTTTGTATCGACAAGCAGGTGGATATGGGTAGGCATAACACAACAGGCGTACAGGTAATAATGCTTTGGGTGGAGTGCCCGAATTTGTTCACAGATGACCCGGGCAACGTCCGGGTTCGCCAGCCAGCGCTCACCCTGTCCCTGGTCGAGGTAATTGTCATAGCGTTTGAAAAGTTGTTTTGATAGATGGTATAGGTCTGAACGCCGGGCCGGGTCTTTTTCGGTTTGCAATTGCTGGCGCAGGGTTTCGTGCTCAGCCTGGATTTGAGCAACCACCGCGGCAGGCAGGCTTCCTTCCAATCCGAAGGTGACGAAGAAGGTGGCGTTGTTTGGATGCCAGTGGGGCAGACGGCGGGTGAAGAATTCTTTTTGGGTCATCTTTTAGCCGCCTGAAGGCGGCGGTACGCCACCACTGCCTGCCCCAACGCCAGGCCGCCGTCGTTAGACGGGACTTTGTGGTGGATGTAAACCTGAAAGCCCGCTTTTTGCAGGAGCGGGATGGTCTTCATCAGCAGGGTGACATTTTGCCAGACCCCGCCGCTCAGGGCGACTTTTGAGACGCCCGTTTCGACCCGCAGGCTGGCGCAAACATCTTGAACCATGGCCGCCAACCCGTTGTGGAATCGCGCCGAAATTTTAGAAACGGCTTTGCCCGCCAGGACATCGCCCACCAGGGCTTCGATGGCCGGGGCAGCGCTCACCTGTCCTTTGGCCAGTTCAAACGGGTACAGGCCGGTTTCGTCCGGGTCGGCCAGGGCTTCAAATTCGATGGCGGCCTGGGCTTCGTAGTTGACCCGTTGGCGTACCCCGGCCAGGGCAGCGGCGGCGTCGAACAGGCGCCCCATGCTCGAAGTCAGCGGGCTGTTCAGCCCACGCTCCAGCTGGATGCGGATGGCTGTGCGGTCTTCATAGCACAGGTCGGCGTGGGTGGGCAGGGCTTCGTCCCAGCCCAGCCCCAGGGCGTGGAGCAGGCCCAGGGCCGTGCGAGACGGGCGGCGGGTGGCCGCGTCTCCGCCTGGCAGCGGAAAGTAGCCCAGGTGGGCTAAACGTTTGTAACCGGCGTAATCTGCCAGCAGGAATTCTCCTCCCCAGATTTTGCCGTCATCGCCATAACCGGTGCCATCGAAAGAAACCCCCAGTACTGGCTCAGAGCCATCCAACCCGTGTTCGGCCATCAGGGCGGCAATGTGGGCGTGGTGGTGTTGAACCTGAAAGACTGGCAGGTTTTCGCGCTCGGCGCGTTCGAGTGCGTAGCGGGTGGCCAGGTAATCGGGGTGCAGGTCGCAGGCCAGGGCTTCGGGCTTTACCCGGAAGAGCCGCTCAAAATGGGCAATGCCCTGCTCAAAGGATTGCAGGGTTTCGTAGTTCTCCAGGTCGCCGATGTGGTGGCTGAGAAAAGCGTAAGGCCCGTTGGTGATGCAAAACGTGTTTTTGAGATGCGCCCCGGTTGCCAGAATGGGCGCAATTGGCTCTGGCAGGTGCACGGGGTAGGGCGCATAGCCGCGTGACCGGCGCAGGGGGTAATCGCCCAGGTCGGGCAATCGGCGCAGGACCGAGTCGTCGGTGCGGATGTGGATGTCGCGGTCGTGCATCAGAAAGGCGTCGGCCAGGCCCGCGAGCCGTTCGCGGGCTTCGACGTTGTCGGTGCAGATGGGTTCTTCAGACAGGTTGCCGCTGGTCATAACCAGCGGGCGCGGGTTGTTGATGTCAGCAAAGAGCAGGTAGTGCAGGGGGGTGTAGGGCAGCATGACGCCCAGGTGTCTCTGGCCCGGGGCAACCTGCGCGGCGACAGCCGATTCGGGGCGGCGTTGCAGCAGGACGATGGGCCGGGCTGGCGATTCGAGCAGGGTTCGCTCTTCGGGGCTAACCTGGCAGTGTTGTTCGACAACGGCCAGGTTGGGCATCATCAGGGCGAAGGGTTTGTCGATGCGCATTTTGCGTTCGCGCAGGCGGGCGACGGCTTCGGGGTTGAGCGCATCGCAAGCCAGGTGAAAGCCTCCCAGCCCCTTGATGGCCACAATTTTGCCTTCGCGCAGCAGGCGTTGGGCCAGGCGAATGGCTTCATCGCCCAGGGTGTAGCGCCCAATATTGGCTTTGGCGGGGTTTTCTTCGGGGCTGGTTTCGAGCCAGACGCGCGGGCCGCATTCGGGGCAGGCAACCGGCTGGGCGTGAAAGCGCCGGTCTGCTGGGTTGGTATATTCGGCCTGGCATTCTTCACACATGGGGAAGAATGCCATGGTCGTTTTTGGCCGGTCGTAGGGGATGTCTTTGATGATGGTAAAGCGCGGGCCGCAGTTGGTGCAGTTGATGAAGGGGTAGCGATAGCGGCGGTCGTTGGGGTCGAACAATTCGCGCAGGCAATCGGGGCAGATGCTGACATCGGGCGAGATGGGCTGAAAGGCATCGGGGACGGCTTCGGAGTGTTCGATTTCAAAACTCTGGTAACCCGATGGCGCGTGGGGGGTGATGTCCACCTGGTCGAGGTGGGCCAGCGGCGGGGCATCGGTTTTCAGGCGGTGGACAAATTCATCCAGGACAGGAGCCTGGCCCTCCAGTTCGATATCCACCCCGGCGGAGGTGTTGCGCACCCAACCGGTCAGGCCCAGGCTGGTGGCCAGGTTGTAGACAAAGGGCCGAAACCCGACCCCTTGGACAATGCCGGTGACGTGGATGGAGAGGGCGTTCATTTGGGTGAGAGAATGTGGTAATCAGGGCTTGGTTAGAGGACGGCGGCCAGCAGGAAGATGATGATGAAGGCGGCTATCATGATGCCGAGAATGGTGGAATATTTTTTGGGGCTAATCTGATTGGCTGCATCCATTTTTTGGATGAGCGGAAAGAGCCGCCAGAAAAATGAGCCGGTTGCCAGGGCCAGGGCCAGCAAACTCATTTTTTGGATGCTCAGGTCGGCCAGGGTCAGGATGACGACCAACAGCAGGAGGAATATCAGTTTTGCCCCGGCGACCCAATAGACCAGGTATTTGACAAAATCATGAACTTCAGGGTCTTGTTTCGATTTTTCCCAGGCATTAAAGATGCCGACGGCATTGGCATATTTTGAGCCGGGCGCAAAATAGAGCGCGAGCACGTTGGAGAGTTCGAGCAAGATGAAAGCAGTGATGACAATTTGAGCAAGGGTCATTGGCGTTCCCTGTTTTCTGAAATCTTGGCTTCAACCCATTTCAGCCAGGCATCTAACCCTTCGCCTGTGGCGCAGGACAGGTTGAATTGGGTCACGCCGGGGTTGAGGGCGGCCACGCCCTGACTGAAGAACGCCATGCGGAAGGGGACGTAGGGCAGCAGGTCAATTTTGTTGAGCACCAGCACATCGGCGCCGAGGGGTATTTGTGCGGCTTATCATCGCCTTCGGGGATAGAGGCTACAATGACGTTTTTGTGTGTGCCGAGTTTGAACTCTGCCGGGCAAATCAGGTTGCCGACGTTTTCGACAATCAGCAGGTCGAGGCTCTCAAGGCCGACCTGGTCGAGGGCTGGTTGCAGCATGACAGCGTCGAGGTGGCAATCGCCGCCGGTATTGATTTGCACGGCCACAGCCCCGGCAGCAGCGGCCCGGTCGGCGTCCAGGCTGGTCAGGATGTCGCCATTAATCATCCCGATTCGGTATTTCCCGGCCAGGGCGCGCACTGTCTGTTCGATGAGTGAAGTCTTGCCTGCGCCGGGCGAGGCCATAATGTTTATCGAAAATACCCTTGCCGCATCGAGGCGGGCGCGGTTTTCTTGCGCCAGCCGGTCATTGGCAGAGAGAATTTTTTCAACAACAGGAATGGTTTTGGGCATGAGGAGGCTCCAATAGAGGCGGGTAATTGGTAAGCGGTTATTGAGCCAGGCTGAATGCTGAAGCGGACTTATGTCTCTATCTCAATGGAGTCGAGCCGAAACTCCTCGCCTTGCAGCACTTTCAGGCGTGTGCTTTGGCAATTGGGGCAGAGCAGGTCGCGCGCGTTCGGTTGGTAGGTGGTGCCGCAGTCGAGACAGGTCAATTCGGTCGGAATGCGCTCAAAGTGCAGGGTTGCGCCCTGGGCAATGGTGCCTTCGCTGACAATATCCCAATAAAACTGGACTGAGTCATCTACCACGCTCGACCATTGGCCCATGACAATGAATAAATCGCTAATCCGTTTTGCGTTTTGGGCTTCAGCGTGGCGCAGGGCGATTTCGAGAATCGACTCGGTGACGGCAAGTTCATGCATGGCGGGTATATCTTATAGGAAAACTCCGAATTATCAGAGTGACAAATGTAATATTTTCGGCGCGTCAAAAGAGGGATAAAGACCACTCAAAAACAAAAAAAGATGCGCCTGGCAAAAGGCGCATCTTTTTGATGGTGGGAACCGGGAGCGATTATTTGGCTTTGATGCTGATGGTGCGCGGCTTGACGGCTTCGGCCTTGGGCAGTGTCACCGTCAGGACGCCGTTTTCAAAATCGGCGCGGGCCTTGTCGGTTTGTACATCGGTCGGCAGCATCACCGAGCGCTCAAACGACCCAAAGCGGCGTTCGCGGATGTGCCAGGTGGCTTCTTTCTTCTCTTCTTCCTGCTTGAACTCGCCGCGCAAGGTCAGAACATCACCGGTGACAGAGATTTGAACCTCATCGGCTTTCAGGCCGGGCAGGGCAGCCTTGACGATTACTTCGTCATTGGTCTGGTAAAGGTCAATGGCGGGCATGGCGGAGACTGCACTCAGGCTGAGCGGGCGGGTGAAGGCGTCATCGAACAGCCGGTCCATTGCTTCACGCAGAGTCATTATTTCGCGCATGGGCTCCCAACGAGTAAGATTGGACATAGTGAACCTCCTTTATTTGTAAGATGTTTTTGAAGATTTACGCCCTTAATTTAATCGCCTTGTGTATGAAAAACGTCAAAAAAAGTTAAAAAATGCGCATGAAATTTCAGCGCATTTCTTAACCTCGGATGGATGACGGGGGGATATTACTGGGGCCGCAGGCTGCGAGCCGCTTGCAGGATTTCGCTGGCCGAGCGCAGGGTGCCTTCGCTGACTTCTCCCAGCATTTGGGCCAGTTCCAAAATCCGGTCGTCGCCTTCGATGCGCACGACGTTTGTGCTTGTGCGTCCGTTATGGATGACTTTTTCGACCCTGAAGTGCTGGTCGCCAAAGGCGGCCAACTGTGGCAGGTGGGTGATGCACAAAACCTGGTGACTGCGGCCCAAATTCCACAACTTCAGGCCAACCACCTGCCCGACCCGCCCGCCGATGCCCTGGTCAATTTCATCGAAGATGAGCGAGGGCACCTGGTCGGCTTTGGCCAGCACGTTTTTGAGCGCCAGCATCAGGCGCGAGGTTTCACCGCCCGATGCAATTTTGGCCAGCGGTTTCAGCCCTTCGCCGGGGTTGGGGGCGACCAGAAACTCAACCCGGTCGAAGCCCGATGCGTCAAAAGCCACCCGCTGTCCGCCTGGCAGGGGCAGGCCGTTGGGGTCGGGGCGGGTTTGAAAATCGACCGAGAAACGGGCCTGTTCCATTTTTAGGTCGCTCAGTTCGCGCTCAATCCCTTTGGACAGTTCTCTGGCGGCCCGCTGCCGCTTTTCAGACA
>CAZNCT010000095.1:3743-6639 GCA_964571615.1 uncultured Anaerolinea sp. | reverse complement strand
CCTGCTGAGCCAGTTCGTTGAGCAGTTGGGATTCTCTTTCTTGCAGGGTCTCAATTTTCTCGGCGGCGTTGCTGATGGTTTCCAGGTCGGCGCGGGCTTTGGCGCCAAAGGCCAGCACGGCTTCTATCGTCCCGCCGTATTTGCGCATCAGGCGGTAGAGCAGGTCGAGGCGTTCTTCTACTTCGTTCAGGCGTTTGGGGTTGTATTCGATGGTTTCGAGGTAGTCGCGCAGGTCGCGGGCCAGTTCCGAGAGATTTTCGAGCAGGCCATCGGCGCGGGCGGCGAGTTCGGCCTGAGTTGAGTCGATGCGCGCCAGCGAGGAGAGGGCCGCGGCAACCTGCCCAAACTGGTCGCTGATGGCGGGTGTTTCGGGTGAGCCTTCGTCAATCAGGCCGAGGGCTTCCTGGGCGCTGGCGGCCAGCGATTCGGCGTTGGCCAGGCGGTCGCGCTCCTGGCGTAGTTCTTCGTCTTCACCGGGCTTCAGGCGGGCCGATTCAATCTCTTCGGCTTGAAAGCTGAGCATTTCGATGCGCCGCTCCGAATCGGCCTGGGTGCGGCGCAGGGTCTCCAACTCGCGGCGGACGGCTTGCAGGCTGCTGTAGGTTTGACGGTAGCCAGCCAGGAGGTCTTCTACCCCGGCGAAACGGTCGAGCAGGCCAAGGTGGGCACGCACATCCAGCAGGGACAGGTGTTCGGTCTGCCCGTGAATATCGACCAGGTAGGCGCCAATTTCGCGCAGCAGGGCTACATTCACCGTCCGGCCATTGATGCGGGCGGTGGAGCGGCCCTCGCGGCGCACTTCGCGGGCCAGGGTTTTCGTCATCAAGCAGGTCTTCGCGTTTGAGAACCTCGAGCACTTCGGCTTTGTTGCCGTCCTTGAGCTTAAAAACGCCTTCGACCGAGGCGCGTTCGGCCTCGGCGCGCAACACGCTGGTTTCGGCCCGCCCCCCGAGCAGCATTTCGAGGGCATCCATGATGATGGATTTACCCGCGCCGGTTTCACCGGTAAAAATAATCAGCCCCGCCCCGAAATCAAGGGCGAGTTTGTCAATAATAGCAAAGTTTTCGATGCGCAGTTCAGAGAGCATAGGGCTATTTTGTGATGCTGATGCCAGAGATGCGGTAATAGACCGTTGGGGCGACGGTGGCCAGGTAAATGCCCTGAATGACCAGGCCGTAAATGTCGAAAATGACCAGTTCGAGAAGGATGAGCGGAATGGCCCCCAACACCGCCCCGGCGACGATGGTTTTGAACAGATTGGGCGAGCGGCGGCGTCCGGTTACGCGGCGCGCAACCTCGGCGATGATGACCGCAGCGGTAGGCGAAGCGATGAAAGCAATGAAGATGCCGAAGTACCCAATAAAACTGACCACCAGGCCAATCAAAAAACTTGCCAGGCCCGAAAGGAAAGCCGCCGCGAGGAAGCCGGTGATGTAATCGAAAGACTTGCTGGTTTCAAAGATTTTTTGCTGGCCGCGCACACATTCTTTGCACTGGTACCCGGTGGGGGTATGCACGGCGCACTTGACGCAAATGGGCTTCTCACATTTTTTACAGCGCAGGGTGGTTTCGACCGTGGGGTGATTGGCGCAAAACAGGCTGTTTGTGTTCATCGGGGCAATCCTATGCTGATGTTCTGGTTCATGTGGGCGGTCAGGTTGCGGTAGAAGTAGTCTTTGTCGCCAAAACGGACGAGTTTGACGGTGTTTTCCCCAGCGCGCACTTCGATGCGGTCGTTTTCATCCAGGCCGATGGGCGTTTGGCCGTCAATGCTCAGAATGCTGTTTTCGCTCAGAACGCTGATGCTGACGGTGGCTCCTTCAGACAGGATGACCGCGCGGTCGACCGACAGGTGCGGCGCAATTGGGATGAGCAGGATGTTGCGCAGTTCGGGCGGCAGGATGGGCCCTCCGGCGGCCAGGGCGTAGGCGGTCGAGCCGGTGGCGGTGGAGGCAATCAGGCCGTCGCAGACGTAGGTGGTCAGGTATTGGCCGTCCACGCTGGCTTTGATGTGGATGGGGCGCATCATGCTGCCGCGCGCCACGACCACATCGTTGACTGCCTGCCGCACCCCGAGCGACTCGCCGGCCCGGAAGTGTTCGGCGCTGAGCATCATACGTTTCTCAATCCAATAGTCTCCGGCCAGCAGGCGGTCGAGGGTGTGTTCCCAGCCCTGCTGGTCAATCTGAAAGAGGAAACCCAGGCGGCCTTTGTTCAACCCCAGGATGGGGATGTCGTAAGGGGCGCACAAGTGCCCGGCGCGCAGGATGGTGCCATCGCCGCCAAAGGCCACCAGCACATCAAACTCTCCGGCTTTGACCCGGCTTCGCAGGGTTTCATCGTAGAGTGAGCCAAAAGGCGCCTGAATGCCTTTTTGGGCCAGGTAATCGGCGGCCAGTCCGCCTTCGTACATGGCATCGGCCAGTTTGGGGTGAGCAACGATTGCAATTCGCAGGTCGGGCATGGTTCGATTATACAATTAACGCGCCCGATTAGAGTGCTTCATCGCAGGTTGCATAAAATCCACAACCCCGGCAGCGGGCGCGGCTTTCGTGTGAGCGGGCGGCCTCCCCGGCCTGTTCGTCGCGGCGCATTTCGGCCAGCAGGTCGAGCAGGGCGCTTTCCAGTTCGGGGGTGTAATCTATCGCAAAGTCGCGCTCGGGATAATGCAAGATGCCATAGGGCGGCCTTTTTCCGTAGGCTTTTTCGACCAGCAGGCAGTAGGCCGCCAGCTGGTAAATGTGCGAATCGTAGGGGTGTTCAGGCGCGCGCCCCGATTTGACCTCGACCGGGATGATTTTGCCGTTTTGCTCTACCAGATAGTCGGGTTTGCCTGCCAGGGCCAGACCCGGGGCATAGAGCGGACGCTCTGGTTTGCCCCAGGCGCGGGTGTCG
>CAZNCT010000095.1:3498-3733 GCA_964571615.1 uncultured Anaerolinea sp. | reverse complement strand
AGATGACCCGCCCGCCGGGCAGGCCCGAGGCGTGCCGGGTGCGCCCCGATTGCCAGATCAGGAAGAGCGCCAAAAGGAAGAGAGCCAGGGCCAGGTAGAGCAACTCAGCCCCCCAGCAGGTTTTGCACACCCAGCCAGGCCAGCAGGATGAGCGCTGCCAGCATGAACAGCCAGGCCAGGCCGCGTTGCAGGCCTGCTGCCAGCACCCGGCGCCCGTGTTGGCGGTGCAGTTCTG
>CAZNCT010000095.1:3204-3455 GCA_964571615.1 uncultured Anaerolinea sp. | reverse complement strand
TTCCAGGCCTTGCTGGCGGTACCACCAGGCCCGGCGGCAATACAGGTAAGAGCCGATTTCAGAAGCGCGGATGATTTTCATAGAACGGGTATTCTATCATGTTTTGGTGTTCGTCCTGAAAATCAGTTTTGCCCTTCGGGTGTTGCCCATGAGAAACAAAACAGACGCCCGGGTGCAGGCGTCTGTTTCAATCTCCAAAACTGGCCCGGATTTACTTCTCCGGCTCGTCTTTTTTCGGAATCCAGTATTTC
>CAZNCT010000095.1:0-3181 GCA_964571615.1 uncultured Anaerolinea sp. | reverse complement strand
CGTCGAACTGCTGCTTAATCTGGGTCAGATAAGACAGCAGCGCTTCTTTGCTGTTGTCGCGGTTGACGTATTCGATGATGTTCAGCAGGGTGAAATGGAAGAATTCGTTAACATTTTCTTCCTTTTTGTAGGCTTTTTGCAGTTCTTCTTCGGCTTGTTGCTGCTGAACGAATTGCTGTTTAATCAAATCATCGGCACGCCTGACCAGCAAAAACAGCACGACGTAAAGAATCGTCAGGGTAATGGTTACGCCAATGGCAATGTTTATCTGCGCGCTTGAGATGAGCGCCAGCAGGGGAGTCACGTCGTCATAGACTTCAAAAACGCCCTCCACCCGCGAGTCGCTGCCCCGAATGGGAACGTAACTGGAGATGACATCGCGGTTCTCAATTTCGCCTTCAAAGGCGCTAAAAGTATCGCGGTGGGTCAATTCGCTGGCGATGCCCCCGTTGAGCGCTTTGATAAACCCGGGGTTACTGCTTTTATCCTCGCCAATCTGACTTTCCTGGCTCGAAAAAACGGTCATGCCATTCAGGTCGTAAATCTTGACTTTGACAATTGTCAGGCCGCGGGTTTGCTCAAGGACGGCCTGGCGCAGGCGGGCCGTTTCGGGGTGGGCGCGAATGGCCTCAGGGCCGAGACTGGCGGCAGAACTGAGAAAGGTTTTGTACTCAGGCCAGATGGCATTCGAGAAAGACTGGGTAATTGCCGCATTCTTCGATTCGCCAACTACCATCAGTTCAGCAACCGCAATTTGACGATAGAAAATCACCAGCGAGATGGCAACCAGCACAAAAGCAACCAGGCTGGTGATGGAGAAGTAGCGCAGTAACGGAAATGGCTGCGGTTTGCTTGTGTTCGCTTTTGCTTCGGACTTCAGATTGTTTTGCATTTTTTGCTTTCCATTATTGGACAAGTCTTTGCATAAATAACTCAAGTTGCCACCTTGTGTCAAAACCTCGTCATGGACACGGACTTGACGGACAGACACGGAGAAAACAGTAAAAAAACTCTGCGCAACTCCGTAAACTCCGCGTCCAAATCGGTCTTCCGAGCCCAATCCGAGGAAGGTAACAACTTGGATTAAACAAGACAATTGTAACCAATAAAATCAGGTTTGGCGCAGTGGGTTTTTATCGAATGCGCGAAGTTTGAGCCGCAATATTAGAAACTTTGATCGGCTCATGTCAAATCTGAATATGCAGTGTGCTTTCTTCGTGTACCAGCACATAAAAACTTCGCGGCCTGCCCCCCGAACGGTCAAAAATGAAGTCACTTACCAGATATTTCTCGCCAAAGCAGGTGCTGAAGACCTCCCGGCTAAAGGCGCGCCAGGCCCGGGCCAGGTCAAAGTCTTGCGCTTTGAGCGCCAAAAAATCGGATGGAATTTCAACCAGGGCCAGGCTCTCTTGCGGCCTGTCAAAATTGCCTGGTGGGACAGGCAACCCCCCAGCATTGGCCGCGGTCTGATACAGCGGCTGGGTTGCGGCGCTGGTGTAATGCTCCAGAGTCAGCCCCGGGCGCGGATGTTTCCCCATCCGCTGGCTGACGCGTCGGGTGTTCAGCCACCAATCGACCTGAAAGCGGTCCGAATCCAGGCCGCTATTCAGCCCATCGCGCATGGTTCCGTAGTAATTGGGCAGGTAGGTGTTGCAAACCGCGCCCAGGCGGGCGATGTTCAGGTAAGCGTTGCGGCTGAGCAGGGGGTCATACGTCCAGGTCACCAGGTTCAGCCCTTGCTGGCGCACCATCTGCCATTGGGCGCGCTTGAGCGCAAAGCCAATGCCTGCGTTGCGGTAATCGGGATGCACGCCCAACTCGTGTGAGCAATGCTTGGGCTGTGGGCCGTCGGGCAGGTCGTACAAACCCGGAAAACCAACCAGCAGGCCGACCATCATCGTCTGTTCTTCAAAAGCCCCCAGCACCAGCCCGCCGTTGTGGGCAATGGTCAGGAGCAGGTGCGCGGGCAAAATCTCGGTCTCAGAGCCGGGCCAGACCAGGCGCTGCAGGTCTTCGACCTGGGCCATTTCTTCAGCAGTCTGCAAAATGCGGATTTCAGGCATGGGTCAGGAGGGTCGTTTGAACAGGGTTTTCAGGGCGTCTTGCCGCCAGTCAATTGCTTTCAGGTGGTCGAGACGATAGGAAAAGCGGGCCGGGATAAATCCAAACACCCGCGCAATCGTATCGCTGGGCGCGGTGCGGTTGTAGCCCAGATAATCTACCCAAAAGGAAGAGAATGGAAAGTTCGGCACCAGGCTTTGCATGGTGACTGTCAGATTGCGCAGGTAGGGCAGCCCCAGCGGCACAAGCCAGGGCTTCTTGTTGATGACTGCCAGGATGATTTCGAGCGCCTGGCGAAAAGAGAAATATTCCGCCCCGCCCACTTCATAGGTCTGGTTGGCGGTTTCGGGGTTGTCCAGCGACCAGAGCAGGCAGGTCACCAGGTCTTCGACCCATAACGGCTGAATCAGCACATCGCCCTGCCCCGGCAAAAACATGACCGGGTAAAGGCTCGCCAGGCGCGCCAGGGCAGTGGTGAAGTGGTCTTCTGGCCCATACAAAAGCGCCGAGCGAAAGATGGTAAACGGCACGCCGCTCTTGCGCAGGTGTTCCTCGGCAATGCCTTTCATCTTCATCACCGGGTAAAACGAAGAGCGGTCGGCCCCCAGGTGGCTCAGGTAAAAAATGCGCTGCACGCGTGATTGGGCCGCTGCGCGGACCAGGTTGGCCGTGCCGCGCGCATCGGTTTCGAGGATGCTGCCGCGCGGGCCTTCATGCTCGGCCCCCGCCAGGTGATAGATGACCTCCACCCCGCGCAGGGCGGCCCGCAGGCCGCGCTCGTCTGAAAGCGACGTGACCGCCACTTCCACCGGCACGCCGCGTGGCAGGGCAGGGGTGCGTTTCGAGGGCCGAATCAGCGTGCGGACTTGCTGACCCGTGCCAGTCAATTGTCGAATCAAGGCCCGGCCCACAAAGCCGGTTGCGCCTGTTACCAGAATCATGGCCCGGATTATACCTTTTCCGCTGGCCCGCCCAGCGCCTGGGCCGTCAGCGCAGCGATATCGGCCTGGTTGGGCGATAGGTCGAGCCAGGCCAGAAACTCTACATTCCCCTTGGGGCCAAGCAGGGGGGAGCGTGTTAGTCCGCGCAAGCCAAAGCCGCAGGTCACGGCAAACTCCAG
>CAZNCT010000094.1:12532-14918 GCA_964571615.1 uncultured Anaerolinea sp. | reverse complement strand
GCGGAGCCTTGATGCCATAATAGCCTGGCTGGTTATGAATGGCCTCGTGCAGGTCTTCGCCAACGGTATCATAGGCCAGTTTCAACCACTCCAGGGCTGTGCGGGCCCGAATTCCTATGGAGGAGGCCACCGTCACCCGTTCGCGGTCGAGCACTTCGAGCACACGGGCCACCGAGGGGGTGACACCATCAATGTAAAACTGGTAATCACCGTGTGTCAATCCATCCAGCATTCAGAAAAGTCAGGGCCGGGTGAAAAATGGCGCCCATATTGTTCAGACCGGTATGAAGGACATCAATGCCGTCAATATACTGTGGATAGGCCGGGCGAATGGCTTCGAGCACCAACTCGTTACGGCTGGCAGGCAGGGCCGCCAGCGGCACCGCTTCTTTGATGCGGAAAATGCGTGCCTGGGCTGGCCCATCGGCGCGGCTGGCGTAGATGAACGTCTCGGCTTCGGCCACCGTTACATCAGCGGTACAGCCCGAGTCGCGCATCACTTTTGCAAACTCAATTGCGCCCAGCGTCCGCCCGGGGTGCAGAATGACAATCTGACCATCCTTGAAATGAGGCGCAGCCGCCCGGGCCACCTCGGCGTGCGCCGAAGAAGGCAAAACAACCATAATCACCCTGGCGTGAGCAATGGCCTCGCCAATCTCTGAAGTCACCAGGCCAATTTTGCCAAAACCTTTGGGGCCGCCCTCCGGGCTATCGACTTCAATCCCGCCGCGCTTTTTAATCACCGAAATATGGTCAAAAGTTCGATTCCATAAGGCCACATCGGCGCCCATCAGGGCCAGATGCCCGGCCATGCCTTTGCCGCCATGGCCGGCCCCCAAAACCGTGTATTGTTCTGCTGTCGTCATTGCATTCTCCTTTTGGTATCGCAACCGTTTTACAAAAATTTAGACAGGCGCTGCCGCTCGCTGAGGGCTTTGCCCGTTTCATCAACCGCCACGCATGCTCCGTTGAGGATGCGCGTGCGAATCTTTCCAAGCCCGAACTTATTGTTGCCCAACTGGGGCGCGTCCATCACCCCAGATGTGACCGACTTTGCCAGGGTGGCGGCATCGGCCCAGGGGTCTGTCACCCCAGCCGGTGCCAGGTTGCGAATCGCTTCCAGCGTGGTGGCGGCTTCGGCTTTGAGTTCGTCAATTCGGGCGCGGATGGCCGGGTCGTGGGTCATATCCGGCGCGCCCATGGCGTTTTGAATGGCGCGGCGCACAATTTTGCTGGCTTCGATGATGTCTTGCCCGGTGGCGGCGTGATGCGCTTCAGTGTGACCGACAATGTGCAGGATATCTGGCTTCATTGCCATTTGCAGGTAGGTGCTGGCGGCCAGGTGTCCGCGGGCGGCATCGGGGTCGAGCGGGTGCGAGAGCAAGCCAATGCGGACTTGTTTCCAGATGCGGAAGTCGTCGCTGGAAAGCGGGGCAATCATCTCCATCACCGCCAGCATTTTCGCCAAATCCATGGCATCGCTTAAGCCGGGCGGGCTGTTGAACATCAGTTGGGCAATGTAATCACGCACGCCGTAGCGTTTGGCGTTGTACGCCGCCAGAAACGCCGAAACAACGAAGAGAACATCGGGCGCATCGCGCATGCCCCAGTGATGCGGCTCATTCAGTTCAACCGGGATGTCGCGCTGGCCGTAAAACGACATGACTTCTTGATGCTCACGGATGGAACCTTCCAAATCCCAGGGGCCGCGCCCGTCCATCTGGTTGAACCAGTAGAGCGGAATGGCGCACCAGGCGATGTTGATGGTCTCAACGTACATCTCCGCCAGTTTGATGAAGTCATCGGTGCCAGAGTAGGTACGCAGCAGGGGAAAGTTGCCGCGCCGCGAAGCGCGATACAGGGCGCGGTAATCCTCGGGAGTGCGAACCGGCACGCCGCCCGCTCCTTTGCGGCGCGGGTCTTGCCGTTCGGGGTGGAAGAAGTTTTCCTGCGCGTCCTGGTCAATGCCCAGCGAGATGACATCCACCGCCTGGGCTTCGGCAATCAGTTCGAGGTCGCGCAGGGTGTCTTCCATCGTTGGCAAGCCGAAGTGGTGGCGCAGGATGGGATAAGGACGTTTCCACAAAATGCGCTCAACCGTGCGCTGGGGGAAGTCTTTTTCGCTCAGGTCGCGGGCGGGTTGCCCTTTCAGATAGGCCAATACCTGCTCGGGCGATTCGGAGCCGTCAAAAATCTTGTCGAAGAAGCCGCTCAGTTTTTCGGCGCGTTCGGCCACCGGGGGCGTGCCCGCAAAAGCAAACCTGACCCCGGCTTCGTGCAGTTCGGAGGCGGCTTCGGCAAACTGCCCGAGAAGGCGCTCGCCCGTTTCGGGGGTCAGGCGGTACGAAACGCCAACCAAATCAGCTTTTTCGCGCTTGGCGGCTTC
>CAZNCT010000094.1:8266-12522 GCA_964571615.1 uncultured Anaerolinea sp. | reverse complement strand
TGCGCAACTCCTCCTGCCGGGGTGCTGGAATGACTTCGAGCAACTGCTCCACCGGCACAGCCGGGCCAAGAAAGACAGTTCGCCACCCGGCGGTCTCAGCCAGGCGCAGAAAGTTAGATACGCCAGCGACATGAACGCACTCACCGAGTGCAGCAGCAACAACAGTTTTTTGGGCCATTTTCACTCCTTTCATCATCAGAGATACCAGTAGGGATTATTTTGCGCCGGTAGAAGCGCGTACCAGCAAACGCGGCGCAATTGTGACCCGCTCAGAGGACAAAGCCTCTCCTTTCAACGTAGCGGCCAGCATCTTGACCAGGGTTTGGGCCACATCAGGGATAGGAAAATCAAGCGTAGTCAGAGGTGGACGGGTATGCGCTGAAACGGCAACCCCATCGAACCCGGCCACCGCCACCTGTCGGCCAATTTCCAGCCCGAGGTCGTGCATGGCGTGCAAAACGCCAAAAGCCGTCTCGTCATTAATGCAGACAAACGCATCGGGCGGCTCTGGCAACCAGCGCAAACGGCGAGCCGCCTGGTAACCGCCAGAAGCGCTCAGGTCGCCATCGGCCACCCACTCAGGCACAAAAGCCAGGCCGCAATCTGAAAGACCCTGACGGTAGCCCGTCAAACGCCCGACCTGAATTTTCAAATCTTCGGGGCCGCCAATGTAAGCAATTCGCCGAAATCCGCGCTGGCACAGGTGCGAGACCAGCGCGGCCACCCCGCCAACGTTATCGACCTCGATGCACGGATAAGCGATGCCATCGAGCGAATGCTCAAGGGCCACAAACGGAATACGGTTTTTTGCCAGGAACCGGACGCGCCAATCATTGAGACGGATGCGGTTGAGCACAAAACCATCTACCTTTTGCGAGCGCACCCAGTCCTGATACAGGTCTTGCTCGCGCTCAGGGCTGCTGCCCGCCGTCGAAACCAGCAAATCGAGGCGATGCCGGGGCGCCTCGTCGCCCATGCCAATCAGAAATTCGGTAAAAAAGGCCTCGCTAAAACCTGGCGCCCCCGAAGGCAGGATGAAGCCTATCGCGTCTGTTCGCTGACGCCGCAACTGACGCGCGGCCCGGTTGGGCACATAGCCCATTTCGCGGGCAGTTTCAAGCACCCGCTGACGGGTTTCCGCCGAAATATCTGGATAGCCATCCAGGGCGCGCGAAACGGCGGCAATCGACAGGTTTAATTTTTGGGCAATCTGACGAATGGTGACTTTCATAATCAACTTAAACGTTTAAGTCATCATACCACAAAAAAGAGCAGGCGGGCCTGCCCTTCTTAAAATCTTAACATCAACCGTCAATTTAGCGGCGCGGGCGGCGATTACGCCCGGCGCGTTTTTTGCCCACTGCCCCAGAGACAGCCTGGCGCGGCGGCGCAACCAGCCCATGCAGGGCTTGCTGGTAATAGTCATCCAAAAGCATCGCCAGCAGGGGCAACTCGTCTTCGTTCTCGGCCAGGGAACGCGCCAGGGGTAAAAAGCGCTGACTGCGTTCGGCTTGCAATTTATCGCGCTGGCGAAGTTTGGCTTCCAGCAGGGCTGTGGCCCGCTCGGCAACGGCTTCCTGAACATCGGCATCCGTCGGGATGGGGCGCTCTTCCATCTCAATCCCATACTGACGGGCAATTTTCTCAAGAGCGAAGCGCTCGCCTTTGTGAATCAGCGAAATGGCAATTCCACTGGCCCCGGCGCGCCCGGTGCGTCCGGCGCGATGGATGTATAGCTCGGCCTCTTCGGGCGGCTCGTACTGAATGACATGCGACAGACTGGGGATATCCAGACCGCGAGCAGCGATGTCGGTCGCAACCAGAAAGCGCAATGTCCCCTGGCGGACACGCTCCAGGACACTCTCACGAGCGGCCTGCGATAAGTCGGCGCTCAACTCATCGGCGTCATAGCCAAAACGCCGCAGAACAACTGTCACATAGTGAACCCGGTCTTTGGTGTTGCAGAAGATAATCGCTGAGGGCGGCTGTTCGACTTCAATCAGCCGCACCAGACTGCGGTCTTTGTCCATGCCTTCGACCAGATAAAAGAGATGCTGGGTATCGGTGACGTGCACATGGTCACTGCTCAGGCTGATAAATTCTGGCTGGCGGATAAATTCGCGGGCGGTGCGCAAAACCGGCTCGGAGAAGGTGGCCGAAAACATGCAGGTATGAATCTCGCGCCCGGGCAGGTAACGCTGAACTTCGCGCATGTCGGGGTAAAAACCCATCGAGAGCATACGGTCGGCTTCGTCAAAGACCAGCATCCGCAGCGATTCAAGAGAGAGTGTGCGGCGCAACAGGTGGTCAAGAACCCGTCCTGGTGTACCGACCACCACCTGTGCGCCCTGCTTCAGGGCCTCCATCTGGGCTTTGTAGCCGACGCCGCCGTAAACAGCCACCGTCCGCAGGCCTTTGTCGCCAAACAAGCGTTCGGCCTCGTGATGCACCTGTTTGGCCAGCTCGCGGGTCGGAACAAGAATGAGAGATTGACAACCGGCCTGGGCAGAATCCAGCCGCTGAAGCATGGGCAGAAGAAACGCCCCGGTCTTGCCGCTGCCAGTGCGGGCCTGAATCATCATGTTGCGGCGGGCCAGCAGGTAAGGAATGGCCCGCGCCTGAACGGGCATCAATGCATCCCAACCGGCGCGCCGGGCGGCTTGCTGAAGTTCGTCAGGGAGTTGTTCAAAGGTGATTTCAGGCAGGGCTTGCTCTTGTGATTGTGAAGAAGTGTCCATGGCGGCTCGATTCTAAAATTCAGGGATATCCTGACTATATCACATCAGAGCGCGCAAGCCATTCAAAAGGGCTTCAATGTCAGCGTGGGTATTGTAGGCCTGAACAGAAATGCGCGCAAATTTGTGCCCGTGCCACTCAATCAGCGGAATTTCAACCTTGAAGTCATCGTATAACTTCGCTTTCCAGTGCGGCAGGTCGGCGCTGTCGGGCAGGCGGGCAATCGCCATCTGAGCGTAAAACCTTGATTCGGGCAGATAAGGCGCTTCGAGACCGGTCAGGGCTTGCAGTTCAACCAGCGCATCAGCCAGCAAACGGTGACAGTCGCGGCGAACATCCTCCCAATTATGGGCGCGCATAAAGGCGATCGCCGCCGGAACCGAGAGATAGGCCGAGGGATCATGCGTGCCCGTCCACTGGAGCAGGTCAACAAAACGGGAGCCAGTTCCAAATCCGGGCGTGTTGCCGTAACCCCAACTGACCACCAGCGGTTGGATTAAATCCTGCACATCGCGCCTGGCATATAGAAAAGCCGCTCCCTTTGGGGCCAGCATCCATTTGTGGCAATTGCCGGTGTAGAAATCGGCATCGAGAGCCGTCAGGTCAAGCGGAATTTGGCCGGGGGCATGGGCGCCGTCAATCACGGTCAAAATACCGCGCTGGCGGGCGCGCTGGCAAATGGCCTCAACCGGCAGGCGCAGAGCGGTTGGGGAGGTAATGTGACTGAGATAAATCACGCGGGTACGCTCTGTCACCCCGGCCCAAAAATGCTCGAGGATTTCGCCCGGGTCTCGAGCTGGCAGCGGAATGGGCCAACGGAGATATTTTGCCCCGTTTTGAGAGCAGGCGAACTCCCAGGCGTAATCGCAGGCGCCGTACTCATGGTTTGTCGATAGAATCTCGTCACCGGGCCGCAGTTGCAGCGAACGGGCAACAATATTGACACCGTGCGTGGCGTTGGGAATGTAAACCAGGTCGTCGGGGTCAGCGTTCAGGTAGGCGCCCAGGGCTGCACGCGACTCTGCAAGCAGAGAAGCGTGCTCGCGGCCCAAAAACAGCACCGGCTGGCGCTCAAGACGGCGCTGCCAGGCCTGGTAGGTCTCAAAAACCGGGGTTGGGCAGGCGCCAAAGGAACCGTGATTGAGAAAGTGGATTTCGGGGTCGAGCTGGAAGTGCGGTTTGGCCGTATACATGGAGCACGCTTTACGCAAATTGTAGGCCTGATTCAGCCGCATCGTCCGGGCAAAGTCCCGGACGATGCGGCCCTGCGGGTTCGTTTCAGTTAAGGGCTGGGCGGCAGGTAACGAGTAAACAGAATGGGCATAGGGTTGTTTGGCACTGAGGGCGGCAGGATCGGGATAACAGCAAGGAAATTACCCTTGCAGACATAGGTTTCACTATTACCCGCAAGCGCACTTTCAAGCATGTTGGGGTCAGCATTGAAGGGAAAAGTCTCACCAGTAGAGGGAGTGAACATTTTGCCAGTGATTTTAACCCTGGAGCGCGGCCCGTTATAGGTG
>CAZNCT010000094.1:4250-8238 GCA_964571615.1 uncultured Anaerolinea sp. | reverse complement strand
ATGACTGTTTCGCTGGCAGTATATCCTACCGCTGTGCCAACCGGTAGGAATTTGACTTCCATGCTGGTCTGAATAGGCGGACCGCCGTTAATATCTTCGATATTACCTTTGTAAACTACCATGAAATTATTGAAAGTTGCCATAGTTTTCCCTTCGCTGGTGTATTCCATAAACATTTCGCCATCGTAACCGACTGCCGTGGCAACATTCATTCGGCTCGGGAAAAGGGAATTGGCATACTGAAGATAAGAACTTGGGTCAAGTTTCCAGATTCCAACCAAACATTCGGTGCATTCCGAACCGGCAGCAACCGGGCTGGCGTCGATAGTGTAATCCACCGTACGTCCCAACCGGTCGTTGGTCACACCGATACTGTAGGTCATGTAGTCCCACTGGTTGCAAGAGGTATCCACCTGCCAGGAGGGTATTTCCCAGACCGGGAACTCTATCGGGGCGCTCCCTATACGAACTTGCGCAGGCGATGCGGTGGTGCTGAAGGTGAACACCTGGCCCGGAGAGTAGGTGAACTTCTCTCGGTATAACACAAAAGCATTCTGGTTCAAAGTGCCGTTCTGGCTGCCTCCCACCAGGTTAACCCGGGCAAAAACCGGGGTATAAGGATAAACATGGCCAGCGGAATCGACTATCTGGTTGGACAGGAAGGCTCGGGCATACCCTTCAAACAGGTCTGTCAGGCCGGGGTAAGCAACAATGGCATTAAGTGCATCGTCCAGGCTGCCGTTGAGTGGCATGGCAGCCATCATTTCGATAATTTTCTGGTTGCCCCACTGGTTGCCCATATACTGGAAAAACAGGAAGTTACCGTAACTCATCTGATACAGCGGCCGGGTGAGGGATCGCTCGTTGAGTTTGGCAATATTGCGGTATTCGTAGTCCACTTCAGGGTAGACCACATTGCTGAAATATTCCGCGCTGCCCTCGATATACCAGCCCGCTATCTCGGAATTATAGTTCCGATACATGCGAAAATTGGAATTCTGGAAACAGTGGAACATCTCATGCGCAATGGCTTGCTTAAAAGTTGCATCGTCCATCAACAAAGCCGGAGGATAGATGATGACCGGACAGGCCTCGCCGGGAGCCTGTCCGCCCGCTTCGGCAACTAAACCCAGTGCGCCCCCATCACCCAGGTCATAGGCAAAAATGGCATAAGCGCGCGCCAGCGAACCAAAAGCCGAAAACACCTGTCGAGATTCCTGCATGGCAGTCAGCGCATACTGATAGTAAGCGAACTTGCTCGCGTCCCCGTGCCAGGCCAGGGGCGCATAGACCCGGTCAATAATGCCGCGGGTGGAGGTTTCACCATAGAAAAAACAGGGATAATTTCTCTCACTTGTAGGCGGGAAACCGCCAGCCCACAGGGCGGCGCAGTTTTGTTCAGCCTGGGGAGCCGGAGCGGCAACCTTTGCGGTCGAACGGGATACCTGACTTTCCGGTATGGCATACGATTCGATTTTTTCCTCGGCTGGAAAAAGCAGATCGAGCAATTGCCGGATTTCGGCTTTGGCCGTTTCATCAGAGCCGTTTTCAAGGTAGAGGCCAGCGAGGGCCAATATCCCGCTCAGTTCAGTATCGTCTATGCTCTCGGGTAGGGACAGTTTTCGCCTGCCCAGGGCAGCTTCGAGGAAAAATACCAGGCCATCGGCCTCTGTCCATGCGCCCGAATCCACCTGCTGGCGATAAAATTCGACGAACTCTTCGGGCTGGGGTTGCGGTTCCAGCGTTGGGGATGGGACAAATTGTGTTGCCGTTGACACGGGGATTGAAGAGGATGATTCGGCGGTGGGCGAGGCCTCGGGGGCGGGCAAACCGGCTCCGGGTAGGGCGCAAGCCAGAATCGCCAGGATTAATGAAGCATGAACTGCCCAGGGTATCCACTTACGAGAGGGTTTTTGAACCAACATGGCGGCCTTCTTTCAAAACTCATCACTGTTGAAAAAATTACGGTGCAGGCGAATATGGAACAAGATTGGAGAGCAGCAATTCAGCCAATAAGAGCAAGTTCTTACGGTCAAAACCTTGCCCGTCTAGCACCACATACCAGCCATTAAGCACCGCTTCAAGGGTAACGCGGCTCTCATCAAAAACTTTGAAGATGGCCACATCGCCCAGCATGACAGGTTCGACGACTGCGCCACTCACGGCATCAAACTGGCGAACGGTCTCAAAGGCGTCTCGCCCCTCCAAGCTAACCGCAATCGAAGCAAAAATCGAACCGCCTTCAAACGTGTATTGGCAAGCCTTCTTGTCCATATCAGTGAGCACCCCAGCAGAGAGAGGACGGCCTCCAACAGTGTTGGGGAAATCTGTATCGAGAAAAATGTCGCACCCAGAGAGAGAACGTGGGTCAATTACGCGGGGTTGAGGCTGGAGAGCAGTCGGTTCCGGCGTTGCGGTAGGTGGGGCAGGCGGCTCAGTGGGCTTTATTTCCACTGGCACATTGGGGGTAAGAGTGGAAATTTCAAGCGGATTGGCCTCGACCTCAGGCTTTGTCACGGCCCCCAGATTGCAAGCCAATCCGGTCCATAGCGGCAAAATAAGAAGAACAAAATAGCGAAAATTTTTCATAAAATTTCTCCTTTTCATCCGAATTATAAAAAAAGAATATCCACCCTGAAGCTTTCCCCCCGCAATTTACTGATTTTTAATCAGCCAGCAAAAAACGCAACATCTCAGACTGATTGTTCGTGACAGGAAAAGAACGAGAGCGCAAATCCACGCCGCACTGGTTCAGGTCGCGCAAACGAACTTTGAGCGGCGACGGTTTGCGCCCATGCGACAGGTCATCCACGTTGCGGACGAAGCTCTCGTGCCAGAAGGTCAGGTGGACAAGAATCTCTTTGGCTAACCAAAGTTCGTAGACCGGCAGGTCGGGGTCTGGCAGGGAGCGGTAAAGCTGGCGTAGTTGGGTTGCGGTGTCGTTCAGGCGGTTGAGCAGGGTTTCGCGGGTTTCCATTTGTCAGCGGCGCCGCCAAATTAAAAAAACAAATGGGCTGGCCCTTGCCCCCGGCCAGCCCAAAAGATTTTAGAGCATTGTTTCAGGGCAGGTCAAAGGTCGTCACCAGGAAGATAGCCATTTGGGCGCGGTTAACCGGCGCATCGGGGCAATAATTCCCACCGCCACAGCCGCTCGTAATCCCTTCGCGGGCCAATTGCTCCACCCAGGCCGCCGCCCAATAAGTGTCCGGGATATCGGCAAACATCGTGCCGCTGGCGGCGGGTGGGGTGTACGCCAGACCATACTTTGACTTGAGCAGGAAAATCGCCATCTGGGCGCGCGTCACCGGGTTTTCGGGGCAATATTTTCCGCCGCCGCAGCCGCTGGTAATGCCCTCGTTGGCCAGCTGCTCCACCCAGGCCGCCGCCCAATACGAGAACGAAATGTCGCTAAACATCGTCCCACTGGCGGCGGGTGGCGCGTAGGTCGAACCATGCTTCGCTTTGAGCAGGAAAATCGCCATCTGGGCGCGCGTCACCGGGTTGCCCGGGCAATAGCGCAAGGGCGCGGTGCCACAGCCGCCGGTCACGCCCTGGGTATAGAGCCGCTCAATCCAGTTCCAGGCCCAGTAAGTGACAGGTACATCCGCAAAAGTCGCGCCAGGGAATTCGTAGGCCCCCAGGTCGCACAGGCGCGACCCGTTGCCATCCCCATCCAGCGGACGATGAATGCCGCGCTGGTCGCTTGTCAAGCAGGCATCTCCAAACCCGGCATCAATCGCCGGTGAGCCGGCCAGCAAAGCATGGGTGCGGGTCGGCCCGCCGTTTTCGGCCAGCGGCCCCAGGTTGGGATCAGCCGTCAGGGCAGGCGTCCCACAGCCAGAGCCGCTTTCAACCAGGTTATTGAAGTTCTGGGCAATCGCGCTATCGACCAGGCGGCAATCTTCGGGGCTGTTGTTGGCCAGGATGCTGTTGAAATAGGAGAGTGTCGAGGCGCTGGTAATGGCAATGCCGCCACCCGGCGAGGAAA
>CAZNCT010000094.1:0-4229 GCA_964571615.1 uncultured Anaerolinea sp. | reverse complement strand
GTGTTCCCAACAATGGTGACGTGAGTCAAAATCACATTGGCCGCCCCATACACATACAACGCGCCACCGCCGCTGGAATTGACGCTCGAGCCGTTCCCCGAAAAGGTGCTGTTCGAGATGTTCAGGCTGCCGCCGCCCAGGTAAACTGCGCCGCCGTTACCAGGGGTCTCCCCTTTCAGCACAATTACATTGTTATAAAAAGCCGAACGCTCAATCTCGATGCTGGCCTCATTGTAACTGGCAATCGCCGCCCCGCGAAAAGCAGAATTATCGCGGAAGGTGCTGTTGCGAATGGTCGTGTTATGGATAAAATGGGCCGCCCCACCGAGGTCTTCCGAAGAGTTATTCTCAAAGAGACAGTCTTCAATCAACAAACTGCCTGAAACACCCCCCTGATGCGAAAATGCACCGCCATCCCCGCTGCCCTGCACGTGGTTGTTGCGCAAGGTGACATGCGAAAGCACCAGGTGACTGCCATAATCCAGAATGGCGCCGCCATTCGTTCCAGACCCGCCGCTCGCATCCTGCAGGGTCAGGCTTTCGAGGCGAATCGACTTGCCCGGGGCCATTTCAAACAGGCGCGAACTGCCACCACCCGAAATCACCACCGCACGACCCTGGGCGCTAATTGTCAGGTCTTTGGAAATGTAAATGGAGGATATCAACGTCAGCGGCGCGGCGGCGGGACAATCGAGCGCAAAATGGATGGTGTCCCCAGAAGCGGCGTCTTCGACCATCTGACGCAGCGACCCGGGGCCTGTATCGCCGCAATGGGTCACAATCAAAGCCGAGGCCTGCGCCCCCGTGGACGGCGAAAGCGCTAAAACAGCCAGGACAAGCCCCAGGACGAGCCAGGCGCGAACAAAGAGTTTGGTTTTCATCAGTTTTCCTTTCTGTAATAGAAGCCAGGATAAAACATCTGTGGCTCAAACACAGCCAGTCTGACTCTGTTTTACAGAAAGGGTGTCAAAAAAACGTCAAAAGGTCAACCCGTTGGCTTCCCCCAAGGGTTGAAAACGCTGTAATAAATCGGGCGCCTCGCCCACCGCCTGGCCGCCCACTTCGACCCAGGCGTGCGCCTGGAGTTGCCCCTCGGGTTTGCTGACGCCAATCCGCAAGAAAGCGCTGATGCCGCGCCGCAAGAGCATCCAGCGCAGGGCCAGGGCGCGCGGCAGGCAGGTCTTGACCGGCCAGTGCAGGCGGGCCGCCAGCCCCACCAGGCGGTGCAGCCGCCGGGCGCGGTCAGCGTCAACCGCCGAGCCTGGCAAAGAATCCGTGCCGCGCGAGGGAATCTCAAGCCGCCGGGCGCTGACCAGCCGCAGCAAAACAGCAAAAAAGCCGAGAGCCAGCCAGGCTTCGGCCAGGGTCAGCCAATCCGCAAAAGACAGGGCGCGGGCCTGGGCCAGCCTGCGCTCAAGCCAGTTCAACCAGGTCATACTTCGCATAAGGTTTCCAAAATCTCTTTGACCTGCGGCAGAGCATCCCGGCGGTGCGGATAGGTCAGGCGGTAAGCGGGCAGAAGTTGCCCGGCGCGAGCGCAAAAAGCCAGGTGTCTGGTGAGCAGTTCGGGCCAGAACATGCGCGTCCCAGCGGTATGGCTGAGCAAGGCCGTAACCGCCTCGGTGCTGGAGAGCGGCTCGAGGCGCACGCGCTCATTCGCCCCGGCGGGGCTGACCAGGCAGAGCCTGTCGAGTGGCAGGCTTTCGGGCAGGTACAGGGCAGGCTGCTGGTCTTCGGGCAGTTTCAACTGCGGGAAGTGCGGCCAGGCCAGCAGCGTATCGTCCGCGAGCGTAACCGGCAGAATGTCATCGGCGACGCGCTGCCAGCCGGAACACCCCAGGTAACCCGCCAGGGTCGATTTGCCATAGCCGGATTCGCCCAGGAAGGCAATTGTCGTATCCTGAAAGCGGGCGGCGCTGGCGTGCAAACTCCAGTTTTGGCGCATGGCAAGGGCCAGCACCTGGGCTGGCCCTTGCTGAATCTCAAGGTCGAGGCCTTCGAGCGGCTCCGCCTCCCGGCCCGGGCGGGTGATTTCGCGCCCATCGGGGCTGATGCAGAAATCACTGCCGCCCTCAACGCGCAGGAGGATACCAAGAGGAGATGACCAAATTTGCAAATCAATCAGCGAATCATTAGGGCTTAGATACTCCAGGGCCAGGAGGAAGACTGTCTCCATTACCAGGGGAACCTCCTAAAGTAACAGAACGCACATCGCCAAAGCACACCAGCTGGGGTGCTCGATATATTTTGCGCGTCTGGGGGCAGGTGTCTGTGCCAGTCTTTTTGTTATCCATGTTGAGCGTATCAAGCGTATTTTTCATAAGTCACCTTCAGAAAATTGAGTCGAAAAAATTCGTTCATACCAGAGAGTATAGGCAATACATAACCAGAAAACGGCCAGTTCGGGGCCATCGTTTTCATGGGAAAGCACCGGCTTATCCCAATGTTTCAGCAGCCAATCGGGGTTGACAAATTGGCGCCAGCGCAAGCCTTCACGTCGTATATACCCTGAAAGGTTTTCTTTTTCGGTATTAATACCATAGAAATAAAAAGGCAGCATGGTGGTCGGCATGCGGCGGGTGCGAATCTCTTCGGGCAAAATGCCGCGCATGGCTTCGCGCAACACATGCTTGTACATGCCATTGGCGTGCAAAATGTAAGCTGGCACATTCAGGACAAAATCAAACAGTCGCTTGTCGCGGTACGGGTAGCGCGGCTCGAGGCCATCGCAATTCATTTCAGACTTCGAGCGCGCCGCGGCAGAAGCGACAAAGCCAGAGGTCATGATACCGTATTTCTCCAGCACCGAAGATTCGGACTGGCCTGCCGCCAGCAAGCGGGTTGAAAGTTCCGTTAACCAGGCCGGGCCGTCAGACGAACGGCGAACAGAACGGCCTCCGGGCAGGGCATCCAGCATTGAGCGCAGCAAAAGGCGTACATCGTTTCGGAGCACAAAGCCAGGCCCTCGAACCCGCGCCTGGGCGAGAATCTCTCGAACTGCGCGGCTGAGTCTGGCTTCGGCAAGCAGGCCCGGCAGCCACCACTTGCCATACAGATACAAATCATCGCCAAAAACGCCGGAGAGCATCACCCGCACGCCTGATTCGTGCGCAAACTGAAAAACGCGCTGGTGAATGGGCCGATAGGGGCTGCCTATCGGCATCTGCCGCTGGCAGGCATCGGGAGAAAAGATGCCTTTGTAGGGCCAAACATCATCCGATGGAATTTGGTGCGAAATCGTATTCCATTTTTCTTTCACCGTGTTGATATAGCGGCGCTCATCACATTCGGGAAAGCGGTCAAACACATACGAAATGGTGATTAATTGCTGCGGGGCTATCATCTGCGCCGCCAGGCAGGCCACGGAGGCTGAATCGAGACCGCCACTCATCAAAACAGCGGTTGGGCCTACCGAGCGCATCCGGCAGCGCACACTTTCGGTCAGGAGACTGAGAAAATGCTCTCCGTATTCACGGTCGGTCTTGTAACGAATACGCTGGCCTGGTTCCATCTGCCAGTAGCGCCAGGTGTATATTTGACCATCTTGAAGCCGAAAAGCGTGCGCCGGAGGCAGTTGGGTCACGCCTTTGAAAAAGGACTGCCCGGCAGGATGTTCACGAAAAGCGAAGTAGTGCGCAACCGCCGCGTCGTCCTGCTCCAACGGGAGGCCGCGCAGGAGCGCAGCAGGCAGCGGGTCGGATGAAATAGCCAGGCGATTGCCCTGCAAGGCATAAAAAAGCGTCGAGGCGCCCAGGTGGTCACGGGCGCAAAAAACGATTTGGCGCTGTTTATCGTACAAAACAAAAGCAAAATCACCTAAAAATTTCTCCACACAGCGCTCACCCCAGGCCGCATAAGCGCGCAGGACAAGGGCTGCGTCAGAAAGGAGTGCCTCTGGCTCAGGAGAGATGGAAAGCAAGCCCAACAACTCTTCACGGTTATCCAGGCGGCCATCATATACCAGGTAAAAAGGCAGATCATCGGGGAAAAGCGGCTGACGCTCACCCACTTCTTCAGGAGTGGTCCAAAAGTGCCAGTGCGCCATCCAGATTGGGCCAACGCGCAACTCATCAAAACCATCAGGGCCGCGATGACTCATCTGGAAGCGGGTCACATCCAGGGATTCGGCAGTGATTGGCTGACCCGCTATATCAAACAGAACAACAAAACCGCTCATCTTTTATTCGCATTCATCGCACTTAATCATAGCGCAAACCGATGAAAATACA
>CAZNCT010000093.1:14001-14992 GCA_964571615.1 uncultured Anaerolinea sp. | reverse complement strand
CCGTTGCCGCCCAAAATCAAAAACAGGCCGACAACACCGGCATCGCGCCACTGCTTCAGCGTGGGGCGTTCGTCCCCGGCCAGCAGCCGCCAGCCCAAAAGCAAACCGGCGGAGATGAGAAAGCGTATGGCCGCGTGCAGGAAAGGGGGGATGCTCTCAATAGCAAAGCGGATGCCGAGATAAGTTGAACCCCAGATGATGTAAACAGCCAGCAAGGCCAGCCAGATTTTTGTTTTCATGCTTCTCCGATCGTTTGATGTTTTGGACGCGGAGCAAACGGAGTTTACGGAATCTGAAGAATTTTCCGCGAAACTTTATCAAGTCTGCCCCCTGTTTTTTTATTCTGTTAGCGCTGACTCCCAGGCCAGCATGGCTTTTTTGCGTGGCAGTCCGTAGCGGTAGTTGCCAAACTCACCTTCTTTGCGGATGACGCGATGGCAGGGAATCAGCCAGGCAATTTTGTTGTGCGCAATGGCATTCCCCACCGCCCGCGCGGATTGCGGATAGCCAATACCTGCTGCGATGCGCTGATAGGTGCTGACCTGCCCGGGGGCGATTTTGAGCAGGGCCTCCCAGACCTTAATCTGGAAGTTGGTGCCGGTCAGGTGCAGGGCAAGCGGTTTTTCTGGATGTTCGCTCAGGCTGAAAAGAGCCGGGATGAACGGGGCTGTTTCAGCGGGCGCTTCTTGCAGGTTTGCTTGCGGCCAGTCGGAGCGAAGAATCTCCAGGGCAGCGCTTCGGTCGGTTTGAACAAAGCCCAGGTAGCAGATTCCGCGCGAGGTGAGGGCCAAAAGGCACTCGCCAAAAGGGGAGGGGTGAAAGCCATAGCGAATGAGCAGCCCCTCGCCGCGCCGCTTCAAGTCTCCGGGGGTGGCGGCCTCGGTATGAACCAAAAGGTCGTGCAATCGCCCGGGGCCAGATAAACCTGTCCCGTAGGCAGCGTCTAAAATGTCCCCCGAATTTTTGAGCATTTGTTTGGCGTTTTCTTTGC
>CAZNCT010000093.1:0-13991 GCA_964571615.1 uncultured Anaerolinea sp. | reverse complement strand
AATTGCAGGAAGCGCTTGGGGCTGATGCCGACCCAGCGCGTGAATAGACGTTGGAAATGCGAGGCGCTCAACCCGAGGGCCGCGGCGATTTCATCCAACTCGGGTTGGCGGCTGGCGTGGGCTTCGATGTATCGAATGGCGCGCTCAATCAGGGCGTAATCGTGGCTGTTTTCGCTAAACGGGGTGGGAATGGTTGACATGCCGCCATTGTAGGCCATTTCAGGCCGATTTTCCACCCGTTTCTTGCGCGAAATTTTTAATTGCCCAAAATAAAAAAAAACCCGCCAGAATGTCTTTCTGACGGGGGAGTGGATTGTGGTTTTGCTAATCGCCGGTGTTGCTGGCAGTGGGGGTCGGAACCCAGCCGGGGTAGGCATCGGTGCCGTGTTCCTGAATATCGAGGCCTTTGTGCTCTTCTTCGCGGGAGACGCGCAGGCCGAACCAACCTTTGAGTACCAGGAAGAACAGGACGTAGCCGGTCACAATACACCAGGCGCCGACTGCCAGGACGCCAATCAACTGGGCAACAAACTGCGCGCCATTGCCTGCAATCAGACCGGTGACGCCGCCCTCGGTGGCGAAGATACCAACTGCCAGGGTGCCCCAAACACCATTCATCAGGTGAACCGGCACAGCCGAGACCGGGTCGTCAATCTTCAGTTTCTCAAGCAGGATTGCGCCATAGACGACCACCACGCCGCCAACGGCGCCGATGACGATAGACCAGCCCGGGGTGACGAAAGCGCACGGAGCGGTGATGGCGACCAGGCCAGCCAGCACACCGTTCAGGGCGGTGCCCAGGTCAGGTTTTTTGGCAACGAACATCCAGCTAACGAACATCGCGGTCAGGGCGCCAGCGGCTGCGGCCATGTTGGTATTGACTGCGACCAGTGCAACGACATCGGCATTTGCGCCCGAGATAGCCAGCTGACTGCCAGGGTTGAAGCCGAACCAGCCCAGCCACAGGATGAAGACGCCCAGGAAAGCCAGCGAGATGGAGTGCCCGGGGATGGCGATGGGGGTTCCGTCTTTGGCGAAGCGGCCAATGCGCGGGCCGATGGCAATTGCACCAATCAGGGCCAGCCAGCCGCCGACGCTATGGACGACCGTCGAACCGGCGAAATCTTTGAAGCCTGCGCCGAAAGGCAGGGTTGAGAGCCATCCGCCGCCCCACATCCAGTGACCGGCAATCGGGTAGATGATGGCTGAAATCACGAAGCTATAGATCAGATACGAGGTGAAGCGGGTGCGCTCGGCCATGGCTCCCGAAACGATGGTCGCAGCGGTTCCGGCAAAAACCAGCTGGAAGAACCAGAAAGCCATGATCGGCAGGTCGGCCACATCGGCGCTGGAGGCCGAAACGAAGAACTCGCTCGTGCCAATCCAGCCTCCCGCTGAAGCGCCGAACATAAAAGCGTAGCCAACAGCCCAAAAGGCCATGGTTGCGAACAGGAAGTCCACCAGGTTTTTGAAGAAGATGTTGGTGGTGTTTTTGGCGCGGGTCAGGCCTGCCTCCAGAAGCGCAAACCCGGCTTGCATAAAGAAGACCAGAAAAGATGCTACCAGCACCCACATCGTGTTCAGGCCACGGGTAAAGTCAGCAAGCGGGTCTGGTGACTGGGCGTAGGCGGGGGTGGCTGCAATCAGGGTTGCAGCAGCCATGGCCGGGACGAGTACCCAGCGTGTCCATTTGATGGATTTCAACAGGTTGGTTTTCATTTTGTCTCTCCTTTGTGTTGAGAAAAGATTTCTTTTAGACGATTGCAACGCGGGAGCGGGCCTTGTGCAGAAGGAGGCTTGGCAGGCCGGAGGCGTACACAACACCCGCTCCCTTGCGTCTCATACTTTGACATTCTATGCGTTCGTGGTTTGCTTCGCTATTACCCGTATGGACAATTTCTGAAACCGGTTTTAAGCCTGCTGGCGCGTTTTGGGGCTGTCGTTTGACCCAAATGGGCCATTTAGTACCAGCCGACCTGACCCTTTAGAAAAACCATCAACGAGGCAATCAGCATAACCAGGATGGTTGGCGGCACGGCAATCAACAACCAGCGCTTCCAGCCGACACTGCCGTGATTGTGTTCCATGTACGAGTAGGCCACGACATTGGCCGATGCGCCAATCGGCGTCAGGTTGCCGCCGATATCAACGCCCAGCGCCAGCGACCAGACCATCAGGGCCAGGGCAGGCATGCCAGGCATGGCGGCCAGGTCTTCGAGCACATAACTCATTGCCAGGGCCAGCGGCACGTTATCCAGCACCCCGCTCAACAATCCCGGCCCCCAGTGCAGGGCAATCACCAGCGCATGCGGATTGGATGCCGTCGCCATCAGGTCGGCCAGTTTTTCAAAGATGTGCACTTTTTCCAGGCCGCCAATCAGCATGAATAGCCCGGCAAAGAACAGGATGCTGTGACTATCCACCCGTAGAATGGCGGCTTTGCGCTGGTCGGCAGGCAGGGCCAGGATGGCAAAGGCCGCCGGCACCAGCGCCGCAACTGCCGCCGAAATGTGCAGACCGCTCCATTCGCTCAGCGGAATGTGGAAAATCAGCAGAAAGACCGCCGCGCCCATCCCAGCCAGGCCAACCTGGGTGAAACGGACATGCAGCGGCTCCTGATGCAGTTGTTCAATTTCG
This sequence comes from uncultured Anaerolinea sp., assembly GCA_964571615.1. Classification (GTDB taxonomy): domain Bacteria; phylum Chloroflexota; class Anaerolineae; order Anaerolineales; family Villigracilaceae; genus UBA8950. The sequence continues at coordinate 11,354 of CAZNCT010000093.1, read as the reverse complement.
GCAATCGTTTCTGGTGTCAGGGCGCTGTGCGCGTCTTTGAGCGCTTTGCGATTGACAAAATAGAAGACTCCCAGCAGCAGGAAGGCGCCGGTCAGGGCAATTGGCCCGGTATGGGTGACAAAATCGGAAAACTGGAATCCCAGCGTTGTGCCCAGGATGACGTTAGGCGGGTCGCCGACCAGGGTGGCCGCGCCGCCCGTGTTGGCCGCGCACACCTCGGCAATTACCAGCGGCACCGGGTCCAGTCGCAGTAATCGGCAGAGTTGAATGGTCAACGCCGATAGGAAGAGCATGACGGTGATGCTATCCATAAAAGCGGCCAGGAAGGCTGCCAGCAAAATCAAAACCACGAACAGGGCTGCCGGGCGATAATTGACCCGCCGCACTGCGCTCATGGCAAGCCAGGAAAAGAAGCCCGCCTCTTGCAGCATCGACACCAGCACAAACATTCCGGCCAGCAGGCCTAGGGTTTCCCAACTGATATAGTTGAAGACATCTTGCAGGCTGAGCACCCCAAACAAAACCATCAGCCCGCCGCCGCCCAGCGCAACCCAGTGGCGCGGAAATTTTTCGCTGGCAATGGCGATATAGGCGACCAGGAAAATGACGATAGCGATTAACATGGCGATTTCTCCTTGTTCTACAAACTAATCTGATTGTAAGAAAAGGCTCTCACTGGCGTAATTACCCGTAGGGAGAAAGTTCTGCGCTTGTTTGCCGTTCTCCAGCCCCAAAAAGACCGGCCCAGACCGTTTGCATGACCCAAACGGGTACTCCTTACGGCTGTTCATCGGAAAATAAACCAAAGAAGTTATAATTTCCCCCATGAACACTCCCCTGCGCGCTGACCAACTGCTCAACCCCGACTTCCCCGAAGTTGCCGCTCAATCACTGCTTGAGACGCTCGGTTTTGCCGACAGCCCCGCCAGCCTGCGCCGTTTGCGCCGCATGGCCGCCGCCAGCCCCGAGAGCGCCGCGGCGGTTGGCGAACTGCTCCCGCACCTGCTTGCCAGTCTCTCGTCCTGTGCCGACCCCGACCAGGCCTTGATTAACTTTGAGCGCTTTGCCAGTGACGGGCAATCTGCCGAAATCTTTGCCAAACTGACCCAAAACCCGCGCGCGGTTGAAATTCTGATTACCATCTTTGCGGGCAGCCAGTTTCTGACCGAAATCCTGCTGCGCTCGCCGGGCCGCCTCGACCTGCTGCTCGACCGCGAAGCGCTTTCGGCCCTCAAAAAACCTGAACAATACGAAGCCGAAGGCCTCGAATCGATGCGCGCCCTGGCCGCCCCCGGCATGGAACTCGACTCCTTGCGCCGTTACCAGCACGGCGAACTGCTGCGCATTGGCGCTTGCGACCTGCTCGACCTGTACGATATGCCGACCGTCACCCGCCAACTTTCTTTTCTGGCAGATGGCATGGCCCGCGCCGCGCTCGCGTATGCCAGCGCCCGCACCGGGGTTTCGCCCGATGGCTTTGTCGTCCTGGCGATGGGCAAACTCGGCGGGCGCGAACTCAACTATAGTTCCGACATCGACCTGCTCTTCCTCTCCCGCGAAGACCGCCCCGCCTTGCTGCGCCTGGCCCAACAACTGATTGAAGCCCTCGCCAGCGTCACTTCCGAAGGCTTCCTCTACCGTGTTGATATGCGCCTGCGCCCCTGGGGACGCGATGGCGCCCTGGTCAGCACCCTGCAGGGCTACCTCGATTACCTCAACAAACACGCCCGCCTGTGGGAAAAACAAGCCCTCATCAAAGCCCGCCCCATCGCCGGAGATTTCGACCTCGGGCTGGAGTTCCGCCGCGAAATCGAACCGGTCATCTTTGGGCAAAACCCCGAAACCGTGCGCGCCAGCGTCCACGCCATGAAACAGCGCACCGAAGAAATCCTGCGCCAGCGCGGGCGCGAGTGGGGCGAAGTCAAACTCGGCGAAGGCTCCATCCGCGATGTCGAATTTGTCGTCCAGTTCATGCAACTGGCTTATGGCGAAAATCCGCGCCTGCGCAAACGCGCCACCCTGGTTGCCATCACCCGCCTTGTTCGTTTTGGGCACCTGACCGCCACCGAAGGGCGCACCCTCTCAGATGGCTACATCTTCCTGCGCACGGTCGAGCATTTCTTGCAGATGATGCACTACCGCCAGACCTACACCCTGCCCGCCGACCCCGCCGCCCTGACCCTGCTCGCCCGCCGACTCGGTTTTCGCGGCTCGGCCAGCGAAGCCCGCGAGAAAATGCTCGAGCGCTACCAGCGTCACAGCCAGGCCATCCGCGCCATTTACGCCAAATACATCGGCGGAATTCAACCCGTCAGCACCCCCGCCCCGGTTGAAGAAACCCCCGACCCGGTTGTGCAACAGCACCTGGCGCGCCTCGATGCCGAATACGTCACCATTTTCAACCCCGAAGACATCCGCAAGCACGCCCTGATGGCCGAGTCGCTCAATGACGAAACCCTCATCCGCCTCGAAGCCCACCCGCTCGACGACCAGCGCTGGCAGGTGACGATTGTCGCCTACGATTATTTGGGGGAACTGTCGCTCATCTGCGGACTTTTCTTCGTCTATGGGCTGGATATTCAGGCGGGCGAAATCTTCACCTACGAAGCCCTCGACCAGACCCCCCGCAGCCTGTCTGACCGTTTAACCAGCCCGGTGCCCCCCTCTGCCGCCCAAAAAATTGTGGACGTGTTTACCGTCAAACCGGTTGGCCCTGCGCCTGACGCCGAAACCTGGCAGCGCTACACCGATGAACTCGCCGCCCTCCTGCGCCTGATGCACGCTGGCAAGCGCCGCGAAGCCCGCAGTGAACTCGCCAAACGGGTTGGCGCAACCTTCCAAAAACTCCTGCCCGCCGCCGAGCCGCTGTTTCCCATCGACATCAAAATTGATAACCGGGTCTCGGCCCGTTACACTGCCCTGCGCCTCGACGCTCCCGATACCATCGGCTTCCTGTACGAGTTCACCAATGCCCTTTCGCTGACGCGCACCTACATCGCCCGCATGGTGGTCGAGACGCACGGCAGCCGCGTCAATGACCTGCTCTTCGTCACCGACAAAGACGGGCGCAAAATCACCTCCTACCAGAAACAGCGTGAATTGCGCACCGCCGCCGTCTTGATTAAGCACTTCACCCACCTCCTGCCGCGCTGCCCCAACCCGGCATCGGCGCTCCTGCACTTCCGCGAATTTATCGAAAAACTCTTCGAGCGCCCCAACTGGCCCGACGAACTGGCCTCCATCGAGCGCCCCGAAGTGCTCAACAACCTGGCGCAGTTGCTCGGCGTCAGCGACTTCCTGTGGGACGATTTTATGCGTATGCAATACGCCAACCTGTTCCCGGTCGTCTCTGACCTGACCGCCCTCGATACCGCCAAATCGCGCCAGCAGTTGCAAGCCGAACTCGAAGACGCCCTGCATCCCGTCCACGACGGCCCCCAGCGCCCGCGTGAAGACGCGCCCTGGCGCAAAGTGCTCAACGACTTCAAAGACCGCGAGATGTTCCGCCTCGATATGCGTCACCTGCTTGGGCACACCCGCGAGTTTTGGGATTTCTCTGCCGAACTGACCGACCTGACCGAGGTCATCGTCAACAACGCTTACTACCTGTGCGCCGAAGACCTGCGCAGTCTGCACGGACAACCGCGCCGCGCCGATGGCGAAATCTCGCAGATGACCGTTTTGGCGCTGGGCAAATGCGGCGGGCGCGAACTTGGCTTCGCCTCCGACATTGAGTTGATGTTCCTGTACGATGAAGATGGTCAAACCGATGGCCCCCAGGTCATCCCGACTTCTGAATTTCACGAGCGCGTGGTGCGCGATTTTCTGGCAACCATTCAGGCCCGCCAGGAGGGCATCTTCCAGGTCGATTTGCAGCTGCGTCCGTATGGCAAGGCGGGCAGCATGGCGGTTTCGCTCGATTCCTTCCGCCGCTACTACGCCCCCGATGGGCCTGCCTGGGCCTATGAGCGCCAGGCGCTGGTCAAAATGCGTCCGATTGCTGGCAACCCGGCGCTCGGCGAACAGGTTTGCCGCTTGCGCGATGCCTTTGTTTACACCGGTCAGCCCTTCGATGTAACCGCCATGCGCGCCATGCGCGAGCGCCAGGTGCGTCACCTGGTTTCGGCGGGTACGTTCAACGCCAAGTACAGCCCTGGCGGGCTGGTGGATATTGAATATCTCGTTCAGGGACTGCAAATTACCTATGGCGCCGAAAACCCCTCCCTGCGCCAGCCGAACATCCGTCAGTGCATGGACGCCCTGCACCGCGCTGGAATTCTAAACGATGACGACTACACCCGCCTGCACAAAGCCCACACCTTTTTGCGCTGGCTGATTGACTCGATGCGCGTCGTGCGCGGCAATGCCAAAGATGTCAATGTGCCGCCCTATGGCAGTGAAGAATTTGCCTTCCTGGCCCGCCGCCTGCGCTACGGCAACGAAACCGAACGCCTGCGCGATGACCTCGTCCGCTACCAGACCGACGTGCAAGAAATCAACACCCGCTTGCTGGCCTAACGCTTTGCACCGCCGTTTTGAGATGGTTTTTTCGTCTTGGTCGTCTGAAGACGGCGTTACTTTCTAAAACGGCCTGAAACTCGTCTCCCGGTCAAACACATCCTCCCCCTCCGCCCGCTTCAAAAAATTGACCAGCACATACGTCAGCGGGGTAAACAAGACTTCAACCGCCACCTTGAAGAGATAATTTGTCACCACCAGCGTGGCAAACAGCGCCCAGGGGAAAACGCCAAAAATCGTCGCCACCAGCACAAAGGCGGCGGTATCCACCAACTGTCCAACCAGGGTGCTGCCAATCGTGCGCATCCACAGGTGGCGTCCATTTGTCCAGACCTTCATTTTCGCCAGCACTACCGCGTTGGAAAATTCTCCCGTCCAGTAGCCTGCCAGCGAGCCGAGCACGATGCCCCCGCTCGACATGCCGCCCAAAATGGCGGCATAGGCCGCGTCTCCGGCGTATTCCTGCCACAGGGCCTCACCTGGCAGGATGCTGACCACCCAAAAAACCGCCGCCGAGAGCGCCAGGGCAAAAAAGCCCATCCAGATGACGCGCCGTGAGCGCTTGAAGCCATACACCTCGGTCAGGATGTCGCCGAAGATATAGCCAAGCGGAAAGAGAATCGTCCCGGCATCGAAGGCCAGCGCGAACCCAAACAGGCTGACGCGCAAATCAACAATTTTTGCCGAAGATGCAATGTTGCTGAGAACAAGCACGGTCACAAAAAAGACCATGACGAAGTCAAAGAAACGATAGGGCTTGTGCATTGCAGGTCTGGTTCCTAGCCTGGCACATAGGTCGCCAGGCTTTTTCTTTCTCGCAGGTAATCGATGGGGCGGGTTTGCATCAGGGATGGTTCGGCGTAACATTGCTGAAAGCAGGATACGCACATCGTTGGCGGGTCTCCGTAGGCGGCCCGGGCCGCCCGCCAGGCCGTTTGCCAGTCGGAGACGTTTTTTAGACTGATGGGCCGCCCGCCTTGCTCTCCGCCCGCTTTTTCTATCGGGCGGCAGGGATAGGTCAGGTCGCCGTTGGGCATGATGCGTGGGGCCAGGCTTGGGTAGCAATCGTAGGGCAGGTTATCGCGCAAGGTTTGCAGGTAGGCGTCGCTGGCCAGGATGGGGGCGCCTTTCTTTTTTCGGGCCGCCAGTTCTGCCAGCGCCTGGCGATAGGCCGGGCTGGCAAGCAGTTCATAACGCGGCCAGTTGTTGGCCGCCTGGGGCGAAAACGAAATCCAGATGCCTGCTTGGGCGCACAGGTCTACCAGAGAAAAGATGCCTGGCTCTGCCTGGATGGTTTCAGGCGTCAGGACTGCATTCAGGATGAGCCGAAAGCCATATTTTTTTTGCTGTCTGGCGGTTTGCAGGATAATCTCGCGGATTGTTTCGGCGTAGTATTCCGGCAGGTTTAACGCAGACCAGGCCGAAGGAGAGAGCGTATCCAGGCTGACGACCAACCGGTCGAGGTGGGGCAGAATGTCTTGATGTTGCGGCAGCAGCATCCCGTTGGTAATCAGGCTGATTTGGCGGAAGCGCAGGGCGCGTTTGGCGTAATCCAGCAAATCGGGCAGGTGCGGTGTGAGCAGGGGCTCGCCGCCGGTTATCCAGAGTGAATCGACCCCGCTGCGAATGACGCGCAGGATGTGTCTGGCATCTTCGAGCGGGGCAGGGGGTTCGTTTTGGGCGTTGCGGCGGGCGCCGAAGTCTTCGCAATAGGCGCAGTTCAGGTTGCAATGGGTGGTAACGTAGTAAATGGCGACCAGCGGGTCGAGCAAGCGTTGTCCCAGGGCCAGGCGGGCCAGGTTGCGCAGGTAATTCATCAGGGTTATTTTTTCTTGCTGGCCTTGCGGGCGGTATGCGAACGCGGATTGCTCACCGCAGCGTAGGCGCTGTGGAGTTGAACGGGGTCACTGACCTGCCGCATTCGCAGGTTGAGCATTTCGACAAAAACTGAAAAGCCCATGGCGAAGTAAACATAGCCCTTCTCGATGTGCTGATGCAGGCCTTCGGCAACCAGGGCTGTGCCGATGAGCAGCAGGAAGGAAAGTGCCAGGATTTTAACGGTTGGGTGGCGGCTGACAAAATCGCTGATGGGGCCCGAGGCAAACAGCATGATAATGACGGCGATAATCACGGCGCTAATCATGATGGCCAGTTCATCGACCATGCCAACGGCAGTGATGACCGAATCGAGTGAGAAGACAATATCGAGCAGGCCAATCTGGAGCACAATGGCAATCAGTGAAGAGGCAACCCGGGCGCTGGCTGAGCCGTGCTTGCCTTCCAGTTTGTCGTGAATTTCGTGGGTGGCTTTGCCAATCAGGAACAGGCCTCCGCCAAGCAGGATTAAGTCACGTCCTGAAATGCCGATATCCAGAACTGGCAGAGTGAAGAGCGGTGTTTCCAGTTTGATAATCCAGCTCAGTGAGAGCAGGAGCAGAATACGGGTAAGCAGGGCCAGGCCCAGGCCAAGTTGGCGGGCTTTGGCGCGCTGGTTTTCTGGTAACTTATCTGCCAGGATTGAGATAAAGACAATATTGTCAATCCCAAGCACAATTTCCAGAACGGCCAGGGTTAACAGGGCGATGCCGTTTTCGGGAGTGAACAGGTTTTCCACGGGCGGGTTTTCCTTTGGGGTGGGGGAATAATGCTGTATTCTACATCTTTTGTTTTTGGACTGCCAGATGTAAAAACGGGTTTTTGCCAAATTATCTTGACACTAAATATTAACTCGTTTATCATTTATAAAAATAGTAACTCGTTAATATTTTCTGCTTATGTCTATTCGCCACGCCCTGCTCGGATTACTTGCCCAGAAACCACGTCATGGCTACGAACTGCGCGCCGCTTTTGAAGCGGTGGTCGGCGGCGCGGAGGCCTGGGATGTCAAACCGGCCCAAATTTACACCACCCTCGAGCGGCTGGAAGAATCCGGGCTGGTGATGCGTGCCTCGGACCTGGGGCAGGGCGATGAACCCTCGCGCCGCATTTATGCGCTGACCGAGGCCGGGCGGGCGCACTTGCACGAGTGGTTTGCCTCCGCTGTGGACACCCAGCACCAGCGCGATGAATTTTTCGTCAAACTGATGGTGGCGCTTTTTTCGGGTGAATCCAGCCCGGAGCGCATTCTCCAGACCCAGCGCAGCCACCTTTACAAGGAAATGCACGCCATGACCACCCTGCGCGACAGCTACGACCCGCGCCGCGAAATGGCCCAAATTCTGCTGCTCGATAAGGCCATCATGCACCTCGAAGCCGACCTGCGCTGGATGGACATTACCGAAATGCGCATCGAGGCCATCAAGGGCCAGCCTTTCCCTGAACCGGAAATTCGCCCACGCGGCAGGCCCCGGAAAGGCGATAAGGGTTCGACCTTCCCGCCGCCGGGTTCAGGAACCAGTGAACAGTAATCAGTTTTTAAGCCCTGAGCGGAGTGCCTAGCGGTAGCGAAGCACGCAGCCGAAGGGTGGTTTTTGACCTTCAACCTTCAACCTTTAACATCTTACAAAATGACCAACCTTACAGATAAAACCATCATCATCACCGGGGCAAACTCCGGGATTGGCAAAGCCGCCGCGATTCAACTCGCCAAACTGGGCGCAACCGTTGTCATGGCCTGCCGCTCGGCGGAGCGCGGCGCACAGGCGTTGGCAGATGTCCGGCAAGCGGCGAACAGCGACCGGGTGGAACTGCTCCGCGTGGATATGGCCTCGCAGGCCTCGGTGCGCCGGTTCGTGGACGAATTTTCCAGCCGCCACGCGCGTCTCGATGTCCTGATTCACAATGCCGCCAATTTCGACCACAGCCTGACCAAACCGGTCATCACCGAGGATGGCGTGGAGACGGTCTTTGCCACCAACCATGTCAACATTTTCCTGATGACGCAACTGCTGCTCGATATGCTCAAAGCCAGCGCGCCGAGCCGTATCATCACCGTCGCCAGCCAGGGCTTGATGACCTATCCATTTCTCGACATCGAATTCGATAACCTGAACGGGCAGAAAAAATTCTCCATGCAGCACGCCTACTACCACGCCAAACAGGCCCAGGTGATGTTTACCTTCGACCTGGCCGAGCGGCTGAAGGGGACGGGCGTGACGGTCAACTGCGTGCGGGTGGGCAATGTCGCCATCCCCGATGAGCGCCTGACGCACCTGCCCAAGTTCCTGCTGAAACTGTACGAAATGAAGCGCAAGTTTGCCCTGACCCCCGAAAAAATGGCCGAGACTTATACCTGGCTGGCCGCCGACCCCGCGCTTGAAACTGTCACTGGCGGCTATTGGGACGCGCCGAACAAGCCCGCCAAAGCCAACAAGAACGCCTACAACCGGGAGACACAAAAGCGATTGTGGGACGCCACGCAGGATTTGGTGATTGAGTGATTTGGTGATTGAGAGATTTGGTGATTGAGAGATTGAGTGATTTGGTGATTTTTTCAATCACAAAATCACCAAATCACAAAATCAAAAAATCACCCAATGATTCAGGAAATGAAAAATGTCTATTATCTCTACATCTAATCTGACAAAAATTTACGGCTCCGGCCCAACCGCCGTGACTGCGCTCGACCATGTGACGTTGAAAATTGACCCCGGCGAATTTGTCGCCATCATGGGGCCGTCTGGCTGCGGAAAATCAACCCTGCTGCATCTCATCGGCGGGCTGGACAAGGCTACCGATGGCGCGGTTGCCGTCGATGGGCATAACCTGAACGACCTGGACGATGACTCGCTGACCGAATTGCGCCGCCGCAAAATGGGATTCGTGTTCCAGTTCTACAACCTGATTCCCGTTCTCACCGCGCTCGAAAACGCCGCCCTGCCGGTCACGCTCGATGGCGTCAAACCCGCCGAAGCGCAGAAACGAGCCGCCGAATGGCTCTCCCGCTTCGGGTTGGGCGACCGTCTCAGCCACCGCCCCGACCAGTTAAGCGGCGGACAGCAACAGCGGGTGGCAATCGCCCGCGCCCTGGTCGCCGAGCCGATGTTAATTCTGGCCGACGAACCGACCGGCAACCTCGACACCAAATCCAGCGACGAAATTGCCGGGCTGCTGCGCCAGGTCAGCAAGGAATTTGGCCGCGCTGTCGTCATGGTCACCCACGACCCGCGCATCGCCGCCTATGCCGACCGGATTATCTTTCTCAAGGATGGCAAAGTGGCCGAGGAGACGGTTTTGGAACGGAAAAAGATTTAGCGATTTAGTGATTTAGCGATTTAGCGATTTGGTGATTGAGTGATTTTTACAATCACCAAATCGCCCAATCAAAAAATCACTCAATGCCGAGCGGTTTTCCGCGAGGCGGCCATGATTTTCAGGATTTGCTCGGCTTCATCAATCAGTTCTGCCAGCAATTCTGGCTTGACCAGCCCGGCATCTCGGATGAGTTCCAGCCAGTACACGGTTTCATCGGCCTCCTCGACCACAATCGAAAGTTTCGAGATGAACATTGCGTCGCTTTGGGCGCGGCAGACAGCCCGATAATTGGCCCCCACCGAAGTCGCGGAACGTAAAACCTGCTTCCCCATCACATCGGCGACCATGTTTTTCGGCAACGACTGCACCAACTTGACCACCCGCAATGAAAACGCCCGCGTCCGAGCGCGCAATTCATCAGGATTCATAAACACCTCCAAAAATTAGTGATTGAGTGATTTGGTGATTTTGTGAATTATACAATCACCAAATCACCAAATCAGGAAATCACCAAATGAACAGCATCCAACTCACCCTCGCCTACCGTTACCTCCTGGGCCGCAAACTGCGCACCTTTTTAACCACCCTCGCCATCATTTTTGGCGTGCTGCTCATCTTCGGCATGAACACCGTTCTGCCGACCATGATTGCCGCGCTGCAAGCCAACGTGCAGGGCGCGGAAGGTAACGCCGATTTCACCATCACCAGCGCCTCGGGCGGCGCCTTCGACCCTGCCGCCGCCGAAAAACTGCGTTCCCTCGATGGCGTCCGCGCTGTCTCGGCCTCATTGCACCGCACCATCAACCTACCCGCTGATTTTGTGGATGGAAACCCCGCCCGGCCCGATACCCTGGTCGCCGTTAATCTGGTTGGTCTGACCCCCGAAGTTGCCCGCTCGATTCGCGCCTTCCCGATTGTGTCTGGCCGTTACCTGAACGACTCTGACACTGCGGCAGCCGTCATCACCCAAACCCTGGCCGATTCTTTCTCCGTCCGGGTGGGTGACACGCTGACGCTCCCCTCCGCGGCTGGAACAACCAACCTGACCATCGTTGGCCTCTTGCCCGGGCGCATTGCTCCCGGCAACGAGGAAGTCTTTGTGCCGCTCGCTCAAGCCCAAGCGATGACCGGTGAAACCGGCAAAGTCAACCTGATTGAGTTGAACGTCGAAGCTATGGCCGGGGAAGCCCGCCGGGCCGAGATTCAAGCCAGCATCGAAGCCGCGCTGGGCGAGAATTTCCGCGTCGGCGCGCTGATGGCGGGCGATGAACTCTTCGCTACGATGGAAATGGCCCGGGTCGGGTTGAGCGTCTTCGGCATGTTGGCGCTCTTCATGGGCGGATTCATCATCTTCAACACCTTCCGCACGGTGGTCAGTGAGCGCCGCCGCGATATTGGCATGTTGCGCGCCCTGGGGGCCACCCGCCGCGCCATCCTGGGCATCATCCTGGCCGAGGGGCTGATTCAGGGCCTGCTCGGTTCAGGCCTGGGTCTGTTCCTGGGCTACTGGCTGGCGGTCGGCGTCATGCGCCTGGCCCAGGGACCGTTGAGCGCCTTTATCAATATCCAACTTGGTTGGCCGGTCGTCTCGCCGGAATTGATTCTCGTTTCGGTCCTGGCAGGCGTTGGCGTGACGGTGCTGG
>CAZNCT010000092.1:11086-15370 GCA_964571615.1 uncultured Anaerolinea sp. | reverse complement strand
AAGTCGCGTCCGCGCACACCCAGGGCTACTTTCATGTTGGCGGGTTTGCCGGTCATGCGATAAAAATCGGCAAAGGTTTTGCCCATCGAGACCCCGCCCTGAATGTCCACATCTACATACAGCTCTTCGTAGTTGCACAGTTCGGGCGCAAAAGTCAGCGCCAGGGCCAGCGGGTCATTGATGACACAGCCCTCGATTTTCTGGTATTCGTCGTGAAATTCCATGTAAAAACGGGTGGCGTCGGCAATAAATTGCGTTACCGGGTGGGCTTGTTTGAGCAGGCGGCTGACATCTGCAGGGGTCAGAATGCACTGGTAGGTGACATCGAGCGGCACCAGGGTTTGCGGCACGCCGGAGTGATAGACGATGTGGGCTGCGTGCGGGTCCACATAGACGTTGAACTCGGCCAGCGGGGTGGTGTTGCCCTGGTGACGGATGGCCGCGCCCATGCTGACAATTTCTTTGATGGCCGGGATGATTTTTGGCTCTTTGCGCATGGCCAGGGCCAGGTTGGTGAGCGGGCCAATGGCAACAATGGTGTATTCGCCGGGCGCAGAGAGAATTTTTTCAATCAGAAAGTCAACGGCGTGTGCCTGAACTGCCTGGGCGCTCGGTTGTGGCGGTTTGGCATAACCGATTCCGCTTTCGCCGTGGGTTTCGGGGGCCAGCAGCGAGGGTTGTACCAGCGGCAGTTCGCAGCCACGCGCAACCGGAATGTGGTCCGCGCCAGCCAGATGGAGCACACTCAAAGCGTTGTGGGTTGCCTGGCTTACAGAACAATTGCCATGCACAACACTCAGGCCTTCCAGCGATACTTCTGGCGAGGCCAGGGCAAGCAAAATCGCCAGGGAGTCGTCTATGCCGGGGTCGGTGTCAATCAGGATTCGTTTTGTCATTGGGAGTAATTTGGGAAATGTGATGGCCTTATTTTACCTTTTCAAAAAGACTTTTACCAGTAAAATGTAACTTTCTTGAAGGAACTGCATCCTAATCCAGGTCAATTTTTACTTTTCGACAGGAGAGAAAGCCTATGCCTTTGTATGAATATCGTTGCAGTGAGTGCGGATTGGAATTTGAAAAGATGGTGCGCTTTTCAGAAGCAGACCGCCTGCCGGATTGTCCGGGCTGCCAGAGCCAGAATACGCGCAAGAAGCTTTCGACCGTGGCTTCGTTTTCGTCAGGCGATTCGGGCTTTTCGAGCGGCTCGTCTTGCACGCCGCGCGGCGGCTTTAGTTGAGCGGGATGACCCTGGCGGCCGTGCGCCGCTTTCACTTCAAAAATTATTTTGTTGCGACATCGCCCGGATTTGAAACGTCTGGGCGAAAAATTTTCAGGCGGCTTCGTTTTTTGCTACCGGCACCAGCATTTCTCCGCTTTCAATAATTTCGGCCTGCAACTGGCCCGCCGAAAGCTCGCGCAAGTCACGCTGGAAACCTTCCAGGGCCTCGACCGGAAAACGCAGGGTCAGGGTGATGTCGGCGGCAAAGTCTTCTTCTAAAATCTGGCCGCTGTGACGCGGCACCAGCAGGCGGATGCGCTCAAGCAGATTGTACGGAATAGCCAGCAGGGCCGTGTGAACGCGGATGCGCTGTCCGCGTGGAGTGGCGCTAACAGCCATTTGGGCGGCTTCGGTGTATGCCCGCACCAGGCCGCCGGTGCCGAGCAGTGTCCCGCCAAAATAGCGGGTGATGACAACTGCCACGTTCCCCAGCCCGGAGCCGCGTAAGACTGCCAGCGCAGGACGTCCAGCCGTGCCTTGTGGTTCGCCGTCATCGGAGCAGTATTCGCTCAGGCTGTTTCCGCCGCCGATGATGTAGGCCGGGACATGGTGGCTGGCGTCGGGAAATTCCTCGCGGATGCGTTTGATGAAGGCCCGCGCTTCTTCGTTAGAGAAGACCGGCGCCAGGCTGGCAATGAAGCGCGAGTTGAGCACTTCCAACTCGCGCCGGGTTTCAGCAATCGGGATAAGATAAGCGGCAGGCATCACCGTAATTTTACAACCAAAGTTTGTTTTGTCTGCGAAAGCCATCGTTTATAATCGCTGCCATGCAAATTTCCGAATACATTCAGAGCGTTCTTGCTACTTTGCCCACCAAGCCCGGCTGTTACCTGATGAAAAACGCCGAAGGCAAGATTATTTACGTTGGCAAGGCGATTAATCTCAAGAACCGGGTGCGTTCCTACTTCCACGCCGATTCGAGCCACGACAACAAGACCCGCCGCCTGGTGCGCGAAATTGCTGACCTGGAATGGATTGTGGTTGGTTCGGAACTGGAAGCGCTGATTTTGGAGATGAATCTCATCAAGCGTCACCGTCCCAAGTACAACGTGCGCTTGAAAGATGATAAACGCTATCCTTATATCAAAGTCCACTGGCAGGACGCCTATCCAAAAGTAACCGTCACTCGCCAGATGTTTGAAGACGGCGCCCGCTACTTTGGGCCGTACACCTCCGCCTGGGCGGTGTACCAGACTCTCGATGTGCTTCGCAAAGTCTTCCCGTATCTGACCTGTGACCGCGAAATTACCGGGCAAGACAAACGCGCCTGCCTGTACTACGATATCAAGTTGTGCATTGGCCCGTGCATTGGCGCCGCCGACCAGGCCGCCTACCGCCAGATGATTGCCGACCTGATGGAATTCCTGAACGGGCATTCGGAGCCTATCATGGCCCGTGTGCAGGCTGAAATGGAAAAAGCCGCCGAAGAGTTGCGCTTTGAGAAAGCCGCCGCCTTGCGCGACCAGTTGAAAGCGATGAACAGCATTGTCGAGCGTCAGAAGGTTGTTTTTGCGTCTGACTACAAAGATTCAGATGTGATTGCCATGGCCCGCGCCGATGGTGAAGCCTGTGTGCAGATTTTCTTTGTGCGCGGCGGCAAACTGATTGGGCGTGAGTATTTCGTGCTCGAAGGCACCGAAGACGCTGCCGATACCGAGGTGATTGCTGAGTTTATCAAGCAGTTTTACACCGAAGCCGCCTCGATGCCCCAGCAGGTGCTATTGCCCGAAGAAATTGAGGAAGCCCGCATCATTCAGGAGTGGATGCGCTCACGGCGCGGCGGCGGCAAGGTTGAGATTCACGTTCCGCGTGAGGGACAGCCGCACGAACTGGTACAAATGGCCGCCGAAAACGCCGCCGAGACCCTCGCGGCTCTGCGCACCCAGTGGCAAAGCGATAGCCACAAGCAGGAAATGGCGCTGGCCGAGTTGCAGTCTGCTTTGGGGCTAAAAGAGCCGCCCAATCGTATGGAATGCTATGATGTCTCGCACACCCAGGGCGTTGCCACTGTCGGTGCGATGGTGGTTTTTGAGCAGGGCGTCCCCGCCAAAGGACAATATCGCAAGTTCAATATCGACTCGACCTCGATTGGCAACCCGGATGATTTTGCCAGCATGGAAGAGATGCTCACCCGGCGGTTTAAGCGCTGGCAGGCGGCCAGCGAATCTCAGGCGCAAGCCCCCGGCGCCAAAGTGGACGAATCGTTTGCCCGCCTGCCCGACCTGATGATTATTGACGGTGGCAAAGGCCAGTTGGGGCGCGTCGTTCAGGTGCTGGAACAGTTTGGGCTGACCGAAAAAGTTCCCGTCATTGGCCTGGCCAAGCGCGAGGAGGAGATTTTCTTCCCGCACAAATCTGAGCCGCTGCTTTTGCCGCGCCACTCGCAGGGCCTTTACCTGCTCCAGCGCATCCGCGACGAGGCGCACCGTTTTGGTATCACCGCTCATCGCAAGCGCCGCTCAAAGCAGGGCATGGCTTCGATTCTCGATTCAATCCCTGGGGTTGGCCCGGCTCGCCGCAAAAGCCTCTTGCGGCATTTTGGAAGTGTGGATAAGATTAGAGAAGCCTCCCTCGAGGCGCTGGCTGAAATCTTGCCGCGCGAGGTGGCAGAAAATGTCAGGGCGCACTTAGAATGAAGACCATCTGGTTGATAGACGACGACAAGGAAATGGCCGGGGCAGTTTCACTGATGCTGAAAATGCTCGGCCATACAACGCGCCATTTTCTCACCGCCCGGCTGGCGGCCAAGGAACTGCTCGATGGTCACCGCCCTGACCTGATTTTGCTGGACATCAGTATGCCCGAAGTGACCGGCATCATGATGCTCGAGTTCATTCGCCGCCGGGCCGAGTGGAACGACCTGCCCGTGTTGATGCTCTCTTCGGAAGCCACTGAAATTCAGGTCGAAGAAGCCCATCGCCTGGGCGCAGATGGGTATGTCATGAAACCTGCCACCCTCGAAGAGTTAGAGCAGGCAATTCAAACAGTTTGGAAAAAGTACGGTA
>CAZNCT010000092.1:2755-11070 GCA_964571615.1 uncultured Anaerolinea sp. | reverse complement strand
TAAGGAGTAATTTGAATGGCAGTCAAGAAATCTGTGAACCCTAAAACATCCAAAAATCCACGCGAGTCGCGCCAGTTGCTGATTTATCGGATCGTCTTTGTTGTCCTCTCGCTGATTGTGCTGTTTTCGATGCTGCTTTCGGCAGTTGCCACTTTCTAAAAGTTGGTGTAGAAAGCCCGAAAAGGGTATAATTCCGCAACGCGGCGCACGTCTGGCCGCGTTTCTTTTCGCGTATTTTTTTGAAGGATGATGTATGCTGGAAAAACTGGCTGGAATTGAAGAACGTTACGAAGAAATTAACCGCCTTTTGATGGAGGTTGGCAACGATTATCAACGCGCCGCCGAATTGAACAAAGAGCGCATTGACCTTGAGCCGCTGGTTGAAAAAGCCCGCGAGTATCGCCAGACCCTCAAGCGAATTGACGAGGCCCGCGCTTTGTTGCAGACCGAAAGTGACCCTGACCTGCTCGCTCTGGCTGAGATGGAAATTGCTGAACTCGAAGAACAGGTGCCCCAAATTGAGCAGGCGCTTAAGGGTATGCTTGTCCCGAAAGACCCGCGTGATGACAAGAACGTAATTGTTGAAATTCGGGCCGGTACCGGCGGTGACGAGGCGGCTCTGTTTGCGGCTGACCTCTTCCGCATGTACACGCTTTACGCCGAGCGCCAGCGCTGGAAAAGCGAGGTGCTTTCGGCCAGCGAAATTGGGATTGGCGGCTTCAAAGAAATCACCTTTGAAATCAAGGGCCACGGGGCTTACTCCAAGTTGAAGTACGAATCGGGGGTTCATCGCGTCCAGCGTGTTCCGGCCACCGAGTCGCAAGGACGCATTCACACGTCAACCGCCACCGTTGCGGTGCTGGCCGAAGTGGACGATGTTGAAATTCACATCCCCGAGTCAGATATCGAAATTGAAGTCTATCGCTCGGCGGGCGCAGGCGGGCAAAACGTGCAGAAAAACTCCACGGCGGTGCGCCTGTACCACAAACCAACCGGCATGGTTGTCACCTGCCAGGATGAGCGTTCGCAGTTGCAGAACAAATTGCGCGCCATGAGCATTTTGCGCGCCCGCCTGTTTGAAATGGAGGAGCAAAAGCGCCGTTCAGAACTCGAGGCCGAGCGCCGTTCTCAGGTTGGTACCGGCGAACGCTCCGAAAAAATCCGTACCTACAATTATCCGCAGAGCCGCGTTACCGACCATCGGATTGGGATTTCATCTTACAACCTGCCGGTAGTCATGAACGGCGATATCGACATGTTCATCGAAGAACTCTCGACCCGCGACGAAGCCGACCGGCTCTCGGCTGGCTCAGATGATGACGATGACTAACCAGGCGTTGGCCTTTTGAGTTTTTTCACGCATGGTTACCGGGTTTCTGTGGGCCATGCGTTTTTTTTCTGCGAGAATGAGATTTCCATGCACCAATTCCGGCCTTTCCTGCGCATTCTGACGGCAACACTGGTTTTATTGCTGGCCTGGAACCTGCGCCTGCAGGCCGCTACCTACCTGCCGGTCGATTATGACGAGGATGATTACCTTCGCGCCGCCCAGGAATACGCCGCCGTCATCCGCTCTGGCGATTTCTCCGGTTTTCTCGACCACAACTACCGTCCTGAGCATCCTCCGCTCTTGAAGATTCTGTATGGCTGGGCCATTGCGGACGACCCGGAAGTACCGCTCATCCCAGACCGCCCAACCACGGCTGCGCCCGATGCCACCTTGCCGCGTCCGCACCTGATTCACGCCCGCACGCTGGGCGCTGTTTTGGGCACCCTGCTGGTGGCTGCGCTGGCTGTGCTTAACCCGCTGGCTGGTTTTTTGCTGGCGATTCACACATTTACCATCAAGTACACATCCCAGGTCATGCTCGAGTCCCTCCCGGCTCTCACCAGTTTCCTGATGGTGCTGGCTTATCGCCAGGCGGTGCCGCGTGATGGCGGCTTCTCACGTCACAAAACCGCCTGGCTGGCGCTTTCGGGCGCCTTTCTCGGTCTGACAGCCGCCAGCAAATACGTTTATGCCATCGTCGGCATCGCTGTCTTGCTGGATTGGTACTGGTTGTCACTGCGGGAAAATGCAGGCAGCGAACCAGTCTCTAAAACCTGGTGCACGGTCTTACGGCGCTATGCTCCGCGCAAAGATATGCTCTTTTGGGGCCTGCTCTCCATTGCTGTCTTTTTTGCCGCCAACCCCTACCTGTGGAGCGACAGCCTCAATCGCCTGTCCGAATCGGTTTTTTATCATGCCGGTTATTCCAGCGGGGCCGTTGAAGTTCAGCGGGCCGGATACCCCTTCTTCCAGTCCATCGTCCACATGTTTTTTTCCCCCTACTGGTGGGGACAAAATCGTGTCTTTGTTTTTCCGTTTGACCCCTTCATCGCCGCCCTGGCCCTGCTGGGTCTCAAGCGCCTGTGGCAGAAAGACCGCGTTTATGCGCTCTGGTTTCTGATGGCCCTGGCCTTCTTGTTCGTCTGGCGCACCAAATGGGCCCAGTACAACCTTATTTTTAGCGTGCCGCTGGCCCTCTCTGCCGCTCAGGGCGCCAAGGCTTTCCTGCTCGAACCCCTGCAAACCTGGTGGGTTGGGCTTCGGGCTGGCAAAGCCGCCCCCGAGCCTCAGCGCAACGATTGGCGGCGCGCCTGGCCCTGGCTGGTGCCCGGTCTGCTGGCCTTCGCGGCGCTGACAATTTTCCCGCTCCTCTTTCAGATAGGCGTCTCGCTGACAGATTTCAGCCAGTCCTCCCTGCGTGACGGCCTGCAGGGGGGCTTGTGGCGCGCCATCTTCGGCGGCCTGAGCGGACAAATCCCCGCCACCTTGCCGACCGAGTTCCCCTATCGCGCCAGCCAGGTGCATTACATTGGCCCGGTCAATTTCATCCCGGCCCTGGGCTACCTGACCAACCCAGAAACCCGCGTCCTGGTCTTCAACATGCTCTGGATGTTTCTCTCGGTTGTCTTGCAGACCGCGCTTGGGCTCGGCCTGGCTCTCTTGCTCTGGCAGCGCGGCGTGCGCCTGTCTAAATTCTGGCAGGCCCTTTTCATCATTCCCTGGGCCATTCCTGAGATGATTGGCGCCCTGATGTGGTTCAACATCTTCCAGCCAGAAGCGGGCTGGCTGGCCCTGGCGGTCAAGCAATATGGCCCCAACATTCCGTTCGGATTCTTAAATGACTGGGAAAACAGCACCAACCTGTGGCTGCTGGTGTTCCTTATCCCGGCCCTGTGGTATGGGTTCCCCTTCATGTTCATGGCTGCCAGCGCCGGGCTGAAAATGATTCCCAATGAAGTCTTCGATGCCGCCGCCATCGATGGCGCCAACCCCTGGCAGGTCTTTGCTGGCGTCACCTGGCCGCTCCTTCTGCCGCTCCTGCTGCCAGCGGTGATTGTGCGCGGCATTTTTGCTTTCAATCAGTTTTACCTCTTTCAGGCCTTTTTCTTCTTTGATGCCACCCTGGCGACCCTCTCTTACAACATTTTTGCATCCTCTGGTTACAGTTTTCTGGGCGGCCAGTTTGCGATTGCCTCGGTCATCAACGTCATCGCCATGCTCATGCTGGTCATCTTTGCCCTGCTCTTCAACCGCTGGAGCAAAGCCGGTCAAGGAGTGACGTATGCGTAAACTCTCCCTGCGCCGCCAGGCCCTGACCCAAGCCCTGCTCAGCCTGGCGGGTTTGTTTGTCCTCCTGCCGGTTTGGGGCGTCATCCGCCTGGCCTTCGATGGCTCTCTAATTGGCCGCCCGACCGAATTTCGCTGGTTTCCCAAGACCTTCTCGCTCGAAGCCTTCTTCAAAGTCTTAGACCGCCCCTACCAATCGGTCGATTTTGTCGTTTTGCTCCAAAACAGCCTGGTTGTTTCTTTGGGGGCGGCGGGCCTTGCCATCTTGCTTGGCATCAGCCTGGCTTACGCCTTTGCCCGCTTCCGCTTTCCGGGGCGCAGCGTGGGCCTGTTTGCCCTGTTGCTGACGGCCATTCTGCCGCCGATGTCCTTCCTGGCACCGTTATACATTCTCTTCAGCATGATGGGCATTCGCACCAGCCTGCTGGCCCTGGTCATTGTGTATGCCGCCTTCGGAATGCCCTTCTGCATCTGGAACATGCGCGCCGCCTTCCAGGCCATTCCCAAAGAAATCGAAGAAGCCGCTTTCCTTGATGGCGCCAGCGACCTGCTCACCTTTTTCTTTGTCATCCTGCCGCTGGCCCTGCCCTCCATTGCGGTTGCCGGTCTGGTGGCCTTCCTGACCGCCTACTCCGAATTTGCGCTCGGCTGGCTGTTTGTTGCCCGGCCCGATACCGTCACTCTCTCGATGGCCGTTTACGCCATCGTTCAGACCCAATACCAGGGCGGTGCCCAGCCCTGGAGCGCCCTCGGCTCACTGGCGCTGATTATTGCCGCGCCGGTGGTCGTTGTCTTCATCGTCTTGCAGCGCACCCTGCTCGACCGCCTGACCTTTGGGAGCGCCGGTGATTAGTCAGTGGTCGCGCGGTCTCGAAATGCAAGTGCTCCTGGCGCACGTCACGGGGCGCAACCGTGCCTGGGTGCTGGCCCACCCCGAGGCCGTCTTGACCCCGGCCCAGGAGCAAACCTTTCTGGCGCTCAAGGCCCGCCTGGATGCCGGTGAACCCCTGCCCTACCTGATAGGCCATTGGGAATTTTACGGGCTGGATTTTGATGTCACGCCCGATGTGCTTATCCCGCGCCCGGAGACTGAACTGCTGATTGACTCTGTCCTGGCCTGGGCGCGGGAGCGTTCCGCAGCCGGGGCTGGCCTCCGCTTAATCGATATTGGCACAGGCTCGGGCTGTATCGCCGTTACCCTGGCCGCTCGTCTGCCGCAGGCCGAAATTTGGGCCACAGACCTTTCCGCCGCCGCCCTGGCGATTGCCCGTCGCAACGCCGCAAAGCATGGGGTGACTGAGCGCATCACCTTCCGCGAAGCCGACCTGTTCCCGGCTGACCTGCCGCCCCTTGACCTGATTCTCTCCAACCCGCCCTACATCCCCACCCCCACCCTGCACGGATTAGCCGTCTATGGCCGCGAACCCACCCTGGCCCTCGATGGCGGCCCCGATGGGCTGGCCATTATTCGGCGTTTGCTGGCCGAATCGAAACGGTATCTGGCCCCGGGGGGCGCGATTCGCATCGAGATAGAGTCGGGGCAGGGCAAAACGTCTTACGATTTGGCGTGTAGTCAATATCCGGGTGCCCAAAAAATCCACATCATCCCAGACCTGGCCGGTTTAGACCGTTTGCTGGCAATTGATACTTAATTGCTATGGACACTCTCGCAAAAAACAGGGTATAAACACCGTATGGAAACCAAACTGTTGCCCATCAATGACCCCTATGCGCTTGCCCAGGCGATTGACATCCTGGCGGAGGGGGGCCTTGTGGCTTTTCCGACTGATACGGTTTACGGCTTGGGGGCGCTGGCGTTTAATGAAATGGCAGTTGCAAAACTTTACGAAGCAAAAGGCTACGATGACGACCGCGCCTTTCCAATCCTGCTGGCCGATTTTGAGCAGATAAACCGGGTGGCGCTGGGCGTGAACAGCCTGTGCCAGAAACTGGCCCGCCGCTTTTGGCCCGGCCCGCTGACGATTCTTGTCCCCCGGCACCCTGGCATTCCAGATGCGGTTACTCCCTTCTCGACGGTTGGCGTGCGGATTCCCGATTTTGAACCCACCCGCGAACTGCTGCGCCTGACCGGGCCGCTGGCCGTGACTTCGGCCAACCGCGCCGGGCGCGCAAGCGCTTCCACTGCGCTTGGTGTGCTGGATCAGTTTGAGGGGCGCATCCCGCTGATTCTGGAAGGGGGTGTTACTCCTGGCGGCGTCCCCTCCACGATTGTGGATTGCACCTCCGGTGAGCCGCAAATTGTGCGCGAAGGGCCAATTACCTTTGAGCAAATTATCAATGCGCTGGCCTAGGGTTTTCTAATCTTTTTCTTAACCCGGCTTCAGGTTACGCTTAACTTCATCCGTAAAATAACAAGTGCATTCTCCTCGCGTCGGGGTAGTACCCGACAACAAACCCCGTCAGACCTGGGCCGGTCCTAACGGGGTTTGGGTTTTTAATGGCGAGATGCAGGGGGTCAGCGCGGCTGCAAGGCGAAGTCGTCAAATTGAATCGTGCCGGTTTCTTTTTCGTACACGTCAATGTAGAGTGAAACGGTGCCTTCCGAGAGCCTGCTGTCGTTGAATTCGCCGACCTGCTGGTTGTTGATGAACAGCTTAAAGTTTGCGCCGCGTGCGCTAATCTCGAGCAGGTTCCAGTCTCCGGGTTGGATCGCGCTGGTTTCTGTCCAATCGAGAATTTTTTCCCAGCCACCGGTCTCGTTATAGTAATTGATGGCGAAGTACCCGTTATCGCAAACCGAAAAAGAGTAATTGCCTGAGTTAAATCCTTCTGGCGATTTGCGGAATAGCAACCCATAGCAATATTCGCCAGGGTTGCCTGCCTGGCGGCGCGCCAGTACCGCTACGTCAAAATCAGAGACGCTTTCTACAGGCTCAAAATCGGCCCAGGAGATAAACGTGTCGTAGATTTCAGTCACCTGCCAGGTGTAAACCCCATTTTCGATGCGGGTGCTGCCCTGCCAGAATTTATTTTCCTCGTCAGATTCGCGCCATTCATTGGTGTTGCTGTTGAATGGGTCAAAGTACTGGTAGGTCATCAGTTCGGCGCGGTGGGCTTCAGCGGTGGCAGTAGCCTGGGTTTGCAGTGCCAGGGCGGTGGCAGTAGCCTGGGTTTGCAGTGCCAGGGCGGTGGCAGTGGCCTGGGCTTGCAGCACCAGGGCGGTGGCGGTCGCCTGGGCCTGGATAGTGGCCTGGGCGTCTGTATCCTGCTTGATTTTGGTTGCCATATACTGGCTGGTGGCCGTGCCGCTGATGGCCTGGTTTTGGGTATATTGCTGGTAGAAGAAGTAGCTGCCTGCGGCCAGGCCAATGCTCAGACAGCAAATCAGCGCCAAGATGACCGCCAGAATGATAAGGTCGCGCCGGGTTTGGTTTTCGATCGAAGAGGAAGGCAGGTTATTTTGCATCAGGATATCTCGCTTTTTTCCAACAACTCTTTCAGGCGTGGGTGCTCGCTATAAACACCGCGATAGCGTTCGGGCAGCAGGGCAGCAATCTGGCACATGATTTCGTCGGTATAGGTTTTCAGGGCTTCTTCGCGGTTTTCGCGTGGCAAGGGCGGAATTTGAAAGGGTTTCCCGGCGCTCAGGGTAATGGATGATTTGCGGAAGCGTTTCAGGTTGCCAAAGATGACCCTGTCTTCAGTGCCAGTAATGGCGACCGGTACCACCGGGAACCCGGAGCGGGCTGCCAGGTAGGCTACACCGGGCTTGCCTTCTATCAGCGCGCCGGTTTTGGAGCGCGTGCCTTCGGGGGCAATTACCAGCGAGTTGCCTGCATCCATCAGGGCTATCATTTTACGCAGGGCTTTCAGGTCGGGGTTGAATCGGTCCACAAACAGGAAGTTCAGGTAACGCGCCAGCCAGCGTACCCAGCCGGTTTTTTCCCACTTTTCACCAACCGGTATGAACATATCATAGCGGTCGAAGACATAGTGAAACATGGCGATGTCGAGGATGCCAATGTGGTTGACCGCCAATACAAACGCGCCCGATTGGGGCACATTTTCGTATCCGCGAATTTCAAAGCGGGCAATGGCGTTAAAGACAAAGCGGATTAATCCCCGCAAGAATTTACGCATTTTTGAGCAGTTCTTTCAGGCGCGGATGGTCGCTATAAACGCCACGGTAGCGTTCGGGCAGCAGGGCGGCAATCTGGCACATGATTTCGTCGGTGTGTTCGGCCAGCACCTGTTCACGGTTTTTGCCGGTTGGCATCTCGAGGTGTAGCAAGTGGCCGGCTGTGGCCGTAATCTGAATTTTGCGGAAGTGTTTCAGTTGTTCCAGAACGTAACGGTCTTCGGTGCCTGTCAGGGCTACCGGCAGCACCGGGTAGCCGCTTTTGGCCGCCAGGTAGGCGACCCCAGGCTTGCCGGGCTGGAGTGCGCCGGTTTTCGAGCGTGTGCCCTCGGGAGCGATGACCAGCATTCCGCCCTCTTTCATGCGGTTGAGCATCAGCCGCAGGGCGTGGAAATCTGTCTCGAAGCGGTTGAGCCAGACGGCATTGACAGCCCGCCCAATTGCCCCAAAAATGGGGTGGTTTTTGTATTTTTCGGCCACTGGCATAATCACATCTTCGCGGTCAAAGATGTATAGCAGGATGGCCGAATCGAGCCGCCCGAGGTGATTGCTGGCCATGATGAAGTTGCCATTGGGCACATTTTCAAGGCCGTGAATTTC
>CAZNCT010000092.1:563-2711 GCA_964571615.1 uncultured Anaerolinea sp. | reverse complement strand
TCAGTCGAACAAGAAAGCGGACGATTTTGTAAGCCATGGGCCAATTTTACAATAAAAAATCCCGCCCTGGGCGCGTAAGGCGGGATTTTTTATCAACACGATCTGTTTTTACGAGCCGTATTTTTCGAAGATGCGCTTAAAAATTTCGACATCTTCGGGGCTCATTTGGGCGACTTCAAACCCCACATAATAGCTGTTGGGCTGCATTTCGTCTGGCTTGCACCACTTGCTGCGGGCGACAAAGGTCATGGCAGGTTTGTGTGCCACTTCGCCCGTCAGGGCCAGACGCATGTTGAAGAGTTTGCCAACCGGTACCTGAACGGTGCTATCGAGCCGGAAGCCATCTACGCTGATGTCAGCCAGGTGACCAATCAGCTCTTGCGTTTTGCTATCGTGAATCGGCATATAGTAACCGAAGTTTTTACGTTTGCCGTGACGCCGCTCTTGCATCTTGCCTCCTGATGATTTCAAATAAGAATAAGGTTGTGATTAGTATAGAGCAGTTTTCGCCAAGAATCAATTGTAATTTCCGAACAAACCGCGCCAGATTTGGAAAAAGCCAAACCCGGCCAGCACCAGGGCCGAAATTGCTATCAAAGCCCGGCTGAGGCGGTTCCCCAGCCGGTTGGCCGCACTGAAAATTGCCATCAGCGCGGCAAAGCCGCCAATCAACATGATGTAAAAAGAGGCCAGAAAGGCCATTCCCGACCAGGGGCTGTCTTGCAGGGCCTGGAGCAAGATGGGGCCAGTAACCAGGCTCCAGTAGATGTATGGCACCGGGCTTAGCATGTTCATGAAGGCGGCTTTGAGCAGGCTTTGGCCAATGGGAGGCGCTTGTGAAGGGTCAATCCCGGCAAAACTTTTCCATTTTTGATAAGCACCCCAGGCCAGGTACAGGATGAATAATCCGCCTGCCAGGTTGAGACCGCGTTGCAGCCAGATGGGCATCTGGCTGAGCAGCAAGAGCGCCAGCAAGATGATTGGCCCATCGCTTACCAGCGGCGCAAAGGCCGCGATAACGGTTTTTCGCCAGCCGTAGGTGACAGCCTGGCTGATCAGGTAGGTCTGAAAGGGGCCAGGCTGGGCGGCTGCCGCCAACCCCAGTAACAATCCGGTCAACAGGCTTTCCATCAACATGGGCCAATTGTACTCGCTCTACCCGAATAGCAGGTTTCATGTAAAATCAGGGTACTATGACAAAACGATTAATTGTTGTTGCTGGCAATATTGGCGCGGGCAAGACCTCGCTGACCGAGCGCATTGGGGCCCGTTTGGGCTGGACGACCGGTTATGAATCGGTTTCGGATAACCCTTATCTGCCCGATTTTTATGCCGATATGAAAACCTGGTCTTTTCATTTGCAAATCTATTTTCTCGGCCACCGCGCCCGTCAATACCTGGAACTGGCCGGGGATTCACGCTCGGTCATTCTCGACCGCTCGATTTATGAAGATGCCTACATCTTCGCCCGCGCCTTGCATCATTTGGGCAACCTGAACGAACGCGATTATATGGCTTACCGCCGCCTGTTCGACCTGGTTGTCGAAAGTCTGCCTCCTCCCAACCTGTTGATTTATCTCAAAGCGCCGGTGGAGGTCTTGATGGAGCGCATCCGCCGCCGCGCGCGCGGCATTGAGACGGGTATCACGCCTGAATATCTGGCTCTGCTCGACTCGTTCTACGACGAGTGGCTGGCTTCGTTTGACCTGTGCCCGGTCTTGACCATCCGCACCGATAACCTCGATTATGTCCACCAGACCCAGGCGCTCGACCTGGTGCTTGAAAGAATTCAGGATAAGCTGGCAGGCAAGGAGGTGGTCGAGTTATGACCACAATCCGCTTTGAGCCGATGACCGAGCAGGATTTCCAAATGTACCTGCGCAAGGTCATCCCTGAGTATGCCGCCGAATACGTCCATACCGGTAGCTGGCATCCCGACGAGGCCATCTCGCGGGCGCGGGAGCAATTTCAGCGCATTTTCCATCACGGCCCGCAGACCCCCAACCAGACGCTTTATACGCTTTGGGATGGAGAAAAAAATATCAAAGTTGGGATGTTGTGGTACACCCTGGATGCTTCGCGCAAGCGAAAAACCGTTTTTCTATCTGATTTCTTTATTTTTAGCGAATTTCATCGCAAAGGCTACGA
>CAZNCT010000092.1:0-546 GCA_964571615.1 uncultured Anaerolinea sp. | reverse complement strand
CGAAGAGCAAACCCTGGCGGCGCTTGAGTCTGATTTGCGCGCCCAGGGGATTGAACGCCTGGAACTCAATCTGTTCTGGCACAATACTGCCGAACGCAGTTTGTATGAAAAAACCGGCTTTACGCCGGTGAGTGTTTATTACGGCAAAGACCTGGCTTAGCGCTGTAAGCGAAAGATGCGCTCTGCCAGGCTGAAAAGCAGGGCGCTGACCAGCAAAAGGCTGCCAATTACCAGGTACATTTGCGCGGGGGAGAAGGATTGCAGTAAAAGCCCGCCGACCAGGCCGCCCAGCGCAGCGCCGAAGCCCATCAGCGTGCTGCCAAACATCCCTTGCGCCGTGGCTGAAAGTCCGGGGGGCGCTACCTGGGCCGCGTAAGAGACCCCTGCCACCCACAGAATGGGAAAGGTGAACCCGTGTACCAGCTGGATGAGCAAAACCTGCCAGTCCTGGCTGGCAATGGCATAGCCCAGCAGTCTGACACTGGCTACCAGCATGGCCAGTAGCAGCAGGCGAAACGGGTGGAATCGTTTCAAGAATCGGCTGGC
>CAZNCT010000091.1:0-15569 GCA_964571615.1 uncultured Anaerolinea sp. | reverse complement strand
ACCTGTACGCGCCGGGCCTCGAAAAACCTGCCAAACTGCCCGGCGGCTCAGCCGGGTATGCCCACAAAACCGCCGCAGGCGGCTTGTGGAGCGCCGAAGCGGACCGCTTCGCCGGGGCGGTACTGATTGCTGAAATGCTGGCCTGGCACGACGAGCGCATCCGCCGCATTGCCGTGGGCGAACAATATTTTGATTCTGGTGAATTGCAACAGCCCTGCGACCGTTACCAACTGCTTCAAACCGTATTACAACAAACCCACGGCGCGCCCGCCGACCTGTTGGCCCGCGCCTGGTACAGCGAAAGCCTCGAAAAAGCGCCCTCCCTGCGCGACTGGGCAGAAATTTTGGGGGCTGAAATTGCCAAAGGGCATCGATCCACAGATTCGGCGTCCAATCTGCCTTCACCCATCAATGGCGGGATTGACACCAGATCGCAGGGGCGTGAAATTCCTACTACACCTTTGATGCCTTCACAATTGATTGCGCAAACAGGGCTTCAACAAGGGAAACCCAAAAAAAGCCTTGTTTCGTTTTTACCCTGGGCATTAAGTGGTCTCTTGCTGCTTGCCAGTCTTGGGCTTGGAATTGCCTGGAATCAAGCCAGAAGTGACGCTTCATATTATCGCTGGCGATACATCGACGCCGAATCTGAATATGATACACAGTCAACAGAAGTTGCAGGCCTAAATGGATTGA
Organism: uncultured Anaerolinea sp.; assembly: GCA_964571615.1. Lineage (GTDB taxonomy): Bacteria > Chloroflexota > Anaerolineae > Anaerolineales > Villigracilaceae > UBA8950. The sequence continues at coordinate 14,873 of CAZNCT010000091.1, read as the reverse complement.
TTGATGCGCAGTCAACAGAAGTTGCAGGCCTAAATGGATTGATTGATGCGCAGTCAACAGAAATTGCAAGAATGAACATTGCTTCCAAGTACTTAATCCCTTCTCCGCAATTTGTTCAAGTGTATGCGCCGCAGTCAGGGGCTCTGGAACATGACGATGATGATTTTGTCTCAGTCTATTGTAGTGGCGTGAGCGAAAATAATTTTGCCGTTCTGGTTAAATTTAAAAACCCGTATGCCGCAAGCACAAATTCATGGGATTATGGGCTTATGTTTCGGCATTCAGGTGGAAATCAGCAATATCGACTCGCCCTTCATTCAAATGCGTGGTGGGATTTGACCCTGCGCGATGGTGATAATAGTGTTGACATAGAATCGGGTGACCTTGATATTATCAATGTAAACGCTGGACAGGTCAACGCTGTCTATTTGATTGTTAAGAATCGGGATGGGTTTTTGTTTATCAATGACCAATTTATCGCCGACTTTGATTTAGGCGCCAAATCTGGCGCTGGAGATATCTGTGTGGCAACAGGAATATACAACGGGAATGAAGTCAACGGCAAGGAAACCGGGTTTGTTGACTTTACAATCTGGTCTTTACCATAAATTTATCCTGCTATATAATTTATCCATCACGGGGGCGTGCGCTCCCTCATACCCAATAAAGGAGATAAACAAATGGCAACAATTCATATGGATGTCGAGTCCTGTCAGAGCACGGCAAACGCAATCGCAAATGCCAAGTCCAGCATGGAAGAACAGGTTAATAGCCTGGGCGGTACCATCAGTAGCACCGTCGGCAGTGCTTGGATCGCACCCTCCGCCAATGAATTCCAGAGCGCCTACCAGGAATGGTCGAGCGCCATGAAGCAGCTCATGGAACAACTCGCCAGCCTGCAGCAGCGTCTCACTTCAGAGATTGCTGAATTCGAGCAGACAGCCTCCAAACTGGCTTAATCAAATTTTTTACAGGTCATGAACCGCCCGCAACCTGGGCGGTTCATGACTGAAACCCAAGAACGGAGAGCAAGCGTGTGACGCTCATCCTGCGTATGGACCCCGAACCGGTGCTGGTCTGCGCCTACCAATTGCGCACCAACAGCATAGAAATCCGCCAGCAAGCCCAATCGTTGGCGGCCTCGGTGCGTTCATTAGAGTGGTACAGCCCGGTCCGTGACCATTTCCAGGCAGAGATGGAGCATCTCGCGCTGTCCCTAAACCGCCTGGCCGATGAAGGCGAAGTGCTGGCGGCCCGCCTCGAGCGCGAATCCGACCAGTGGCAGCAGTTGGATGAACATTTTGCCGGGCAATATCGGCAGGCTATTGTTTCTCTGAATTTGGCATAATTGGGCTTGGTCAGGCCCATTATTTAGCAAGGAGCAATCTATGGCTACTTTACACTTGGAAACCGACGTAGCAAAGGATACGCAACAAACCCTTGCATCCCGGCAGCAAACAGTCGCTTCGGAGATCGGCGCAATGCTGAATGCGGTCAGCAACCTGCGCTCAAACTGGCAGGGAAATTCGGCCAACCAGTTTTTTCAAGAGTTCGAGCAATGGAACAGCGCCATGCAAAAAATGTTGGAAGAATTGTCTAAAATTTCAACAAATTTGGGCGCAGAAATTGCCGAGTGGGAACGAACTGCATCCAGATTTGAATAGGGGGATTGGCAATGTCTGTACTTCATATGGAAACTGACACGGTTGATGAGCAGGGGCGGACGATATTAAGGGTTTCGACAGATATGCGCGATACTGTCAGCGCACTCTCCTATTCAATTCGCTCGCTTTCGTCATCTTGGCAAAGTGATTCGGCGGGAAATTTCATCGATGAAGCTGATCAGGTATTGCAAAGGATGCAGCAAAAACTTGAAGAACTGGATGTGCTTTCGCAAAGAACGGTTCAGGAAGTGCGGCAATGGGTTGATACAGATACTGTCAAATCATCTTTTTCAGATTTTTTTGGCAATTTTTCTCTTTCGGGGGATGATGCAATGTATTTATTTGCCGGAGGTTATCTGGCGACTCATTTGCGTTGGTCGCCATTGCGACCAAATAGCATGGTCTTCACGGGGCCCAATTGGATGCGCGAGGCAGTAGGCATCAAAGAGATGACCAGAGTCATTAAGCCAACAACACTGGTCAAACAAATGGCTTTATTGGCCTACGCCGCAAATGTAGCTGAAGGAGTTTACACAGGCGTTAAAACCTATAATGACCCGCGCTATGAAGGAACCAATCGTGCCATGCCCGCTGCTGTTTTGGATGGTTTGGTGAAAACTGCTATCCTTGCAGGTGGTACAACTCTTCTTGTTGGGGCAACAGCATTAATCACAACGATTAGCGCTCCGGCGGTCGTTATCGGTGGGGCGGTTATTGCAACCTGGGTGGTTGGTGGATTTCTTTTAGATAAGTTTGCACAAGCCCCATTGTGGGATGCGTGGCAAAGCTCATACCAACGTGATCAAGCCATTGAATCAGTCACTCGCTATGCAAATGAGGCCAAGAATTTTGCCCAGCAAAAATTACAAGATGGGGTACGTGCAGTAAAGAATGCTTTTGGCAGCTTTATTGGCGGTTTACTCCCATCCGCCCCATAGTTTCTAATATGGGACAAAATGCGAACCTGGTTAATCAATTGTTCCTTCATAACAAAAAATATGAGGTGTTCTATGTTGCAGACAATCAAGCAACTCGCTTTATCTGTTGATGAAATTGCACTATCTTTTTCTCTAATCAATCACGCTGATGTTGGAAAGTCCATTTTACAGAGCACTTATGGAAATATCTCTGCCCAGTCGTTGGAAGATAAATTAACATCCGCCAGTCATTCTCTTTTAGCGCGAGGAATCGCAAGAATATCTGAAAAGGGAGTTGTGACTCTTGATGACAAAACCGAATTGCTTTTATATCCACTTATAAAATTCAAGAACATTATCCAGGTTTCCATTAACGATGGCCAAAACCAGTCCCCGGAAATTACAAATGTTTACATAGGGATGAATAATGTTTTTACTGCATTGAGAATCACCTCAGCAGTGGTCTACCAGCTATTTCATTCTGAAACCAAAGATATCCCTAATCTCATTAATAGTTGGTTGGATTTACATCAAAAAGCAGATTTGCAGAGTGTTTTTGGAAGCGTTGGCTCCCCGGTAAAAATGTCAGAAATTGCTCGAGCAATTTCCGGCGACTCTAAAAATTTAGGACAGGTGCTACACAAATCAAATCTGTCAGATTCTATGGCAAAAGAGTTAGAAAGTGATTTAAGAAATCCAAAAAAACGCGGTACCGTGGTTCTAACCGAAATGAACTCGGAGAATTATGCTCAAAAAAACACCAGTGAGTCAGGCGCAGGTTTTCTGTTTTTATCTGGAAATAAATTGAATTGGGTATTTAAATTTAATAAGGCTGACGAACAAACGCTGGCACAGATAGTGGTAGGTTCAGAACCTTTGGTTCTGGATGCAATCGAAAATTTGGTTGGTCGTGCATAACCATTTTTTGGATTGAGACCGGAGACCTTAACTGGGCAATAGCAGCCTGGTCAGCCAAACGAATTTATGTTGTAAAGCCATATAGCACAAAACAATTAAGCAAATCTTTTTGGAGACCACATGAGTCCACTCCTTCATATGGAAACCGACGCTGTGCGTTGGCTGGCCGGGCAAATCCGTTCCGCTCTCGATGCACTGAGCACCCAAAATCAGGGAATTGCTCAAAATTCCCAGGCCCTTTGTTGGCAAGGCCAAAGCCGCGATGAATTTGTGGCAGAGATGGATGCAATTCTTCGTCAAATCAATGGACAAATTGAAACTGGGATTGTCCTGGCCGGCCGTGCTGAGCGTGAGGCAGTTGAGTGGGAGCAGACTGCCGCTGGGCTGGCAGGCGGGTATTCCGATTTTCGCGCTGAAATGCGGCAGGTTTTATCCCACGTTATGGTTTCGGGGGGCGCAGTCTTGGGCGCCGCCACGCTGGCGAGTATGCCACTTTCTGGTGGCGTACCCACCCAGGCTGAATTAACTCAGCAGTATCAATCCTTAAAGTGGAGCGACAAATTCAAGGAACAAAATCGCCTAAATAGTGAAATTGCACGCCTGGAAACCTGGCTTAAGCAAAATCGCGGCGCGGGTGATATTGGCGCCGAAATCGCCGATGTGGAGAATCAGCTGGCCGACTTGAAAGCCAGGCGCGCTGAGGCAGAAGCACAAATCGCCGACTTGCGGGCCAGGCGTGCCGAGGCAGAAGCGAAATCCAACAATTTGTTTAACCAGATTTTACCTGATTGGCCCCTGGCCTTGGATCCGGAAGATGGTGTTCCCTGGCGCGTAAAGGCCGATGATTATCAGGACGAAATGGCGAAGTACGATGCTCAAATTGCTCAACTTACGAATGATATGGCCGGGCATGATGCTCAGGTTACCCAACTTGAGGCTCGTCACCAAATCTTATTAGATGAAAGCGCAACGGTACTTGCGAATACCGTTGCGCTGACAGATTTAAAGTCTCAACAGGGGGCATTATCTTCGGTCATCAATCAAGGCATTCCAGCGGATGGTCCAACCAAGCCCGATTGGTACAAAAATGGGTTTGGTGGGTGTACCAATTATGTAGCCGAAAAACGCGACTTGTATGTTAGCGATTCAATTCGCATAAACGGTAATGCGCAAGACTGGAAACAGAGCGCCATTAACGGCGGTTGGGATGTCGGCAAAGCCCCGGCGAAAGGCTCTGTCATGGTTTTTCAAGGCGAAGCATCCAAGGATTATGGGACTGCGAACCGGGCGGTGGGCGGGCATGTGGCTTATGTCGAAAACGTCCAGGTTGGTTCTGACGGCAATTACAAAGTGACCATCAGTGAGGCTTCTACCATTTTTAACAAGGATGGAAGTTTTGTCCGCGGCGCACACACACCAGTAAAAACCAGGGTCGTTACCGTGCCCGCGAACGGCCACAAATATGTTGATTTTATATATGACCGGTAGTATTACGTTTGATAAGCAAGTAGATGAGCAAAAATTTTTCATGGGATTAAATCAGGCCAAAGACCTGCCCCATCGCACTGTATCCGGTGTACGCCAGACAACTCCGATATGATGTAAATATTGATGTTGGGATAATAATCCCCGCTTAAGGTGCCAATAAAAATATAAAATTCTATACCCGTTACGGACTGAGAATTGCGCTTTTTCTAGAGCAGGAACGCGCAATTCTCATCCGCGGGCATTATAGAAAGCCTTACTCGGGGGTATCAATAGGCATATCCAGCCAAAGATAAATGTTTATCCAAGGGGTAAGCGCTAGGCTACCAATATAAACATGCTCTTTTTTACAAAGTTTCTACAATGGTGAAAGTTCGATTAACTTTTATGCTTGAGTAGTCACGATTTTTTTTAATGTTTCCTTGAGACGCGCTAGCGCACGCGGGCGCGGGTCGGACAAGGCGGCGGACGCCAGGGCCAGCATCAGCCCAAGCAGGCCAACCAGCGGCCAGAATACGAGCGGTGTCGTTTGTTCCGCAGCCGGCTCAGGGTCCGGCTCCATGATCACCGCAGGAGTCGCCGTGGGCATCACCGTAGCGGCCGGCTGGACAGCGGTTGGATGAGCCGTCTGCGTTGCCAGAACGCTGACTGTCGGACTGGGATTGGGCGACGGTGTCCAGGTCGGCACCGGCCGGGAAACAAAGGGGATGGAAATCGTTCCAGCATCCCGCGCTTCATTCCCGTACACATCCCAAACCTGCACCAGAACTTCATATTCGCCGGATGGCGCAAAAGTTTTATCCGCAAAGCGCCGGTCCCAGGAAATCGACCCCGGCAGATTGTTGGGGCCGTATTCCAGCACCACCGACGGCCAGCGTCCCTGCGGGTCGCGGATGGTGACCCGGATGCCATCAATGGGCAGGCTGGCGTCCCGCACCGTGACCTCCCCACTCTCCCAAATGAACCAGCTTTCCTGCACCGAAACCCGTGGGGGCTGGTTGGCCAGAATGACCTCGATATGCCTGGGGGCTTCCATGTTTCCGGCCAGGTCCGTACCCCGCACAAGAACACGGACAGTTCCATTGGCCAGACGGCGGGTATTCCAGGCATGCGTCCATTCGCCGGACACGAGTTCCAGCGCCTGCCAGCTTTTCCCATCATCAAATGACATCTCAACCAGATGCACACCGGAAAGTGCATCCGCGCTCTGACCGGACAAAATCAGCATTCCCTTCACCACGGCTCCACTGGAGCCGTCCGGGGGTGAGACAAAGCGGGACACCGGCGCAGTCCTGTCAATCTTGATGGTCACGCCGGCCTCAACCTGGCGTCCGGCCTGGTCGCCGGCGCGGGCATTCAGGGAATGGACGCCCTCCTGGGTAATTGTCGTCGTGCTGCCGTCCACCCATTCCCCATCGTTCAGTTGAAATTCAGTCAAATCCAGCCCGGAACCGGAATCTGCCGCATCCAGCGCAATTCGGACATCCGAGCGATACCAATCATCCAGCCCGGTAGTGCCAGTTGGGAAGATGGACAGGGCAGGATCGGTCAGGTCCACCCGTATCTCACGGTTGTTCGTGATGATATTCCCGGCCAAGTCGCGCGCCCGCACTTCCAGGCCGTGACTACCTTCCGGAACCAGGAGCGAGTCGGTGGATTGCCAGGCAGAGAGATTGAGCCGGTACTCCAGGGCGGCTAGTCCTGAGGTGTCATCCACCGCCGCAAAGAAAAGCTCAGGCCGGGTGACATACCAGCCATTCTCCCCATCCACAGGCGGGATGTCGAGGGTCAAGCCTGGCGGGAGGGTATCCACACGAACCAGCAGGCTGGCTGTGGCGGCATTGCCTGCCTGATCCAAAGCGCGGCTTTCCAGCGTGTAAATGCCATCATTCAAAGTCAGACTGCTCCCAGGCTGCCAGATGCCGGCGTCCAGGCGATATTCCACCTGTCCAACACCAGCCAATGTGTCCGTTGCCTGCAAGGCCACCGTTACCGGTGAGCGATACCAGCCGGCATCCCCCGCCAGACCGGAAGGCAGGAGCAATAGTTCCGGCGCGGTCCAATCGACCCGGACGGTCTCTTCGACAAGGCGCACATTGCCAGCCTGATCGCGGGCGCGCAGCAGGACATTGTGAACGCCTTGGTCATCATAATCCAGCGATGGCCACCAGGTCAGACCGTTGTCGCCGGAAATTTCCTGAGCGGCAACTCCGGACGTTTCATCCGATCCCAGGACCTGCGCGGAAACCGGCGAGATGAACCAGTCCTCAAGACCAGGTGTGCCGGCAACCTGCAGGACCACCTGCGGCGCGGTCGGGTCAAAAGAGAAAACCAGACTGCCTGAGACACTGCGCCCGGAACTGGATGCAACCGTGTAGGTTGCAGTACCCGCGCCTTCAGCCAGTTCCAAAATGCAATTTGCCCCGCAGGTGAACGAGGTTCCAGCGGCACTACCGGAGATGGTGATAACGCCGCCGGCCGGGTCGCTGGCAACGATGCGCAGGCGTGCGTTCTCGATGCACCAGCCGCCATCGCCCCAACGGTCGCACAGGATGGAAGCAGAATTGATGACCGGCGGCAGGGGTGTGGGTGTCGCGGTGGGTGTGCGGGTTGGTGTGGGCGTGAAGGTTGGTGTCGGGCTCGGTGTGCGGGTCGGTGTCGGGCTGGGTGTGCGCGTGGGGGTTGACGTTGGGGTACGGGTGACCGGCGGCGGTTCAGGGGTCTCGGTTGGGGTGCAGACATACGCGAAGCAGCAGCCCAGGCATGGGAATCCCTCATGGCTGACACCGCTGCTCGAGCAGCTGATCCAGGTGCCCCAGGAAGTCCAGCCACTGCACGGGCGGGAATCATAACTGCTGCAAACACATGAGCGCAGCGGGGCACCGTAAGCCGGGCTTGGCAGGGAGAGCAAAATCGTCAGAATGCTCAAGGCGGACAGGCCGAGGGCTGCCTGCAACAGCCAGGCGTGCCAGCTCATCTGGCTGCTGCGACGAACCTGCAGCAGCCAGAGCACCGAAAGCCCAATCATTGACAGGCTGACCAGGCTCCACAGGATTTCATTCCACAAGGCCAGCCCGTACTGGCTTGAGCCCCAGATTAAAAGCCCGCCGCCAAGTCCAATCACGATAATGGAAGGAAAATGATGATTTTGCATTGATTGAATAGCCTTTCCGAATCACCCGCTGCCCAGCCTCAGGTGGAAAAATACGATACTGCCCGGCGATGCACAGTGATTTACATCCACCGGCGATGAACAAACCAGGTGCTTGCTAAATTTCATTGCCAAGCCCGAAAGGATCCTCCGCCGAGACCAGCGGATTGCCGCCGCGGGTTTCGGCGGCCGGGCTCTTTTCTTTGCGTCCCAGGATTGAGAGATACTCTGCCGGTACGATCTGGGTCAGGGCATCCACGGCACGCTCCTGCCAGCCTTCAGCGGAGGCGTATTCATCCGGGTGGGCGGCGATGACTTCGCGGATCAGGGCCTGCACCCGCTCCGGATTGCCGCGCCCGAGCGGCTCGACCTGTGCCAGGGTTGGCGGCTGCCATTGGCCGCGGATGCGGGCGCGCAGCCAGCAGTGCAGGGATGGCAAATCGAGGGTCATCGCGCCGTAACGGACGGTGGAACTGAGCGCGGCGCGGATCAGGTCGGCGTCCTCCGGGTCAGGCGAAAAGAAGGCCTGGGTGGAGGTGTTGGCCAGCATGGCCTGCACAACCGGCTCCAGTCCTTCCATGCTGCGCATCATTGAGAGCGACTGCACCAGGATGAACATCCTGGCGCCAAACTTGGCGCCTTCGGAGAGCATGGCTTCCAGGCGCATGCCTGTGCCGATTTCCTGGGCCTCGTCCACGATGAAATAGAAAGGCCTGGGATTGTTGAGCGTGACCTGGCGAAAGGCGGCATCGAAGACGTTGTAAACCACGCCGGCGGTCAGGCGCGCGCCCTCGCGCCCCATCTCCCCGGCCGGCAGGCGCAGGACAATCCAGGCTTTTTCATCGACCCACCTGCGCATGTCCACGAAGCCGTCCTGGTGCATGGCCGCGAACAGCCAGGGCGAGAGTTCAAGGGCCATCGCCTTGGACAGAATCGGCGAGACCACCTCGGTGATCCAGGACGGGTTGTTGCGGTAGCCGCTGCCATCTTCTTTGGCGGTCTGGCCGAGCAGGGCGTCCAGAGCCAGCGCGCCAATGCGATCCACCGGCGAAAGCAGTTCGGCGGTCTTGTGCCGCCAGTCCTGTTTGAAGGCCGCAAAGACCACATGCAGCAGACCCATGCGGAATTCGGGATGCTGCATGTTCCAGGCATGCGCCAGCTTGAACAGACCCAGCAAAGCCGCCTGCATGCGCGGGCCCCAGTAGTCGTCCCAGATGCGCCGCCCGACCTGCACAATCGCATTGCCGGCCCAGGTGAAGTCCGGCACGGCCAGCAGGTTCAGGGGCACGACTTCGGGCTGGTCCGGGGTGATGATGCGCAGGCGCTGGATGGCCCGGGCGCGTTGCTCGGGGGGCAGTTCGTCAATGATGGTCAGGAAGGCGTCCGCCAGCGAAACGTGTGGATCGACCAGGAAGATGCCGGGGGCCTCGTCGCCCTTCTCAACGAGGCGTTTGAGCAGCCCATAGGCAAAAGAAGTCTTGCCGGTGCGGCTGCCGCCGGTGGCGAGGCCATGCCCGTCCGGGTCGATGCCGATGTTTTCTGCGGTGGCGGCGCTCACGCCAATTTTGAACTGCGCTTCCACCAGGGGCCGTGCGGGCGGCGGGGCCGGCACATCCTGGCGTACAGAACGATCCAGCACCCCACTGCCTTCGCCGGTCTGGGGCGGGGCGATCAGGGCGGCCAGGTCGGTGCCAGCCAGCGGCAGGGCATGGGCGCGCACCGCCGGCCAGTCTGATGCGAGCGTTTTCCAGGATTGTTCCCCGGCCAGCAGGCGCAGGTCCTGCCCGGACAGCCCGTGCAGGCTGAAGGCCACCTGGAAAAGCGTGTCGTTCAGGCGGCGGTCCAGCGAGTCTTTGGGCAGGGAGCGCCAGCGCATCCAGTCGAGTGTGCCGAAGGCGGCGACCATGACCATCAACCCGCCCGAGAGCAGGCCCAGCAGGCCGGCCCAGACTTCAAGCCATGCAGCCATCCATGCGCCGGCGCTCACACCGGCCACCATCAGGCCCACGAACAACAGCCCGCGCCACAGCAACAGGCGCAGTCCCCAGGGGTTGGGAGCGTCGTTGCCGATTCCGCCTTCGGTGCCATACGAGTAGGCCGACAGGGCGCGCAACTTTTCCTGCAGGGCCAGGTCGCGGCCAAAGAGCCAGATGCGCAACGAAGCCGGGCCTTTACCCAGCAATTGCCCGCCAATGGCGAGCAAGGGGTCTGTGCCCTCCCCGCCAAAAGCCAGTTCGGGCAGGAGCGACTCCGTGGTCAGCGCCTGCACCGGGGAATGAAACTTCAGTCCGGCGCCCACCTGTTTCCAGCGGGTCTGTTGGTGGGTCATGGAAGTCCAGGCTGCCAGCGCGCCGTTGGCGGTATCCGCCGGGGTGTACAGGCACAACTTCAATCCATGTTCATCCCCGGCCAGTTCGAACATCACAGGGGCGGGGAGTTGGGACAACCAGGCCGCCACCTGGGAACGGATCTCAGGCAGGGGCAAGGGCGAGAACTGTAGTTCCCACCTGTCCCACTCTCCGGCACACAGGGCGCAGGACTGGTCTGCCGGCACCGGAAACCCGCAGGCGGGGCAGGGAATCACTTCGCCATCACTCCGGTCGCGCCCAACTGCTTCCAGAAGGCCAGCCAGGCGGGCGGGATGGTGACCAGCACCGGAAAGAGCGCGCCGCGGCCACCGGCTGGCGCGGCCAGGAACATGCGCGGCGGCAGGCGGGCAACGGTTTCGGCGTTTTTGCGGGCCTCGCCTTCCGGCACACCCAGCGAGCGAAAAAAGGCAAAGGCTTCGTCCGGGGCCAGCCGCCCGATGAAGGCCGTAGAGGCCAGGGACAGGGATGTGGGATTTTTCATCAGGTCGGCCGGCAGGTGGGTGATGAGCGTCACGCCGATGCCGCGTTTCCTGGCGCGCCGGCCAAGCTCATCAAGCAAGTCGGCAAAGGGTCCGGAACGTAATAGCCGCCAGCCTTCGTCGATGAAGATGTCCATTGGTTTCTTCCCGACTGTGACGGCATGGTACAGGAACCAGGCCAGCACCGAGTGGACGATGGCGCGGTTCTCTTCGCGCAGCGAGGACAGGTCGAAGTTCCACCACTGGCCGGCGGGAAAATCGGGGGTGAGGAGAGAGGCGGGTCTGTCAAAGAAGCCTTCCCACAACCCGCCGCGCATGTACGGGCGCAGCAGGGCCATCGGGGTAGCCGCTTCCGGCACATTGACCGTGCCCAGCACTTCCACCAGGTCGGCAATGCTCATCGGCCCGGGCCGGCGTTCCCACCTTCTCTTGACGGCTTCGTGCAAGGCGGCCTGCACCGCCGGGGACAGGATTGACTCCCCGGCCAGGGATGCCACCAGGAAGCGCACCGCCAGCAGCATTTCGGACGGGTCACCGGCCTTGAGCGGGTGCATCAGGCACATCTGCGGGTTTTCCGGCACACCGGCCGGGATGACCCGCCCGCCGACGGCTTCGCACAGGCGGTTGTTCTCGCCTTCTGGGTCGATCGAGATGACCGTTCTTCCCTGGAGCAGCCTTTGCAGCATGATCCAGCGCAGCAGCGTGGTCTTGCCCGCCCCGGGTTCGCCCAGGATAAGCGTGGTGGCGTGCGGGGGCGGCGGCACGGAGGGGTCCATGCCTTTGGTAAACGAGAAGTGGATGTCGCGCCCGTCTCTGGCATGGGCACCGATCCAGACCGCATCCTCCGCCGGCAGTACCTGGCGGGCCGGAAGCGGCATGAGTGGCAAGGCTTCTTCCAGGAACAGGAGCGGCTCGTCCAGGCCGGGAAAGAGATTACCGCCCGGTTGAAAGTAGTGCAGGGCGCGTTCGGGAATGTAGTACAGACGTTGGGCGGTCAGGCCGCGGGCGCGCAGGCTGGCTTCGATCACCCGGCGGGCCGACTCAGCCTGCTCAAAGCGCGAGCGTTCCGCAAAGAGTCCTGCCATGAGCGCCATGCGGAAGGCCGGCTTGCCCAGCGTCAGGTGCGATTCGGCCGCATCCATCGCGGTGTCCGAGGCCTGCTCGGCCATCGAGGGCCGGCGGCCGGTCTTTTCGGCCAGGGCCAGCATGATGCCCTCGAAGAGCGTGCGCCGGGCGCGCAGGGAACCCTTCAAGGCATCCGGGGGCTCGCGCTGCAGGGTGACGGAGTAAATCAGCGGCAGGCCGGTGTAGAACAGATCAGCCGACAGGCGCGACCAGGGCCGGTCCGGCATGCCGGGCACGCCGGCGCCGCGTGCCGACAAAGGCAGCAGGACGCCGCCCGGAAAGACCAGGTGGTCTTCGCCGAGTTCGACGGCTTCGGGTGCGATGGATGCAGGAAAGGTGGATGGGTCATCAGGCATGTCCCCCATGATATGAAAACACCCGCAGGGGTGTCCCTGCGGGTGTCGCTGAAGATGAACTTGTATTTGATGGTTTAATAACTACCTGATTAGTTTACTCTGTTAGCTCATCGATTTTTTCCAGATATTGTTGCGCCATCCACTGGCCTTCAGAATAACCAATCTGTTCAAAATCGCGAGATGCTGCTTTTACATATTTCCTTGCTGCATCATAATCAGCATCATTCGCAAGCGATGAAGCAATCGTCAATCTCAGCATCCCCGACTGCAAAAAGTCATTCTGAAGTGAGTATTTTTCAATTTTGGCGTTAACTTCATCCAGGCTTCCTTCCCTCACGTCTCTGATGGCTCGAATGGTAGCAATCAGGGCCACAGTGCGTTGTACATTATCTGAGTCAGCTGATTTCTCATAATACACACGAATTTCGTTTGCCTGCGTAATGGCGGAATCATAATCGCCCTTATCTGCCAATGCCTTGGCTAGCTCAAAGCGCTGCTGATATGCGAGATCAAAATCGCCATCGCGTTCCAAATCCTTGATGGATTCAGTTACATTCTCAATATAGCGATTCGTTTTTTGTGCCTGAATCATATACATAAAACCCAAGGTTCCGCCAATCAATTCCTGCGTTCCAGATTTTCTGAAGCAATCCAAAGCTATCTGAGCAGATTGAAAGGCATTGTCAATGTCGTCTTCAAGTGCAAAATTCTGAGCCATTCCAAAATATAAGATTCCCGCATTCTCAAAATTTCCATCGCGCAAATACATTTCTATTTCCGATAAGTTGACATCCATGTCGTCGGTGACAACTTCCGAGTACTGCTCTTTTGCCAAACGATAAAATTTAAAATAGGGATTTTCATCTGTCAAAGTAACCTTTTCCGTACCATGAAGGATATCCAATAAACCTAAGAAAAAATCACTCTCGGCTTGCAAACCCTGACTTTGAATTTCACGAAAAACAGCCTGCAGTTGTTGTTCATAATTATCTCGATCGATTTCTCCTGAACCAACTTTAACGAGAGAATTGGCCCATCTTTCAGCCGCAGAAAAAGGCATTTGATGTCCTGGCGGCGTATCAATTTCCTGGAGAGTTTGTCCTACAATAGCAGGTGTTAGCCCCTCATTGAGCATTTCCTGGCCAAGAGCAAGGAGAAATTCTACAGCCTGATTATGCCGGCCAGTAGCTCTCAGCAAGTTAGCATACTCAGATTGAATAACATAAGGCATATTAGGAAAGGCAGGGGTTATCTTTTTGACATGATCTATTGCTTTTTTGAAAGTTTCCTCTGATTTTTCATAATCTCCCTGCTTTTGGTATAGCACAGCAAGCTCATGATAGATACCAGCCTTCTCTTCAATAATTTTTTCATGCTCACCATCTCCAAATAACAATAATGACTGCTCATAAAAATAGATAACCTTCTCTATATCTTTGTCAGAATTTGTATTGTTAGCAAGATATTTAAAGCAAAGAGCTTCACTGACTGTATCATTATGCTTTTTAGCAATAGATTGAGCCTCAAAAAAATAAGATTCAACATCTTCAGTTTTATCAATGGCATGTCTTAGCTCCGCAATCTTCAGCAAAGAGCTGATCTTTAATTGCCAAGTAGCTGATTTTTGAAGTCTGACATATGCCATTTCTGCATATTCAAGAGCAACCTGATACTGATATTGCTGTATTAGCTCTACAGCTGTGCTTAAGAAAATAATTGCTAAGTCATCGTCCGGCGCAAACCTTATATTTCCCAGCAAATGTTTTATATCTTGACCAACCTGAATAATTTTCGCAGATTCTTGATGCTCAATCAGAACATTCTGATTATTCACCATTGCGTTACAAAAAACGGACAAAAGATCGGCATTACGAGTTTCCTGTTCTGGTAACCGCTTAAACTCAGATAAAGCCAGATCAAAATATGGCAAGGCATCTTCTGGCCGATTCAGGAATCGGCATAACAAATTTCCAAGCTCGGAATATGCATGAATACGGAGGTAACGATTAAACGGGGACTGCTCTCTGGTATCTAAGAACTTAACCGCTTCAATAAACGCATCATAAGCTTGATCCCAAATTTCATCAACAATATATATTTTGGCAATTTGGCTATGAACATAGCCCCAGTGGATGTTCAAGTCATCCCAGTTGATATCAACAAGCTTTTCATTACCAACGTTATTTTTAGTTGAGTTATTCTTGGAAAATACTAGCTTGTACATCGCCATTGCATCTGCATAATCCACGCGACTACGGAGAACCGGATGCATCTCAGAAAATTTTTCATTTTCATAAAGTCTATGGGCTTCTTTTAGATGATACGATGGGCTACCATTAACAACTAGCGCAATTTCATCAGTAAGAAAAGCTGGATTTTCAACGCAAATGGTTTGGCGGTATAACGAAA
>CAZNCT010000090.1:11460-15624 GCA_964571615.1 uncultured Anaerolinea sp. | reverse complement strand
TGGCCCGCGGCGGAGGCCCGGCCAATCGCGCCATCCGCGCCCAACCGGCGGGCAGCATCAACGGCCGCTTCCGCGTTACCGAGCAGGGAGAAGTCATCGCCGCGCGCTACGCCAACCCGGCCCTGGCCCACCGTCACCTCGAGCAAATCGTCCACGCGGTACTGCTAGCCTCGGCTCCAGGAACGCAAACCGACCTGGCCCCGGCCTGGCGCGAAGCCATGAATCAAATGTCCGCCACCGCCTACCGCGCCTACCGCAATCTCGTCTATGAAACTCCCGGCTTTCTCGACTTCTGGCAGGCCGCCACGCCGCTGGATGAAATCAAACGCCTGCAAATCGGTTCGCGGCCTTCGGCCCGCGCCAAAAGCGGGGCTGTCACCAGCATCCGCGCCATTCCGTGGGTTTTCTCGTGGATGCAGAGCCGCTACAACCTGCCAGGCTGGTATGGCCTCGGCACTGGCCTGGCCTCGCACCCCGACCTGGGCCTGCTGCGCGAAATGTATGCGGGCTGGCCATTCTTCCACGCCCTGCTCAACAACACCGAAAACTCGCTGGTCAAAGCCGATATGGACATTGCCGCCCTGTATGTCGAACTTGTCCCTGACCAGGAGACGGCCAAAAAACTATTTGGCATCATCCGCGCCGAATACGAGCGCACCCGCGAACTGGTACTGAAAATCAGCGGCCACACCGACCTGCTGGAGGAAGAACCCCTGACCCAAAACGCCGTGCGCCTGCGCAACCCCTACATCGACCCGCTCAACTACCTGCAAGTGGAGATGCTGCGCCGCCTGCGCGCCCTGCCCGACCCCGAAAGTCCCGCCGCCGAGCCGCTGCACGAAGTCATCGTCCTGACCATCAACGGGATTGCCTCTGGGTTAAGAAATACGGGGTGAAATCATAGCAACGAGACTGCAACTGGCATTCGAACCAGGGCCAGCAACGTTGATTGCCTGCTTATTTCAAAAATTCAGAAGCTCCTCTGATATACTTGCGCCCAATTCATCTCCAGGAGGCAGTCAATGCGCACTTATCGTCTTATTTTGGTCGGGTTTGGAAACGTCGGGCAGGGATTTGCCCAGATTTTGCGTGAACAGGCCGAAGAACTGGCCGCCCAGGGATTGCAGGCGGTCATTGTGGCCGTCAGCGACCCGCTCAAAGGCAGTGTTTACCGCCCGGAGGGTTTCTCCCCAGCAGAACTGCTTGATACCGTTCAGGCCGGTCAAAGCCTGGAAACGCTGAATGCCGCCGCCAAAGGTTGGGATGCCCAGCGCACCATCGCCGAATGCGAAGCCGATGTGCTGGTCGAGTTGAGTTACACCGACCTGAAAACCGGCGAACCGGCGGTCAGCCATGTGTGCCAGGCCTTGCAGCGCGGGATGCACGCCATCACCAGCAACAAAGGCCCGGTTGCCCTGCATTACCCCGAACTGGCCGCATTGGCCGCCGAAAAAGGCGTCCAGTTTGGCATCGAAGGCACCGTCATGAGCGGCACACCCTCAATGCGCCTGGGCGCGGAACTGCTTGGCGCAGCCGGGGTTAGCAAAATCCAGGGGATTATCAACGGCACGACCAACTACATCCTCTCGCAAATGGAAGAGGGCGCCTCCTACCAGGATGCCCTGGCCGATGCCCAGGCCCAGGGCTACGCCGAAGCCGATCCCACCGGCGATGTCGAAGGCTTCGATGCCGCTGGCAAGGTGGTCATCCTGGCCAACGTGCTGATGGGCGCCAAAATCAGCATGGCCGATGTCGAACGCCAGGGCATCACCCAACTGACCTCTGCCGATATTGCCAATGCCCGCGCCGAAAAGATGCGCTGGAAGTTGATTGCCAGCGTCGAGAAAACCGCCGAAGGGGTTAAGGCCAGCGTCAAACCGACCCTGATCTCGATTACCCACCCGCTGGCATCCGTCAGCGGCGCGACCAATGCCATCACCTACAGCACCCGCCTGCTCGGCGATGTGACCCTGATTGGGCCGGGTGCAGGCCGCCTGGCGACCGGCTACGCCATTTTGGGCGACCTGCTGGCCATCCAGCGCGCTGCCTGAGACAAGGCGATATTTTCGCGGCGCGACAGCCAGAATTAGCAAAGCAACTAAACCCGTCTGCTGAAACCCAGCAGACGGGTTTGTTATTAGCATGTGCTAATTTTTAATATAAACACATGACAAATGTCACTATTTTTATCAAATTTATATGATAAAATTCAAAAAAACTCAGGGAAAAATTGCCCGATTTCAAGCCCTGGGACACATCCCAACGCTCAACGAGGTTTTTCTTAATGCTCCCTGCAACACCTTTCACCCGTATTGTTTTATTTGTATTGCTTGCCTTAAGCCTGACTCTGGCCGCCTGTGGCCCAACGGTTAGCGCGCCCGCAGAAAACAGCCCATCAGGGCAGGTTTCAGGCCAGCTGGTGCTGTATTCAGGCCGTTCTGAAGCACTCATCCAACCGGTCATTGACGCTTTCAAGGCCAAATACCCGCGTGTCGAAGTGCTGCTCAAATCGGGCAGCAACAGCCAGATGGCCAATGCCCTGCTCGAAGAAAAGGCCAATCCGCAAGCCGACCTGTTCATCACTACCGAAATTTTCACCATTCAGGCCATGGCGCGCGAAGGCGTTTTGCAGGCCTATCGTCCGGCTGCTGTTGCTCAACTACCCGCCGAAGCGGTCGGAGATGGCAACCTGTGGGTCGGTCTGACGCGCCGCGCGCGGGTCATCATGTATAACAGTGACCTGGTCTCAGCCGAGGAAGCCCCAAAGTCAATCTTTGACCTGACCGACCCCAAGTGGAAAGGCCAGGTTGCCGCCGCCGGTTCGACCAATGGCGGCATGCAAGCCCAAATTGCTGTGCTTGAAAAAGCGATTGGCAAAGAAGCCACCCAGGCCTGGCTGAACGGTCTGATTGCCAACGAAGTGACCTTCTTCGGCGGCCATACCGATGTTCGTAAGGCCGTTGGCGCGGGCGAGTTCAAAATTGGCCTGGTCAATCATTACTACTACTACCTGCAGGCCGCCGAAGGCTCGCCAGTGGGGGTGGTTTTCCCAGACCAGGGCGAGGGACAAATTGGTCTCATCAGCAACCTGACGGCCGCAGGCGTGGTCCATGGCGCCCGAAACGCGAAGGCCGCTGAAGCATTTATTGACTTCCTGCTCTCTCAAGAAGGCCAGAAGTTGTTCGCCGAGTTGAACTACGAGTACCCTGTCTTGCCGGGGGTGGCACTCAACCCGGCAGTTCAGCCGCTCGAGTCATACCGCATGGTCAATGTCAACCTGCGCGAAGTGACTGTCAACCTGGACAACGTCTTCGCCATGATTGAAACCGTCGGCCTGCCCTAAAAACACGCCATGCAGCAAGGCATTGCTCAGCATCGCCACAACCCCATCAGCCCGCGGCTGCTGACCGCCGCCGGGCTGGTGGCCCTTTTTGTTGCCATCCCGTTTGGGTATATTCTCATTCGCGCCGCAGGCAGTGACCTGGAAACCTGGCTGAGATTGCTCGAAAACCGCCGACTGTTTGGCTTACTGGGCAACACCCTCAACCTGATGCTGCTGGTGACAGGCGGCACGCTCGTCCTGGGCGTCAGCATGGCCTGGCTGACGGAGCGCACAGACCTGCCCGGGCGGGCCATCTTTCGCTGGCTGCTGGCCCTGCCGCTGGCCATCCCGGCCTATATTGGGGCGATTGTGCATCTGGCCTTGCTCCGTCCGCGCGGCGGGATGATACCGCAAGCCCTGGCGGCGTTGTTTGGTGAAACCATCCCCACCCCCAGCCCGCTTGGGCTGGGAGGCGCGGTCTTCATTCTGACGCTGTTCACCTACCCGTACGTCTATCTGCTCAGCGGCGCGGCGTTTCGCAATATGCACGCCGCCCTGGAAGAAGCCGCGCGCAGTTTCGGACGAACTCCCTGGCAAACCTTTTGGCAGGTGACCTTGCCCGCCCTGCGCCCCGGGCTTTCGGCGGGGGCCTTGCTGGTCGCGCTCGACATCCTGGCCGAATACGGAACCGTAGCCCTATTGCGCTACGAAACCTTTTCCTCAGCCATTTTTGTGCAACTCGCAGGCCGCTACGACCGCTCGGCGGCTTCGGTCTTGAGCGGTGTGCTGATCCTGCTGGCGGTCTGGCTTTTGTGGGGCGAAATCCGCGCCCAGGGCCAGGC
>CAZNCT010000090.1:10788-11427 GCA_964571615.1 uncultured Anaerolinea sp. | reverse complement strand
CAGCGGCTGGCGGCCAGCCCCCCGGCTTTCGCTGGGAAAATGGAAAATGCCCGCTTTTCTGCTTGTCCTGGGGATCAGCGGAGCCAGCCTGCTGGTGCCGGTTGGGGTACTGGCCTATTGGAGCCTGAGCGCCCTGCTCGACCCGGCCAGCCTGGCGGCGGTCTTCCGCTCTGGGTCACAGGGCTTGTTCAACTTTGCCTGGAACAGCCTGTGGAGTTCGTCCCTGGCGGCGGTTCTGGCGGTAACACTCTCCATCCCGGTGGCGCTGCTGTCTGTGCGCCACCCCGGGATATTGAGCCGCGTTATCTCACGGCTTTGCCAGGTTGGCTACGCGCTGCCCGGGGTGGTGATTGCCCTGAGCCTGGTCTTGCTGGTCAACCGCTTTTTCCCTTTCCTGTATGCCACGCCGCTGCTTGTGGTCATGGCGTATGTCTTGCGCCACATGCCGCAGGCAGTGCGCGCCAGCGAATCGGCCCTGGGGCGGCTTTCGCCCGCACTGGAGGAAGCCGCGCGCACCCTGGGGCGCACCTCGCTGCAAACCCTGTTTCAGGTGACATTGCCGCTGGTTTTTCCGGGCCTGCTGGCGGGCGGGGCGCTGGTCTTCCTGACCTCGCTCAAAGAACTGCCCGCCACCCTTTT
>CAZNCT010000090.1:0-10772 GCA_964571615.1 uncultured Anaerolinea sp. | reverse complement strand
GCGCCCGGCGGGGTTCGATACGCTGGCGGTGCGGGTCTGGATTTGGGCCGAAGAGGGTTTTTACATGCAGGCCGCCCCCGCCGCGCTCTTGCTGGTGCTGGTTTCGGCCATTCCACTATCTTTTCTCTTACGCAGGGAACAAATCTTCAATGAACGCGCTTGAAATTCATCAACTCTCGAAACAATACCCCGGCGGGGCAACCCCGGCGGTGGATAACATCTCGCTCAGCCTGCCCGCTGGGGAAATTTTGGTTCTGGTAGGGCCTAGCGGATGCGGCAAGACGACCACCCTGCGCCTGGTCGCCGGGCTGGAACGCCCCGATAACGGCGAAATCCGCTTAAACGGCGAAATCGTCGCCAGCCGGGGCCTGTTTGTGCCGCCCGAACGGCGCGGGGTAGGAATGGTTTTCCAGGAACATGCCCTCTTTCCACACCTGACGGTGGCCGAAAATGTCGCTTTCGGGTTGCCAAAAGCCGCTCGAAACGGCGAACAGGACAAAGTGCGCGCGATGCTGGCGCTGGTTGGGCTGGAAAAACTCGCCCGGCGCTATCCGCATGAACTTTCGGGCGGCGAACGTCAGCGCGTCGCCCTGGCGCGGGCCCTGGCGCCCGAGCCGGTTCTGGTGCTCATGGATGAACCCTTTAGCAGCCTGGATGCCGACCTGCGGCTGGAGATGCGCGAACAGGTGCGCGGCATTCTAAAAGCGATGCGGGCCACGGCGGTTTTTGTGACCCACGACCAGGAGGAGGCCCTGTACATGGGCGACCGGCTGGCGGTTTTCCAGCGAGGACGGCTGGAGCAGGTGGGCACCCCGGAGGAGATTTTCCACGCTTCGCAAACCCGTTTTGTGGCTGAGTTCATGGGCAATTCGGATTTCCTGCCCGGCCAGGCCTGCGCCGGGGGCATTTGCACCGAGTTAGGCGTTTTGCCCCAGCCGCTCGGCCTGCCCGAAGGCACACCCGTGGAAATTGCCCTGCGCGCCGACGACCTGGCTTTTGAGCCGGATGCGCGCGGCAATGCGCGGGTGGTCGAGCGTCTTTTCAGAGGGGCCTACAATGTTTACCGCCTGCAACTGGATTCAGGCCAACGCCTGCATGTCATGCAGCCACACATCCGGCTGACCGAGCCTGGCACGCGGGCGCGGGTTTTTGTGGATGCCGGACACCCCCTGGCGGTCTTTCACAACGGGCAGGCGGTCAGCCAGGAAAACATGAATTAGAGACAGGCGAAAATGCCGCACAAATTGGGAAAAGTATTATAAAATCAGGCGATTGAGAGACCCCCAACAGGACTGCCCAACCTCATGCTGACCCTGGAAATTTCCACGTTTTTTGGAGACTTTGAAGAACTCGACGGCCTGGCCCGTTTGCTAGAGACGTTCAACCAGCAGGAACGAGTGAGCGTTAAGAGCAAACGAATGCACTGGATGACCTCCTGGTCTGACCTGGTGAGCGTGGCCTCGCTGGGCAGCGGCCCCGATATTTCACAGGTCGGCAATACCTGGGTCAGCAGCCTGACCGGGCTGAACGCCATCCGCACCTTTAAGCCAGCCGAAATTGACGCGATGGGAGGCGCACTGCTGTTCCCCAACGCTGAAATTTCGGGGCCGGCCTGGGCTGTTCCGTGGACAAGTTACACCTTTGTGATTTGCTATCGCAAAGACTGGCTCGAAGGCCAGGGGCTTGACCCGCAAACCGCCTTTACGAGTTCGCCAGCAACCCTGGCAACCATCCGCGCCCTGGGCCACGCAAGCCAAAAAGGCGCCTGGCTGACGCCGCTGGTGCCATCTCCCTACCCTGACTTGTTGCACATTGCCGCCTCGTGGATTTGGGGCTTCGGCGGTGACCTGGTCAGTATGCGCAACAATCACCCGCAGGTGGTCTTTGACCAGCCCAACGCGCTCGAAGGGCTGGCCGCCTGGCTGGAGAGTTACCGCCTGGTGCCGCCTTCGCACCGCCTGAGCGCGCGCGATTGCATCAATCTCTTTCAGCAAGGCAAGGCTGGGGCGGTCGTGGCTGGCATTCGAGCCGCGAGCGCGATGATTGCCAATCTCGACCCGGGACTGCGCGCCCAGGTTGGCTTTGCGCCAGTCTCGCCGACCCCCTGGGTGGGAGGCGATAGCCTGGTCATCTGGAAACACGCCCAACGCGAAGCCGAGCGCGAACAGCATGCCCTGGCGCTGGTTGCGCACCTGACCAGCCGTGAAAATGTACTCCAATTCTGCCAGGCAGCCCACTCACTGCCCGCCCGGCAGGATGCGCTCGACCTGCTCTACCCCGAAGGTCACCCCCTGCGCGAGGCAGTGCAGACCACCAGCCAGCGTGGAAGATGCTACCCGGCCCTTAATCAGTGGCGCTCGATTGAACACCACCTGGTGCAGTGTCTCGACACCATTGTCCACGAGGCCTACAACAACCCGGGGCGCGATTCGTTGGAAATTTTGGAAAAGCACCTGCATCCACTGGCAGAACGCCTGAACCGCAGTATGTAAGCCGCGCAAGCGGCTTTTTTGTTGCAAACGGGCTATAATTGGCGCGGAGGATTTGCCATGATTACCAATTACCACCGTCCCCAGACCCTTGAAGAAGCACTGCGCCTGCTCCAGCAACCCGATACCCTGCCCATGGGCGGCGGCACAACGCTCAACAGCCCGGCTTACAAAGAACGAGAGTTTGCAGTGGTTGATTTGCAAGCCCTGCCGCTCAACCACATTCACAAAAAAGGCCATAATCTGGAAATTGGCGCAACGGTCACGCTACAGCACTTGCTCGAAAACGCGCACATCGCGCCAGCCCTGGCACAGGCCATTCGCCAGGAAGCCGCGCCGAACCTGCGCAACGCCGCCACTGTCGCCGGAAGACTGGCCTCGGCAGATGGGCGCTCGCCTTTTGCGGCGATGATGCTGGCCCTGGATGCAAAACTGAGCCTGGCTGGCGCCGGGGCAGAGAGCATGGGCCTTTCGGAATACTGGACACTGCGCCCGCAAGGGCTGATTACGCTGGTCACTGTTCCGCTCAATATTCAGAGCGCCTACGAGCAGGTCGCCCGCACCCCGGCAGACCTGCCGATTGTGGCGGCGGGCCTGGCGCAATGGGCCAGCGGACGCACCCGCCTGGCGCTCGGCGGCTATGGCAAAATCCCCTTGCTGGCGATGGACGGCACCGAATCGGACGGGCTTGAAGCCGCAGCGCGCAACGCCTTCCACGAAGCCAATGACGCCTGGGCCAGCGCCGAGTATCGCATGGACGTGGCCGCTACTCTGGCCCGTCGCTGCCTGGAGACCGTCAAAGGGTAGCATGGGCCGACTTTCCCCCTGGCTCAAAAGATATTTTCCCATCCTGCTGCCAGCCCTGCCCCTGCTGGTCTTTTGGGTTTACTGGTTCTATCACCCGGCCTACTGGTTTCATACCGACCCGGCGGCCTGGTATTTTCTCGATTCGCTGGCGCCGTTTGCGGGGAAGCCCTACGTCTATGTTGACCACCCTGGCACGCCGGTGCATCTGATTGGCAGTGCATTGCTGGGGCTGACCTATCCATTTTTTGACAGCCCCGAGGCCTTCATCCGCTATCAGATTGGCAGGCCAGAACTCTTTTTTGTGCTTGCCAACCTGTTCCTGCTAAGCATGAACCTGCTGACCCTGCTGGTTTTCTACCAGACTGTAAGGGCCAGCCTGGGCGAGGACAAAATCCTGGCGGCCAGCGCACTCAGCCTGGCCTATTTTGGCATTCACCCGCACGGCTTCAACTCGTTAATTTACTGGTCGCACAACTCGTTTAACTTCATCTTTGGGACGTTGTGGCTGTTATGGCTCTACCGCGTTTTGCAAAAGGGAAACCCGCCAGGCTGGAAAACCTTGTTCGCCCTCGGCCTGAGCGCCGGAGCCTTTGCGATGACACAGCTGTACCTGCTGGCCTGGCTGGCGGGCGGAGCGGTCATCCTGTTTGTGTTTGCGATTCGGTTGGAAAAATCACTCTGGCGGGGATTGCAGACGGTTGCGCTTTTTCTCTCAGCCGGTTTGCTGGGGATTATCTCCATGCTGCTGCCCATTTGGGCCGAAGTCGGGCGCATGTTGGGCTGGATGATGCGCCTGCTGAGCAGCAGCGGCCAGTATGGGGCCGGAGAAGAAAGCCTGTATTCGCTTAATCTCTTGCCATTAAGCATGGCGTTTTGGGCACAATACACGCCCGCCCTGCTGGTGTCACTCAGTTTGGCCGTGCTCGGCGCTGGGGCCGCGTTCTGGCTGGCGCGCCAGGGCCACCTGACACTTTCGGCGGCAGAGTGGGCCATGCTCATCGGCCTGCTGGTGCAGGCAGGCCTCTTGCTGGTGATTTTGAGCAAGTTTTTCTCGCGCATTCGCTATACGCTTGCACTGGCAGCGGTTTTGCCGGTCTTGCTGCTGGTGCTCATCCAATTGCTGGAACGAAGCCCCTGGCGGCTGAGCGCCTTCAAACGAGTGGTGTATATCGGGCTGATTGCCAGCGCCCTGGTTTTTATGTTCAATGATATGCGCATCCAACGTCAGCGCGATTTTGTCGAGAAAGACGCCGCCCGGGCACGTTCCATCGCAGCCGCAAGCATCGCCCAAATAAAAGGGATTGCCAAGGAGGATGTTGTCACCGTTTACGGGTTTGGCACCCCGCTCAAATGCGCCGGTCTCTTGCTGGCCAACAACTGGATTCGAGCCTTTGACCGCGAAATTGGCGAACTTTGCCCCAACCAGTATGCCCTGTACGATTTTGCGGTTGCGTTTGAATTCAACCTGACTCACCCGCTGCCGCAGATTGAAGACATTGACTGGGATCTGGTCGTCTGGCCGGGCAATGACTCGTATCTGCCGGCCTACCTGGAATCGGTGGGCGCCAGGAATATTCCCGGCTCATGGGGCGTGGAACGCTCGAAGTGGTTTTACATCCGACCGGATGAATAGACTCCCCCCGGCTTACGGCCCGACCCTTTGCCACAACTGATACTCGCGGTTGTTATAAAGACGCTTCCAGGCGCGGCTTTCCGAGAGCGCATCGAGCAAGGGGCGATACTTGACCTTCATCACCACCAGGTATTGCGGTTGTTTGCCCGCCCGCTGAATAACCCCCTCCACACAGGCCAGGTCACCCGCCAGGCCGCAATCGAAGTTGTCGTAAAGCAAGACCGCCTGTTCGCCCAGGTTTCCCTGCCATTCGTGCGCCCAATGAGCAAAAATGGGAGTGCGTTCAGCAAAATAGGGAAACCATTCGGCTTCCTGGTAATCGGCGTAAATCAGGTATTGCTCACCCGGGGCAGAATGTTCGCGCAGGTATTCCGCCGCTTCGATGTAAGCAGGGGTCAGCGAAGGCTTCATCGCCGCAATACGCTGCAACCCCGCGCCAAAGAGCAGGACCACCAGCGCGAAGACAGCCAGGGCAGGGGCCGTGCGCCAGGATTGACGCGCCGAAAATGCCTGGTAAAAGTCTTGCAGCAGCCCGGCGGTCATCAGACAGCCCAAAATCACAATAAAACGGCGGCTTTCGAGGCCAAAAAGCAGGGTCAGAGCAAACAAAACCGGCAGCGCAAAGCGCCTGCGGTAAAGATGATAGACCAGGGCCAGCAGTGACAACCAGCCCAGCAACGGAATCTGAAACAATTTACTGACGCCCAATTGAATCAGCGCGGCCAGGCTGGCCGGGTCTTGCAAGATGGAAAAAATCCCCAATGCGCCATGCGACCCGAGGGCATGAATAAAAACATCGAAAGAATGCTTGCCAAGCACCGCCGCCAGCCAGGGGGCAATTGTCAGCACAACGGCCAGCACGACCAGGACGGCCTGACGCCAGATTTGCAGATGCAGCAGCAGCCAGACAGCCATCCACAGAGCCAGGAAAAAGGCATAGCCCGGGTGGCTCAAAATCGTCAGCCCGCCCAAAATGCCTGCCGCAACTGGCAACAGCCAGCCCGATTGGGGTTTGATTTTCAAGAAGGCATAAAATGCCAGGGCAAAAAACGCGAAGGCCAATCCGCGCACAATGCCCGCCGCCCAAACGTTGCTTTCATTCAGATAAGGCGAAGAAGCCAGCAGCAGGAAAGCGATGGATGCAAAAACTTTTGAGCGGTAGAGATGATCGTAAATCAAAAAGAAAGCAACCGCCCCCGCCAGGCTAAAGAGTGCTGGCATGAAGCGCAAATAAAGCCAATCTGAAATGCCCAGTTTTAGAAAAACCGCCATGCCATAAAAACCGAGCGGCGGGTACACAAAGGGCACCTCGCCCAGCGCGTAAACCGGCAAGCGGAAATTCTCTTCAGCCAGCTGGCGGCCAAAACTGGCAAACATGCCTGCATAACCAACCGGGAACTCATAACGAAACGGGTTCAAAAAAAGCGCAGCCAGGCCCGCCAGCCCGGCGCAAACGATAATGATAATTTTTTTAGCAGTCATGAAAAAATTGTACTATACTTCCCTATTCACGTTTTGGAGAGATTGCCTTGCCTGACCCCAATGAACTCCCACGCTTGCTGGGGGCCGCCGCCTTCCTGGGCTGGTTTTTGCTGTACTGGAAAGCCGGTCTAGAGGTTGCCCACGGGCTTTATGATGCCTGGAAAACGCGCCGCACCGCGCTAGACGCGCCCTTGCTTTCCGCACTGACGATTTTCAGCGCAGTCATGCTGGCTTTTGCGCCCTGGCTGGCGATTACGGCCATCCCGGGCCTGCTGCCGCACTGGCTGGAAACTCTCGGTCTGCTCTTGCTGCTGATGGGCATTGCTGGCATGTTCATCTGCCGCCATTTCCTGGGCGCAGCCTGGACAGCCCAAACGCGCACGCCGCTTTCTGGCACAGGCCAGCCCAGCCAGAGGCCTGATACCGCAACCCAGGCCAATTGGATTGTTTCTCATGGGCCTTATGGGCTGGTGCGCCATCCCATTTATACCTGCGCCAGCCTCACCTTTCTGGGCGCCGGCCTGCTCTTCTCCACCGGGTTGTGCTTAATGCTGTCCGCAGCGGTCATTCTGCTTTACATCTTCAAGACCAATGACGAAGATAGATACCTGCTGCGAAACCTGCCCGGTTATCAGGCATACAGTCAGAGGGTAAAATATCGCTTGCTGCCCGGAATCTGGTAAACCATTAAAAAATCAAGAAAGGAAACCCCATGCCCTTCACACTCCTGCAAACCCGCGTAATTCCCGAAATTGCATCGACTGCCAAACTTTACCGGCACAACAAGACCGGCGCGCAAATTTTATCGGTTGTCAATAGCGACGAAAACAAAGTCTTTGGAATTACCTTCCGTACCCCGCCGCAGACATCGAACGGGATTGCGCACATCATGGAGCACTCTGTCTTGTGTGGTTCGCGCAAATACCAGGTCAAAGAGCCGTTTGTCGAGCTCATCAAAGGCTCGCTCAATACCTTCCTGAACGCCTTCACCTACCCCGACAAAACCTGCTACCCGGTGGCGACCACCAACCTGAAAGACTTTTACAACCTGATTGATGTGTATCTGGATGCGGTCTTCTACCCGCTTATCCCCGAACAAACCTTGCAGCAGGAAGGCTGGCATTACGAGTTGGAAGACCCCAAGGCCCCGCTGACGTTTAAGGGCGTGGTTTTCAATGAGATGAAGGGCGCGCTCTCCTCGCCCGATGACCTGCTGGCCGAACTCTCGCAGCAATCGCTCTACCCCGACACGCCCTACGGCCTGAACTCCGGCGGCGACCCGGCGGTTATCCCCGACCTGACCTATGCGGAGTTCAAACGCTTTCACGAAACCTACTATCACCCCTCGAACGCTTACATCTACTTTTACGGCGACGACCCCGAAGAAGAACGCCTGCGCCTGCTTGATGCCTGGCTGGAAGCCTTCGAGCGGGTGGAGGTGCAATCGGCGCTTCCGCTCCAGCCGCAGTGGACAGCTCCCCGGCAGGTGGTCCGGGTTTATGACAGCGGCGATTCGCCCGAGGCAAAAGCCCATCTGACTGTCAACTGGCTGATGCCCGAATCGACCGACCCGCAGACCACGCTCTCCCTGTCCATTTTGGGACACATTCTGCTGGCGACCCCGGCTTCACCGCTCAAAAAAGCCCTGCTCGATAGCGGCCTGGGCGAAGATGTCATCGGCGGCTACCAGGAGGAATTGCGCCAGGGCTACTTCAACGCCGGGCTGAAAGGCGTCGAAACGGCCAACCTGGATAAGGCGGAGAACGTCATCCACGCTACGTTGGCGGAACTGGCCGAAAAAGGACTCGACCCCGAAACGGTGGCGGCCTCCCTCAACACCATCGAATTCCGCCTGCGCGAACAAAACACCGGGCGTTTTCCACGCGGATTGTTTTTGATGTTGAATGCCCTGGTGCCCTGGCTGTACGGCGCCGACCCGATGCTGGGGCTGGCCTTCGAAGCCCCGCTCGAGGCCGTCAAAAGCCAACCGAAAGGATATTTTGAGAGTCTGATTAAGCAATACCTGATTGACAACCCGCACCGTGTCAGCCTGCGCCTGCTGCCCGACCCCGAAGAAGGCAAGCGCAAAGAAGCGATTGAAACCGAACGCCTGGCGCGAGCCAAAGCCGCCATGACCCCGGCAGACCTTGAAAAACTGATTGCCGAAGTGGCCGCCCTGAAAAAGCGCCAGGAAACCCCCGATACGCCTGAAGCGCTGGCGACCATCCCATCGCTGAAACGCTCCGACCTTGACCCGCGCATCAAGACCATCCCGATTGAAATCAGTGAGACACAGGGCGCAAAAACCATCTTTCATGACCTGCCGACCAACGGCATTCTGTACCTTGACCTGGGTTTTGACCTGCGCCCCCTGGTGAGCGCCCCCGACCTGCTGCCTTTTGTGGGCCTGATGGGACGCGCCCTGCTGCAAATGGGCACAACAAGCCAGGATTTTGTGGCGCTGACCCAGCGAATTGGCAAAAGCACTGGCGGGGTTCGGGCCGAAACGCTGACTTCGAGCGCGTACCGCAGTCCCAACGCGGCGCTGTACTTCTTCCTGCGCGGCAAAGCCACGGCTGAAAAATCTGCGGAGTTGCTGGATATTTTGCGCGATGTGCTCCTGAGCGCCCAACTCGACAACCGCGACCGTTTCAGGCAAATTGTGCTTGAAGAAAAAGCCGGGGCCGAGGCGGGTCTCATCCCGGGCGGGCATCGCGTGGTCAATAACCGCCTGCGCGCCCGCTTCAGCGAGGCCGATTGGGTCGCCGAACAAATTGGCGGTCTCGAAAACCTGTTCTTCCTGCGCCGCCTGGCCGAAGAGATTGAAAAAGACTGGGACGCGGTGCTGGCCAAACTGGAGGAAACCCGCCGCCTGCTCATCCACCGCGGCGGGATGGTGGTCAACGTCACCACCGACGCCAATTCCTATCGGACGATTGCGCCCGGGCTGGAAAATCTCTTGAACAATTTGCCGGTTCATCCATCATCCAGTTCCACCAGTGAACCGGCAAACCGGCCAACTGGAAAACTGGCGAACGAGGGACTCACCATCCCAGCCCAGGTCAACTACGTCGGCAAGGGCGCCAATCTCTACCAGATGGGCTACCAACCGCACGGCTCGGCGCACGTCATCCGCAATTATCTCGGCACCACCTGGCTGTGGGAAAAAGTCCGCGTGCAGGGCGGGGCCTATGGCGGCTTCAGCACCTTCGACATGAACTCTGGCATCTTCAACTTCCTGTCGTACCGCGACCCGAACATCTTGCCGACCCTTGAAAACTACGACAACAGCGTCAATTTCTTGCGCGAACTGGATTTGAGCGACTCGGAACTGACCAAGACCATCATCGGCACCATCGGCGAGTTGGATGCCTACCTGCTGCCCGACGCCAAAGGCTGGGTCAGCATGGTGCGCCACCTGACTGGTCTCAACGACCAGGCCCGCCAGCAAATTCGTGACGAGGTGCTGGGCACCACCGCCGCCGATTTCAAACAGTTTGCCGAAACCCTGTCGGCGCTGGCCCAACAAGGCGAAGTCGTGGTCTTGGGTTCTGCTGACGCGATCGAAAAAGCCAACCAGGAACGCCCTGGTCTGCTGGAAGTCAAAAAAGTGCTGTAAACCAACAGCCAGGGGCGGCATAGTGCGCTGCCCCTGGCTGCACTTGCAGGGAAATAACCGCCATGAAACAAGATTCCTTTACCTATGACATCACGGCTCGCTGCGAACCAGAAAAAGCCGTCCGGCTGCTTTCCGAGTTCAGCCAGCACAGCGAACTGCACCCCCTGATTATCAAAGTAGAACAGGTTGAAGCCCCAGCGGGTGTTTTGCGCCGCTACTTCATCACCGACCAGCTTAAGTGGGGGCCATTTGCTTTCAAAATTCGCTACCAGGCCGATATTCTGCGCGTTAGCGAAAGCGAGATTTTGACCAAAGCCTACCAATCCCCCAGCACCACCGTCACCAACCACACCACGCTAACCGCCCAAGACGGCCAGGTGCATATTCACGTCAAAATCAGCCTGCAAGCCCCCAGCCTGCTCTTTAATTACGCCTTCAACCAGGCCCGCGCCGCCCACCTTGAGATGGCCGGGCGCATCAAAACGGCCCTGGAAGCCTAAACCATCAACATCAGGACCAAAGGCGAAATTGCACAAGCCAAAGCGGCGACCAGGCCTACCAAAAACCAGGCCACGAGCGCCGCTTTTTGGGCCCGATTGACCAGCAACCCAACATTTCCGCCCAAAAACAGCAAAAAAACCAGCCCGCACAGGCCTAAGGCCAGGGCAAACACGAGCGGGTCGCCGCGATAGCCCGGCTCGTTATCGACACGCCAGAAAAGCAGATAGGTAATCACCCCGAT
>CAZNCT010000089.1:12202-16029 GCA_964571615.1 uncultured Anaerolinea sp. | reverse complement strand
GCCATTTTCGTGACATCCAAACTGGCCCCGGAACTGCTCGGGCCAATTGCGGTGGCGGCGTACTCGTACATGAGCCTGATTCCAATCATTCAGCCGCCCATTATGCGCCTGATGACCAGCCGCAAAGAGCGCCTGATTCGAATGGAGTACGCCCCGCGCCCGGTCTCGCAGACGACCGTGATTGTCTTTCCGGTGGTGGTGACGGTAATTGTCAGCCTGATTGCACCCGGCGCGGCCCCGCTAATGGCGACCCTGATGCTCGGCAACCTGCTCAAGGAGTCGGGCGTGGTCGAACGGCTAAACAAAGCCGCCCAGAACGAAATCATCAACATTGCCACCTTGTTCCTGGGACTGGCGATTGGCGCAACCATGACCGCCGATAAGTTCATCTACGACCCGGCAACGGGCGAATGGCAGCTACGGACTCTGCTGGTGCTGGGCCTGGGTTTGCTGGCCTTTGTGATGGATACGGTTGCCGGGCTTTTGTTCGGCAAACTGATGTCGTTCTTGTCTGGCGGCAAAATCAACCCGCTGATTGGGGCCTGCGGCATCAGCGCCTTCCCAATGGCAGGGCGGCTCTCGGCCAAAATGGCCCAGGAGGAAGATTTCGATAACTTCATCCTGATGCACGCCATGGGCGCAAACACCGCCGGGCAACTTGGCTCGGTCATCGCGGGCGGGGTGCTGCTGGCGATTGTCAGCACCATGATGTAAAGCAAAAATTTAAAAAGAAGGTAAATGAAAAGGGCCGGAGCCGTTCTGGCCCTTTTTGGTTGGCTTGGGGAAATTGCTAAATTTTAGTAAAATATAGTAAAGGAGAACTCTGCCATGAAGCGCTTGCCAACGATTTTTGTTATCTTCTCTGTTTTTGCGCTGGCTTTCCCGGCCTGCGCCCCCCAAGAGCCTGTTAGCCCCCCAACTGCCGAGCCGCCCGCCAACCGGCCAAAAATCCTTCAAATTGCACTTGACCGGCAGGAAGTGCCGCGCTACGAGTCGCTTGAGATGACCGTCACGCTCGAGGCGCAGTACGACAATCCGTATGACGCCCGCCAGGTGCGCCTGGATGGGGTTTTCAGCGGGCCAGACGGCACGCAGATGAACGTCCCCGGGTTTTGGGATGGCCAAAACGCCTGGAAAATGCGCTTCACCCCCTCGCAGGTCGGCACATGGACGTACACGCTGATTGTGCGTGACGCGCGCGGGGCTTCTGAAAACGCTGAAGGTCGTTTTACGGTCAGCCAATCGGCCCTGAAAGGCTGGCTGCAAGTGGGCAGCCAGGTAAACCCGGCGTACAGTCCGCGCTACCTGGCGCATCACGATGGCACGCCGTTTTACGGCTATGGCTACTGCGAAGCGCTCAACATCTTGATTGACGGCTTCAGTATCGACAACGGAGTCGGCCTGTTCAACAACATGGTCGAAGCAGGCGAGAATTTTGTGGTCTGGTGGCCGTTGTATAGCATGTCGCCCATCAACAGCAGTTACAGCAGTTACTCGGCTTCCAACATGAGCACCATCGATGCCATCGTACGCGATGCCGAGAAGAAGAATATCTACCTGGTGTTTACCGTTTGGGACCACCCGCAACTGCGCGGAGATAATCACCCCTGGGGGCGGGGCAACTGGGCCAACAATAACGGCTTCAACAAACTCGTCAGCCTGCCGGAGTTTTTCACCGATGCCGAAGCCTGGGCCTGGCAGGAGAATTTCTACCGTTACATCATCGCGCGCTGGGGCTATAGCCGCGCCATTGGCCTGTGGCAGATTGTCTCCGAAATTAACGGAACCGAAGCCTATGCTCAAACCGACGCCTGGCACGAAAAAGTCAACAATTATTTTGTCAGCAACGACCCCTACCGCCACCCAACAACCGCCAGCATGTCGGGCGATGTCGATTGGGCCGCAGGCTACAAGGCGACCGATATGCCCCAGGTGCACCTGTATGAATTTCGTGGCGGGGCGGTGCAGGCCGCCGAAGTGCTCTCCTCGTGGACTCATTCGATGTGGGACGCACAGGCCAAACCCAACTGGGTCGGCGAGTTTGGCGTGCAAGGCACGGCAGAATATCCCGAGTTGTTTCACAATGCGCTCTGGTCGGCGCTGGCCTCGGGCGCAGCCATGACCCCGGCCGAGTGGAACAGCGGCGGCTCATGGGGACGCCCCACCCCCGAGATGAAGGCCGATATGGCCCGCTTTATCCGCTTTGTGGAGGACATTCCCCTGGTGCGGCTCAACCCGGAACGTCTCGAAGTCACCGTCGGTGATGAGAACGTGCGCGGCTGGGGCGTCGCCGGGGCCGAAGGCGGCCTGTTCTGGGTGCAAGATTTCAGCCTGCAAGGTCATTCCATCGCAGCCTTACGCGCCAGCGAGGTCATTCGGAGCGGGGTGCAGGTTGAACTGCGCGGCCTGCTGAGCGGCGACTACACCGTGACCCCCTACGACACCTGGCAGGGAACCTTCCTCGAGCCAATCAAAGTCACCTGCCAGGCAAGCCAGCCTTGCCCGGTGCGCCTGCCCGATTTCAGGCTGGATATGGCCTTCAAAATTGAACGCTGAACATCGTTCTGAAGCAAGACGGCGACCAACAGAGGTCGCCGTCTTTTTTTGCGCGCCATCTCGGTAATAGATGAAAATGCCCATCTGCCCTGCCGATTAAGAAGAGATGACATTTGTCACTTGAAACGGCCCGAAAACTGGAGTATTTTTACCTTAATATCAAATTAAAGTTTTGTGACTTACATCACAAAACTTTTTTATAGCCTGTTGTATATTAAGGTCAGATTAATTTCAGCAAAGATTCAGGTGAGCGATGCAAAGATTTTTATTTGTCGTAGCCGCTGTTGCGGCAGTGATGGGCCTGGGAACGTTTGTATATGTAAGCGGCGCGGTTTCTTTTATGGGCAGCAACCCAGAAACTTGCGCCAACTGTCATGTGATGGACGCTGCCTACGAAAACTGGCTGCACGCCCCGCATGGGCGGGAGGTCAAATGCGTAGATTGTCACCTGCCGCATGACAATCTGGTCAACTATTGGGTGGTGAAAGGCCAAACCGGCATGCACGATGTTTATATGTTCAGCACCGGGCAAATTCCAGATGCCATCCGCGCCAAGCCAGAAACCCGCGAAATTATCCAGCACAACTGCGAACGCTGTCACGAGAAAACCATCGATGCGGTTGTGATGGGGCCCATGGCAAACGACCGCATGTGCTGGGAATGTCATCGCAACACGGCGCATGGCCCACGCGGCGCCAGCATCGCCCCGCTGCAAGATTCTGAATTGTATCCTTCCAAATAACCTTTTAGGAGAATGTCGTAATGAACAAATATGCCCTGATTTCCCTGGTCGGTGTGATTGTGCTGCTGGCCGCGGCCCTGGTTGGCACGCTGGTCTATATGCAAAATCGCCCGGTCGAATCACGCGCAATTCAGACCATTTATCAGATTGCGCCGATGGAGCCGGTTTCTGAGTTATGGGGGCGCAATTTCCCCAATCAGTACTCTTCGTTCTTGAAAACGCGCAGCAACGCCATTGATACCACCTACAACGGCTCAAGCGGTTTTTCGCACCTGGAAAAAGACCCGCGCCAGGTGATCCTGTTCCACGGAATGCCTTTCAGCAAAGACTACAATGATGACCGCGGGCACGAGTGGGCCTTAAAGGATGTCAACGAAACCAAACGCATCGGCGAAACCACGCCTGGCACCTGCTACTCGTGTAAATCTGCCGATAACCCGCGTCTGTGGGCCGAAATGGGCATGGCCGAATATGACAAGATGAAGTTTTCAGAACTGGCCCCGCACATTAACAACACCATCGGCTGCGC
>CAZNCT010000089.1:11856-12177 GCA_964571615.1 uncultured Anaerolinea sp. | reverse complement strand
ACCATGCGCCTGATTGTCACCAACCCGGCCCTCGAGGAGGCTCTCGAAGCCCAGGGCAAAGATTGGCGCACCTTCAGCCGCCAGGAAATGCGCACCGTCGTTTGCGCCAATTGCCATGTTGAATACTATTTCAAAGGGCCAGAAAAATACCTGACCTTCCCCTGGCAGAATGGCACCAAAGTCGAAGAGATGTATGAGTACTACACCGAAATCGGCTTCAAAGATTGGGAATACCCCGAAGCCCTGACCCCGATGCTCAAGGCCCAGCACCCCGAGTATGAAATGTTCACGGCTGGCTCAACCCATTACAATGCCGGGGTG
>CAZNCT010000089.1:7912-11846 GCA_964571615.1 uncultured Anaerolinea sp. | reverse complement strand
CGATTGCCACATGCCTTATGTCCGCGATGGCGCGGCCAAGTACAGCGACCACAACATCCGCAGCCCATTATTGCAGCCCGAACGCGCCTGCGGACAGTGCCACAACGACGTAGCCTATGTGACCAACCGTGTGGCCATCATTCAAGATCAGGTTTACAAGACCAAGATTGCCACCGAAGACGCGATTATTGACGCCATCAACGCCATCAAGGCCGCAACCGCCAACAGCGCCAGTGACCCCACGCTGCTGGCTGAAGCCCGCGAATTGCACCGCCAGGCGCAGTTCTACTGGGATTTTGTCTCGGCTGAAAACTCAATGGGCTTCCACAACCCGCAGTACGTTCTGAAAGTGCTGGCCGAATCGACCAACCTGGCCCGCCAGGCGCAAATGAAAGCCGCCCAGGCTGCCAACGACCCGAGCCTGCTGCAGACCGATACCTATTACCTGACCCAGGAAGCGGGCGCGGTCGTCCCCTAAAGCGCCCTGAAACAACTGCATGCCCCCGGTTTGGCCGGGGGCATTTTTTTATGGGTTTAACCCAAGCCGCTGGCGGGCCTTAGCGCACAAACTGGCGCCGCCAGCCCTAAGCCACTCCTCCAGGCGGGTGCTCTCTGAGCGCCCCTGGCTGGCATCGGCATAGATTCCATCGCCCCAGTAGGCATAGCGGATTGTCTCAGCAGGCCAGAGCGACTCCTGGCGCCCGATGACGCCAATTCCGCCATTGTAGCCCGCCAGGGCCAGGCGCGGACTTCCACCCGCGCGTTCAAGCGAACGGCGCAAATAGTCAAGACCACGCAACGCATTGGTATCGGGGCTGGTCATATTCTCGCCAGGCTTGAAGTGAAAAGGCATAACCTGAAACAGACCAGTTGCCCCGGCGCTGGAGCGAATATCAGGATGTCCGCATGATTCAATCTGCATCACGGTTGCCGCCAGGTTGGGGTCAAGGCCGTGTTCGCTGGCCCAACGGATGAGATTCGCCGCCCAGTATTGCACTTCAGGGGTAAACAGGGCCGCAATCGTTCCCGCTTGTGAAGCGGTATCTTGCAAAACCGGGAGAGATGTATCCGTAGAGGCTTCGGCAGGAACAGAAAGGCCTCCTGCCAGCGTTGCCAGCAGGAGGCCAACCATCAACGCCGACAGAGGAGGGATGAGAAAAGGGGACAGGCAACCGCTGGAATGCCGGGCTGCCTGTCTGCGAGTCTGAGAAAAAGGGACAGAGCGCTTAGAGGTCATGGCACAAAAAAATTCACAGGTCCGCTCCGTAAGGAGAGAATGAAGGACAAATTTTTAGCGGTCTTCGTAAGGGTCAGGGACATTTGCCAGGTTATGGTAAGTCGGCTCGACACGCGCCGCCTGATAGGTTGGTTCACTACGAGCGGCATAAGCAGTCTCAGGGCGCACAACCGGACGAGGCGGAGGCGGCGCCGCGCGCATGCTGGCAGCGGTCGTAATCACCGGGCGACCGGTATTGGTAAGCGGACGGGGCGCGGCATTGTTAAGCGTTGGGCGATAAGCGCTCTCGCGCGAAGCAGGCTGTTGCTGGGTCACCGGACGGCGCTGGCGTGTATCGGCCATTGAAAACAGCCGGTCGCCCGCAATCGAAAATGTGCCGATAATCAGAATCCGAATGACCCAAACCATCACCGCCACAAACACCGGCACAACCGTGCGGACAGTTTCACTGCCAACCACGGCGGCGCCCTGGCTGGAATGGGTGGAAATGGCCACCGAAACACCCCACCAGGTCAGTGCCGCGTTCATGGCCGCCGCCAAAAGCCAGGCCCCAAACAGGTACCAGACCTCGGCAGGTTCATCAGCGCCCTGTTCGGGGGTGAAGATGCGCGCAATCCCAGCAAAATCAATGCCACAGAAAGCGATGGATAAAATGGTTGCCCATTTGAGACCGGCAAAGCTCAGGTCGCCGAGGACATCATGCAGGGCAAACTCGGTGGTACTGAAGTTAAAAATTTCGAAGGCAATCAGCGCGCCAAAAATCATCAGGCCAAAAGCCTTGCCGCGCTGGCCAACGAACCCGTTCCAGGCTCGATTCAGGCTGAGATTCAGGGAACGGGGCCGTACAGTATTGTTCATCATCGCATGACCTCCTTGCAAATAGAAAAAATGTTCTAGTTGGCAAGATTATAGAACAAAATTTCTATTCTTGTCAAGGGCCAATTGTGATATAGTTGAAAAAACTTTTTTTCATGAATTTTTCTTGATGATTGCATTCAACGCCTCTGCCGAAGCCCCGCGCCGTGTTTCACCCGGACAGTTACAGGCCCTGCTCTCTGTTTATCAGCAGGATTTGTTAACCGGCCTGGTGCGTCTTTCGCTGCCGCAGAGCAAAGAAGATTTTGTCATTTTGTTATACGCCGAGGGGCAAATCATCCGGTTGTACCAGCACCTGGCACATGGATACGTCCGCCACGAGCCAATCTCCCGCAATGCTATTCTGCCAAAAGTTGATGCCGACCTGCAAGCCTATCAGTTCCCGGCCCGTTTTCTGCGCCCGCTTCAGGGTCTTTTTGAGCAAACCCGGGTAATAAACGAAACCCTGACTGTCTCGACCCCCAACGTGGTAGATACCGTCAGGGGACTGGAAAAGTCTGCCGAACCACTGCTGGCCCACTTCCATTGGCCGAATGCCGATGGGTTTGTGCTTGTGCCGGGCAATGGCCTGACATCACGGCAGTTGATGTTCTGGTCACCGGGCCAGCCGACCACCGTGCCCAACTTCTTCCGTTGGGGAGAGCCAGAATGCACCCTGACCACCTATGCCGGGAATATGGAAAGCAAAGCCTGGCGCGAAAATTACCTGATGATGGGGTTAGATTTTTTGTACGAAAAAATCTTTCAGCGTTACGATGACCTGGTAGGCGCCAGCATGGTTTCACGCCTGGAAGAGCAGTTGAACTCGGTCTCACGAATGCAAGGCTGGAAAATTTCATTTGCCGGGCGCGCCCTGGAAGATAACCACTTCTTCTCTTCTCTGGGAGATATGCGCATTGCCTACCGTTCGTTACTGCTGGCCGGACAGCGGCACATTTCAGCAGTGGTCGGAGAACGCTTGTTTGAAGAAACCCTGTTCGGCGCTGTCAACGCTTTATCCCCTACCCTGAGAACAACCCTCCAGATGGATAACATTCTGAATTACCAGACCCGATAGCCCATGACCATTAAACATCCACGCTTCCTCTTGCTCGCATTCGTTGCCCTGGCCGTCGCGCTGGTTGGGCTTTATATTTACTTTTACCAGTTCTCGAATCTGCCCGATGAACAAAATACCCTGATTGTCAACCTGATTAGCCTGGCCGCGCCGCTCTCAAGCGCAATCTTTGGGACGCTGATTTTTACCAGTTTTGGCCCCAACGACAAACCGCGCCAGGTCTGGCTGCACCTGACGGTTTTCATCTGGCTGTGGACAATTGCCGAATTTATCTGGATTGGTTATGTGATTTTTACGGGCGATGTGCCCATCCCGTCTATTGCGGATGCTTTCTGGTTGGCGGGGTTTGTCTTCCTGACGATTGGGTTACGCAAACAATACGAACTGGTCACCCAACGTGAAATTGCCTGGTGGAAGATTGGGGCTGGCTGGGCTGGGGTCTTTGTCTTGACTTATCTGATTGTGCTTTTGACCACCAGCCTGCTGGGCTTTGGCAATTACCTGGAATACTTCTATGCGGTGGCCGACATCAGCGCGGGAATTGCCGCCGTACGCATCTTCATCGCTTTCCGGGGCGGGTTGATGTCGCGGCCCTGGATAGGACTGTTTGTGCTTGGCCTGTCGGATTCAATTTACGCCTGGCTGGAAGCAACCGGCATGTATGCGACCTCGACTGAAAGCGGCGACTGGGTCAGCCTGTTTGCCGATACAACCTACATGACAGCCTACCTTGTCCTGGCAACGGGTTTTCTGGCAACCTACCT
>CAZNCT010000089.1:0-7897 GCA_964571615.1 uncultured Anaerolinea sp. | reverse complement strand
AGCACGGGCCTGAAAGTTTCAGCCCGACCAAACCTGCCTGATTGTTCTCAGCGAAAAACGCTCCCGGCCACAAACAGGGCGGCATAGACCAGGGAGAGTTGCGCGGTATAAGCCAGGACGATGTTCAGGGTTGCGCCCTGCGCTTTTGTAAGCAAGCGATACAACGACCAGGCCTGGGGCAGGCTAATCCAGGTCACCAGCACCCAATACGAGAGAAAACCCGCCATTGCCATAATCAGCGGCATCAGGTAGGCGCCTGCCAGGCAGACCAGGTACTGCACGTGCATGGCTCGCGGCCCAAACAAGACAGCCAGCGTGCGCTTATTGGCCGCAGTATCGGTAGGAATATCGCGCAGGTTGTTCACCACCAGGATATTAACGATAAGCAACCCGATTGGTACAGAAGCCAGCCAGGCAGCAGGTGAAGTCTGCCCGGCCTGGACAAAATACGTCCCAACAACAGCGGCAGGGCCAAAGAAAATAAAAACAAAAGCGTCGCCGAGGGCATGGTAACCATACGGAAAGGGGCCGCCGGTGTAAGCCAGCGCCGCCAGAATCGCCGTCAGCCCAATGGCCAGTACGGGCCAACCCTTATCGAGATACAAAACCAGGCCCAACAGGGCCGCCAGACCCAGGACCAGGCCAATGCCCAGGCGCATTTCGCCGGGCGTCAACCAGCCCTGGGCCGTAGCGCGGGCCGGGCCCAGGCGGTCGGGGGTATCGCTGCCGCGCTCGTAATCAAACAGGTCATTGGCCAGGTTGGCGCCAATTTGCAAAAGCAGGGCAACAAAAAAAGCCGCGGCGGCATTGAGGGCGTCGAACTGCCCTTCGCGCAAAGCCAGGCCGGTGCCAATCAGCACTGGCGCCGCCGCCGCAGGCAAGGTGCGCGGACGGGCGGCCAAAATCCAGGCACTTAATTTGTTAGCAGGCGGATTTTTCATGCTCACCTGCCCAAAAAGCGCGGAAACCAGTACCAGAGCAAATCAGCAGCGGGCTTGCTGCGCACCGAACTGGACTTATCCATTAAAGAAACCGGCGGATAATAGCCGCGTGAGATAAACCCGCCTACCCAGGCGCGTTCCTCGACTGCCAGCAGCATGGCCTGGTACAGGTCGGCCTGGCCTTGCAGGTCGAGCACGACGGTGGTGTTGTCAGGGTAAATCGGCGCCAGGGCCGCCGGGTCAAGACAGCCGCCGCCGGAGGGGATACAGCCCAGAGATGCGCCGCGAGCCGAGGGATAGTCGAGCGCGAGAATGACTGGTTTGTTGATGCGGCTCAAGACCGGCAGGATTTCTTCATCCAGGCGGCGGGCAGCTTCGGCGCGCATGGCGCCAACATCCTGGCCGTTGCCCGCCAGCGGAGCCGACCAGAGCAGATAAACGGCATCGAACTGGTCAATGAACGCAGGCGGGGCGGTCATTAATCCGCGATACGGATGCGCCCAGAGCAACTGGCCCTTGAAGCGCGAGCGCACTTCAGCCGCCAGACTGCGCCAGCGGGCCTCGGCATCGGCGGGGACACCGGAGGGGTTGCCATTGAGGAGCAGGCCGCCCGGCAGGGCCGGGGCTATCGTCTCACCGCCCAAAATGAGAGCCTGGGCGCCACCCTGGGCGGCCATATCGGCATGGTAAAGCGCAAAGGCACGATAACGCGCAAACCAATCCTCCCACCAGCCAGGGGTGCGAGAGGCCTTTAGCCAGAAATCAGGCCCACTGGGCAGCAAGCGAGGTGCCGGGTAGAGCGCAACACCCAGGTTAACGGCCCGGGCCAGTTGAATGGTCTGCAATCCATCCTGCCAGAGCGGGTCCTGGCCTGGTGTGGGAGCAAAAATCAGCGGGTCGCTGTATTCGGCAGTCCAGGTGGGGGTCAAAACCTGTAAGTTTGCGCCCAAACCCTGAACATTGATGAAGGCCGATGGATATAAAGCCTGCCAGGAGGGCTGGTATCCCGGATAAAACTCGACCCCGGCCCAAAAACCAGCCGTCCGCGCCCGAATTGGGACAGCAACGACCGTGGCAGGGCTGGCTTCGGGCAGCCAATGCCAGCCGCGAACCGTGTCCTGCCGGCTCTCGGGCGTCAGGCTGGTCGATACCCGCCGACTCAGGCTGGGGTCGGAGGTCTCGATGTCATCGGCAGCCCCACACTGGTCATTGCGGCAATAGCGATAGCCAAAACTACCGAGCATGTTGAGCGGGCTGTAAAGCCGGTAAACCCAACGATTGTTGCCCAGCGGCCACATCGGGATGGGTTCGGTCCAACCATAGGGGTTGAACTGAATGGAAACAGTGTCGCCGACGGGTGTATTGGCAGGAACAGTAACGTTGAAAGAAATGGGGGCCGATGGGCCAGCCTGCCAGGTGATAACGGTATCGTTAACCACAGTGTCGTTTTCGGGAACAATTAACTGACGCAAGACAAACTTGCCATCGGAGGCGTGTTCAGCGTTCCAAAAACCATCGCCGAGGGTGTATTTATAACGGATGTCGGCCCCGGCGGGCAGGCGCAGGCTGAGGCTGTAACGCCCCTGCTGAGCGGCTGGCGCAAGGGTGGGCATGCGCGAGGCGGCTGTGCTGACCCCGCCGCCCAGTTCACCAAAGGTGTTGCCCAACTGAAACAAACTGCCCGCCAGGCGCACCGGCGCACCGACCACGGTATCAGAGGGGGTGGTCAGGTTAAAGGTCACCATGACCAGCTTGGCAGGCTGTAATGAGATGGATGCCGGGGTGGTGGCATCCGCACCGACCGCAGCGCCCTGCTGGAAAGGCCGGTAAGTGCCATCGAGAGCATGGGCGCCGAGCAGATGGGTGCCTGGCGGCAAACCCTCGAGAACGTATTGGCCAAGTGAATCGGTCAGGGTTGAGACACCACCGGCGCTAACCAGGATGTTCGGCAGGGGCTGTCCGTTAGAGGCATTGGTAACCGTGCCACGGATGCGACCGCGCGGGCCGTTGTAGGGCTGGTCGCTCCATGAAGCCAGCAAGTCACTGACTTCGCCAGGCCCGGCGGCGTGATAGAGCCGATAGCGCACCAGTTTTCCAAAGGTGGTATCTTCTTGAAAAATGACACTGCCCTGACGCAGATAGCGGTACTTAAGAACTGAGCCAAGCGGAACAGGCAGTTTGAACGTATAGGTCTGCGCGTCTGCGGGCTGCATTTCATAGAGCAAGGGGTTAAAAGCCAGGCCTGTGACTTCATCCAATATGGCCAGGTAGAGTTTTTCGCCAGCGCCCAAGGGCAAGGGTAAAGTCACCCGAAAAGTGACCTCGACCAGTGGCGTTGGCGTAGCCGTTGGGCCGCTGCCTGGTACAGGGGTGGCCGGGTCAAAAAGCGACCAATCAATCAAGGAAAACTGGCAAGCCAGGCTCGGGAAAGCGAAAACCAGGATGAGCAGCGCCATCCAGCGCAAAAGATTTGGGCGTTTCATAGGTGTTTTCTCCTCGTTCCTGTCTCTTGCGGCGTGAAGACAGGGTTTCTCTATGTTATCGCAGTTTTTGGGATGCGGGAATGTCAATTTGTTTGCGCGGTCAAGCGCCCCAAACG
Organism: uncultured Anaerolinea sp.; assembly: GCA_964571615.1. GTDB lineage: Bacteria > Chloroflexota > Anaerolineae > Anaerolineales > Villigracilaceae > UBA8950. Next base: position 4,357 of record CAZNCT010000089.1, on the reverse strand, counting down.
CCAATCGATTGGCCGAATGAATTTTTACCATGGCGCTTTTAACCAGGCATGAGGCAAGACCGCCATCAAACGCAAATGACCGCCCTGCTCAAAGCGCACAGGTTCAAACTATCTTAATGTTTTGAAAATGTGGATTGATTGGCCCGCTCTAATTGCCTGCCCGTCTGGAAGTCGCCTGACGTTAAGAGCCTGTCATGTGGAGCCGAACATCCAGATTTACCAGGGCCATTCACTGCCGCGATAATCAAGCAGGGCCAGCCGGTCTTCGTCTGCGTTAGCGCCTAGCAGAACAGGCAAAGCCAGCGCGGCGGCTTCTTCTGGCTCAAAATCGGCCTCGGTGGCTTTTTGGCCGTGCATGTATGAACGTATCCAACCGGGATGATAAACTCGAAAAGTGTACCCGGTGGGACGCAAATCATTAAACAGGATTTTGCCTGCCATGTTCAGGGCGGCTTTTGACATGCAATAGCCAAACCAGCTGGTGCGGGTCGAAGCGCCAATGCTGCCCGCTTCAGATGAAATAAAACACAGGCGCTTGCGCTGGCCCGCATCCATCAGAGGCAGAAAGACCTGTACCACCCGCAGCGGGCCGAGAGCATTGACATCGTACAATCGGTGCATCTCAGCATAATCTTGAGGGGCGCGAATACCTGCGTAAATTGTTTCCGATTGCACGCCGGCGTTGTTAATCAGGACATCCAGCGAACCTGCCCTGGCTTCGACCAGAGCGGCGGCATCCTTGATGGATTGCATCGACGAGACATCGAGCGGCACAATTTCGAGCCGGTCAGGATACTTCTTCTGCAAAGCAGGCAATTCTGGCCAATCTGGCAGGTATTGACCAGCAAAAACGCGCCAGCCCAACTTAAGCAGTTCGGCGCACAAGCCCAGCCCCAGACCGCGATCGCCGCCCGTGATAAAAATGGTTTGTTCCACAATGCTCCTGCTTTAGACAAATATCAGCCGGTATGATAGTGAGCACAAATCAATTATGGTCATCCAGATAACATTCAACCCGGTTTTTGCCTTTTTGCTTGGCCTGGTAAAGGGCGCGGTCAGCCCGGATGAGAATGCTTTCGCTATTGTCGTCAGGGCGATATTCCGCCAGACCGGCAGAGAACGATACGCGAAACTCCCCAACTTCAGATTTCAGTTTGATGTTTTGAATTTTCTTAATCCATTCATTGACTCTCTGCACGGCCGTTGAGACCGGTGTATCGTAGAGAACCACGACAAATTCATCGCCCCCGTAGCGGCAGACGGTATCACCGCTTCGGCATAGCTTTTGAAGCGCATTCGCCAGGGCGCGCAGGGCCTGGTCGCCGCCGTGGATGTGACCGTGCTGGTCGTTGATGTCTTTCAGATTGTCCAGGTCTATGATGACCACGCTGAAAACCTGCTTCTTGCGGCGGGCGCGGTTTATTTCCATTTGCAGGCTTTCTTGCATAAAGTGCCGGTTATAAAAGTTAGTAAGCGGGTCGTGCAGGGCTTGTTGACGCAGTTCGGCCTGAAGTTTCTTAATTTCAGCCATTTGCGCACGCAATTGCTGGTTTACGTCTTTGAGTTTGCGCTCATTGGCTTTGCGTTCTGTAATATCACGAAAAATGCCTTGTAAAACTTTCTTGCCATTGGGGAGCGAAATCAGGCTGGCGTTAATTTCGACCGGGATGAACTTACCATCGGCGGTGACAATTTCATCTTCAAAGAGCCTATCCATGCCGCTGGTATGCTGATGAAAGTTGCTGGAAGATTGGGCCTCGTTTGCAGGCGGGTGCAGTTCGGTCTGGTGCTTGCCAATCAGGGCCTGACGGGGAAAACCGAAAAGCGTTTCGGCTTGCAGGTTGGCATCGAGAATGAATCCGGTTTCAGGGTCGGCAATCAGAATGGCATCGCGCGCATTTTCAAACAGGGCCTTCTGACGGGCATGGCTATAGCGCAGGGTTTCTTCCATCGTCTTACGTTCGGTGACATCGCGGGCGGCGGCATAAATAAGCCGCCCGTTAGGGATGGCGCGCCATTCAATCCAGCGATAGGAACCATCTTTGCGGCGATAACGGTTTTCAAAGTTCAGCAGCGGACTCTGGGTACTCAGTTGAGAAAGAGCATCTGAAGTGGCTTCTACATCGTCAGGGTGAACAAAGTCTATAAAGCGCTTGCCTTCCAGGTCGGCAAGTGAATAGCCGAGTGTGTTTTCCCACTCACGGTTCAGGCGGCGGAAGAAACCGTCAGTATCGGCGATACAGAGCAAGTCGAGGTTGGTGGTAAAGAAACTTTCGAGTTCCTGTGTTTTTTCTAGCAAAGCCTGTTCGGCCTGTTTCAATTCGGTAATATCACGCCCAACCCCCACCAACCCGCTGACCTTCCCGTTTGCATCACGCAAAGGCGAGACCATCGTCTGGTAGCACTTAACTCCCCCGGCGGTCTCAATGGCCCAGTTGTAAACAGTTGGCTGGCCGGCCAGAGCGCGCTGATTGGCCTGCTCGTGAACAGCGGCATTTTCAGGCCCAAGAATTTCTCGGCTGGTTTTGCCTATGAAGAACTCAGGTGATAATCCCGCTTGTTCGACCCAGCCACCAAAGACAGCGGTATGGCGTTGTTCGGTATCGAGCGTATAAATCACATCATTCAGCGAATTGACCAGGCTTCTAAAACGCTCTTCACTTTGTTGCAGAGCAATTTCAACATTTTTGCGTTCGGTGATATCGGCGGCCAGGCCTTCAACCAGGATTTCGCCGTTTTCGACCACGCTGCCAATTGAACGATCCATCAACCAGCGCCATTCGCCATTTCGGGTTTGGACACGGTATTCGATGTCAAAATTTTGCCCTTTGAAAAGATTAGCAACGGCTTCATCGACCAGGGGCTTATCTTCTGGATGGATAGATCCATACCACAGGAAGGGAGTGCTCAACAGTTCTTCAGGTGAATAACCGAAGATTTGCTGGGTGTACGATGAATAAAAAAGGCCACCGCGCCGATTAGAAAACTCATAAAAAATGGCAGGCAATCCTTCAACCAGGCGGCGGTAACGCGCCTCGCTCTCCTGCAAAATGGCCTGCATCTTTTTGCGTTCGGTAATGTCTTCCCGAATGGCTACAAAATGGGTGATGACGCCTTTTTCATTCAAAACCGGCGAAATAATGGTCGATTCCCAAAGATCCTGGCCATCTTTCTTGCGATTATGAAATTCTCCGCGCCACTCTTTGCCCGATTTTATGGTTTGCCAGAGCTGTTCATATTCCTGCTTCAGTTTGGCCTTTGCGCGCATGAAGCGAGGATTTTTGCCAATCATTTCCCCAAGAGTGTAGCCGCTAATTTCACTAAATTTAGGGTTAACGTATTCTATGATGCCATTGTGGTCTGTAATCATGACAGAAATTTTGGCCTGTTCAATGACACGCAAGAAGATACGCATTTTTTCTTCGGCGCGTTTTCGGTCTGAAATATCGGTCAGCACCAGCCGCCATCGCGGGGTTGAATTTTCCTGGTTTTTGGGATTTAGTGGAGTAACAAGCGCCTGCGCATAAAATTGCTCCCCTTGCGCAGTCTGAACCATCAGTTCGTTCGATTGAGCGGTTTTGCTCTCGCTGGCCTGGGCGCACATCCCGACAAAGACCTCGCGCGACTCAGGGGTCAAATGCTCCACGAAAGCGTAGTTGCCTAATTCTCTGCGCCCTATGCCCAATAGCTCGACCCCGGTGAGATTAATTTCTTGAATATGGCTTTGCTCGTCGAGGGTCAAGTAGGCAACCGGCGCAAAGTGATACAGGTCAGCATACTTCTGGCGTTCTTCAAGCAGCTGTTGTTGCGTTTCTTGCAGTTCCTGATTTTGAAGTTCCAGTTCAATCTGAAAAGCGCGTAATTCATCCAGCAATTTATGGACATAAACCATCTCTTCCGATTCGGCCCGAGAATTTTGGCCCTGCTGGTCGGTCGTTTGCGCAGACTGCGGAAGACTTTCAGCCTTTCGACGTTGATTGCTGTTTTGTTCCATAAGAAATCCCTGGGATGGGTTTATCCCAAATCAAGACATCTCATGTCTGTTATAAGCGGCTTTCCTTTCGAGGCATCGAGGGAATATCAACAACTCAGAAATGCTTTGGCAACGACGCCTTTCTTTATGAAGCACAGATAAAAATAACAACAAACATGAAAAAGTCGGTCAGGCGGACTCATGGTCCAATGCTAAATTTAAGCATAAATTTAGCACATTTCAATGAACAGGAACGTTATTGTAATTTTGGGCTATCAATACTGTAAAGAGCCGTTTTAAGAAGCAGAGCCTGAGTTTTCAAAATTTTTCTTTGCTACCGTACATTTGGGATCAAGAAACTTGATTGAAAGCGAAAAATCGGTG
>CAZNCT010000088.1:10786-16093 GCA_964571615.1 uncultured Anaerolinea sp. | reverse complement strand
GCGATTGCTGCTCCTGGATTTGCTCCAGGATGGCAAGAAACCAGTAGAACTTGTACGAATTGGTCACATCGCCAAAGCCGGCGGCGAGGTGTTCAACAGGTAGACGCGGGGAAGGGGGTAAAGCAAGCATAGGTTATGGCGTTGATGACAATGGAGCCAAAATTTTGTGAATTCGTGACTTGCTTGTACCGATTAATTCTGCGGGCATGATTAACCCCAAAATGGTCGAGAAATCGGCGACAATAATCTTATACAAACGATGCAACAAAACAAACCAGCAAAGCCACGATGCAGTAGTTTACCAACATTAGTCTGATAAACACTGTGAATAGCGGTTATTTTTTATTCGAAAGACTAAATCGCACGACATGATCTAGGTCACGCCGCTCACTGAATTTCAGTATTGCACTTATCGTATTGCCGTATTCAAGAGATGCGAAAAATATGCCTTCAAAAAACCATTTATGCAGGGTGTAACTCCGCTTGGCCGACATCACAAATGCAATCATTGCAACTGCAGTCAAAACCCAGAGCAAAGGATTTGCGATAAAGGCATGATAAGAAACCAGAAAGGCCGCCAACAAAGAAATCAGACAAATATTTCGAAACATAATACTATCGGCTTCATGCTTATCAAAGGTTTGCGCAACTTCAAAATTTCGCTGGCGTAATAGGATAAGTAGTAAATGCCAGTCCTTCGCCTCAAACTGAATATCCAACTCGGGGTTTTTTCTTTTTATTTCGTCCAGTACTTGTTGAGAAGTTTTCTTTCGGAATATTAGTCTGAATACCAGCCAGCGAGCAATTAGGTCAAAAATATGACCGGCGACAAAAGCTAGAACTAAGCCCAAAATAATCACAATTGTTTCAGGAAATCGGTCAATCAGATGTTTGATTATATCGATCGCGAATACTTTCGCTGTTTCATTGAGCAGATACAAATACAACATCCCAGGGACGAGGTATGAGAATAAGTCGTAAATTCCAAGGGTGATTGACATATTATCCTGTCTTTCTGGCTCTGCCTGATGCCTTCTCTTTACCCGCTCTGTTGCTCTGGCTTTGAAGAATTTCTTTCAAGTTGGCCCCATACACTGAAGATTGCTGGAATATCAGCATGTAGAACCACTGGTTGAAAACATCACTGCGTCGCAAAGAAACAATACAACCGACCAGTGACGCAATTGCCCCCAAAAGATAGATGAGTGAAAAAGTGTCAATAACAGCAGAAACTGCAAAAACAATAGTCAATAGAAAAAGTGCAGAGCTGACGTTGCGTAACATGATACTGGTGGCTTTGTTCTTGTCTATGGTATTGCAAAGCTCCATATCATTATGCCGAATAACGCTTAGAAGAAGTGACCATTGCATGGGTTCAAACTCTGCATTGACTTCAGGCAGACTCTTGAAGCGTTTATAAGCTCTTTCTTCAGATTTTCCTGGGTAAAATCGGCGATACCAAACTTTGTGGGAAATGAAATCAAAAAGGTGTCCAACAAGATAAGCCAGCATTCCTAAAACCAGAAGGTAAGCCCCTTCTGTCAAAATGGTTATCTCCAGATTCGGAAGACGCAAAAGTCTCAAGGCTTCATTGAAAGTGTACAGATATAGAATTCCTGGTATCGCGTAGGAGAAAACATCATAAATTCCCAAAGTGATTGACATAAGGTCTCCTCCTGCTCATAAGCTATATGGATGTATCTTGGTCATGCTTTATGGCTTTCCCGATCCAATCAAAATGTAGTGGATATATTTTGATCGTCTTCGATAATGCCAATTCCAGCTTCATTATATTGCCAAATTCAACCCTGTCAGAAAACAAGTACAATCATCCTCGATGTACTTGCATCTTGTCACCCACTCCGCCTATTCCCTGCTCGAAGGCCTGCCGCTCCCGGCAGAACTGACCCAGGCTGCCAAAGCCAGCGGGATGACCGCCCTCGGTCTGACTGACCACCGCACCCTGACCGGTGCAATCGAGTTCATCCACGCCTGCAAGGATGCAAAGATTCAGCCCATCCTGGGGCTGGAAATTGACCTGGAAACAGGCAGATTGCCACTGCTTGCCGCCAGCCTGGAAGGGTGGTCGAACCTGTGCCGATTGAGCAGCGCCCTGGCCTTGCAGGAGAATCCGGATACACCTTGCTCTTTTGAGATTCTGGAGAAATGCGCCGGGGACCTGATCGCCCTGCCCAGTGATGAAACATCCCTGGGCAAACTCAAAGAAATCTTCCCCAAGCGCCTGTACCTGACCCTGCCCGACCCTGCCCGCGGCCTGCCGCGCACCAAACTGGCCGGGCATTTTGGCCTGCCGCTGGTTGCGACTCACCCGGTTTTTTACCTGGCCCCTGAGCAGGCCGCTCTGCAACGGACTCTGGCCGCCATCCGCCAGATTCAACCCCTGGCGAAGCTCTCGCCCGAGTCGGTTGCCCCGCCCGGTGCCTATTTCGCCAGCGCCGCCGAAATGGAAAGGCGCTTTGCGGCTTTTCCTAAAGCCATCCGGGCCACTCAGGAAATCGCTGAGCGCTGCCAGTTCAACCTGCCCCTGGGCGTGCCGCACATGCCGGTCATCCCGCTGCCGGATGGAAAAAGCGCAGGCCAGGTGCTGCGCGAGCGCGCCGAAGCCGGGGCGATGCGGCTTTATGGGCAAATTACACCCGACATCCAGACCCGCCTGGACAAAGAGATCGAAGTCATCGCCCGGATGGGCTTCGAGCCGATTTTCCTGATCGTCGAAGATATCCTGGATTTCGCGCGAAAAACCGGCGTGCCCTACTCATCGCGCGGCTCGGCGGCCTCGTCGCTGGTGGCGCACTGCCTGGGCATCACCAGCCCCGACCCGCTGCGGCTGAACCTGTACTTCGAGCGCTTTCTCAACCCTGCGCGGGTCACGCCGCCCGACATCGACACCGACCTGTGCTCCAACCGGCGCGAGAGCGTTATCCAGCACGTTTTCGACCAGTATGGCCCAGAGCGGGTGGCGATGGTGGCGACCATCAACCGCTTTCGCCCACGTTCAGCCCTGGGCGATGTTGCCAAGGCGCATGGATTGGAACCGAAAAAAGTCAGGGAGATGGTCAACCGCCTGCCACATTCCTTCTGGGCACGATTCGAGGAGCGTAATGCGGATGGTGAAGCCGTCTCGCCTTTTGCTGAGTTGCGCGAAGCCTACCCGTCTTACGGCTTAATTTTTGACGAAGCCGAAGCCCTTTTGAAGCTACCCCGCCATTTCTCCGTCCACCCCGGCGGGGTGATCGTCGCCCCCGGCCCCCTGACCGACCTCGTGCCGGTGATGCGCTCGGGCAGCAAGGGCGTGGTCATCACCCAGTTCGACCTGGAAGCGGTCGAGGCGCTGGGGCTGGTCAAGATCGACCTGCTCGGCATCCGCGGCCTGACGGTCGTCGGGGATGTGGGTGAGTTCATCCAGGCCGGACAGCCGCAGCACTATTCCACCCGCCTGAGCGTGCTTGATTCGATCCCGACATCAGACACGGCCACATCAGACCGCCTTGAAGCCGGGCAGACCATCGGCTGCTTCCAGATTGAAAGCCCGGGGATGCGCGCCACCCTGCGCGAGATCCATGCCCGCACAGAAGATGATCTCATGGCCGCCCTGGCGCTCTACCGTCCCGGCCCCTTGACCGGTGGTCTGAAAGATGCCTTCGTGCGCCGTTACCAGGGCAAAGAGCCGGTGGAGCACATCCACCCGGCGTTGGCTCCGCTGTTGGATGAAACCTTCGGGGTTATCCTGTACCAGGAACAGGTCTTACGGATTGCCCACGAACTGGCCGGGTTCAGCCTGGCCGAGGCCGACCTGCTGCGCCGGGCGATGAGCCACTTCGACCCCGGCAAGCGCATGCAGGAATTGCAGCGCAAATTCGTCGAAGAGTCGCAGGCCCGCAGCGATGTGCCGCCCGAAACTGGCGAACGCATCTGGGAAATGATGGCGGCCTTTGCAGGCTATGGTTTCCCGAAAGCCCACGCCGCTTCCTACGCCCAGATCGGCTGGCGCTCAGCCTGGTGCAAGACCCACTTTCCGGCTGAGTTCATGGCAGCAGTCCTGGCCAATTGGGGTGGTTATTACAGCCAGCGCGTCTACCTGAGTGAATCCCGGCGCATGGGATTGACCGTTCGCCCGCCGCAGGTCAATCATGCCGCGAGCAACTTCGCAGTTCGTGAAGTCGATGGGCAGAAAATCCTGTTCATGGGACTGGACCAGGTCAAAGACCTGACCCGCCGCACCATCGAGCGCATCCGGCGCGGGAGGCCTTTCACCTCGCTCGATGATTTCCTGACCCGTGTCGATCCGCGTAAACAGGAAGCCGAGAGCCTGGCCAAAGTCGGCGCGTTGGAAGGTCTGGGTACCATCCCGGCCATCCTGCGGCGGCTCGAGTCCGGATGGAAAGCAGGACAACCGGGCCTGTTTACATGGAATGATTTAGATGGGGAAGATTGGACCCTTGAAGCAAAGGTGGCCGCCCAACAGGAACTGCTCGGCATCAGCCTGGCTGCGCATCCGCTCGAATTGTTGATTGACAAAATCACCGCTGCCCGCGCCATCTCCACCCTGGATGCGGTTGAACGAATCGGCCAGCGCGTTACCATCGCAGGGGTGCGCCAGACCTCCCACCGCAGCCGGACGGCCAAAGGTGAACCGATGCTTTTCCTGACCTTGGAGGACCTGTCCGGGATGCTCGAGGTGGTGTTTTTCCCGAACGCCTATCGCCAGGCAAAGGAGATGGTTTCATCCAGCCAGCCCTTGCTGGTCACCGGCACAATGGAAATGGATGTTTCAAAAGGGGAGCCGTTTTTGCGGGCAGAGAGAGCGGCCAGCTTGGGAGGCTGACCGCCCCCGCCGCCCACAAAACAGATTGGGATCAGGACTGCGTAACCTGGCGCGTCATAAACTTTTTTCGCCAACCCAAAAAGGTGTTGGGCGGCACTACCAGCGCGCCATCAGCGGCCCTGCCAAATTTTTCTGCGAGGAATTCATCAAGTTTCATGCCGGGGGGCAGCGAATCCCGTTGCTCCCAGACCCGGATGGCTTCGCGTTGGACCTCGTCCGTAAACAAGGGCTTCCTGCCTGCCTTGCGCGGCGCCCCATTTTGCCAGGTTTCTCCGGTGGTAGTAAGGAATGGTTTGTTCTGATTTTGCATTTTCTGGCTACCTGTCTCTAAAATAATTTTCGGCTGCCGATTTTACCAATACTTTCGCGCCAATTCTTCAATTTACAGAGCTGTAAGTCACCATTCCACCCGGCCCCATTCCGTCAGGGGCAGATGTCCCTGTTTCTGCCAGTTGCCGATC
>CAZNCT010000088.1:0-10749 GCA_964571615.1 uncultured Anaerolinea sp. | reverse complement strand
CCTTGTCCGGCAGGTTCACAAACGCCGGCCTTGCCGCCTCACAGACCCAATCACGTCCCAACAGGGCAAACACCAGGCCCAACTTTCTCTCCTGCGCATAATTTACCGCCTGCGTAAAACGCTGGCGGGTTTTTCTTCGGATTTCTTCACGGCTGCCATGCCCGCTGTCCACCTCCAGCCAGAACAGCGTTTCCAGGCCGCTCATGCTACCCCAGGCGAGGGCGTCGGGGATCTGGGGCAGGCCCGGCAGCTTGACTTCGCTCCAACCGCTCCAGACCTGAACGTGCGGCCAGGCGCTGCCCAGCCAGAACGGCCACAGTCGGGAAACACGGCGATGTTCCCCGGCGGGGTTGGACAAGGCCAATTCCTTGCGCCGGGCAAAGGGAATTTCCTTTGGGATGCCCCAGGAACGCAGCGCCAGGTGCAGCCCATCGCGCCGGATTTGCCAGATGGTTTGCTTCTCTTTCTTTGCCTTTGTTTTCATGCACTGAACCCAATCGCCCTGCTCCAGCGCGGCCAGACCGGCCTGCGTCTGGAAGTGTTTCAGGCCGGCCAGCGAGGCAATCTCATCCAGGCCGCCGCGTTCGATCCGTCCCAGAATTTGCAGGCAGCGCAGGGCATCCTGCCCGACAGGCAGCGCCTCAGCCCTGGTCCGTTTCAATTCGGGCGGTCTTTTTGACTCCAGGTAGGGGAAAACCACATAATCATACCGGTCAGGCTTTGCCAGGGCAGAGGGTGCCGTCACGGCAATCGGAAGTTTGCCTTTCCAACGCAGCACAGCACGCAGTGTTTCCCGGTACCAGCGGCCCGGCCCATCCACCTGCACCCAGAGCGAGGCGCTGGGGCGCTTGCGAATGAGCATGCGCGCCAAACGATACATCCCAAGCCCATATTCCAGGGGCGGCAGGCCGGCCAGGGGTGAGATGCGCTGGATGAAGACATCCGTCCACTGCCCGTCTTTTTCAGACGTGCGCCAATCCGCAAATTCCATGTTTTCCAGAAATACGCTCATACATCAGTCCGAACAGCCAAAATTAATCACATCGTTCATGTCAAAAAACAACTGTGGGTTGAGCCAGACATAGGTGTCCTCGCCCGTGCGCTGTTTGATGCCATAGTGCAGGTGCGGCCCGGAACTGTTGCCGGTGTTGCCGCTCAGGCCAATCACATCGTCGTAGCCCACGATCTGCCCCGGAACGACATGGATGGCATCCAGGTGGGCCAGCCAGACCTGGGTATCGCCGTTCTGGATCACCACGAGATTGCCCCACGGGCCGTTGTAGTCGGCCCAGACCACCTCCCCGCCCATTGTGGCGTGGATGGGGGTGCCGGGATAGACCGGGAAATCGGCCCCGGTCCAACATAGTCGCTCCACTCCACCCGGCCCTGGCCGGCCGGGGCAGAGTCGCCGTAGGTGCCGTTGTCGCTGGTCTCACTGTCCACCGGCTGGGGGATGTCGAGCAGCCATTCGGTCACACCCGGCTGGGCCCAGACCGGCAATTGCGGGATGGTCAGGGCCACGAGAATGACATAGCCCATCAAAAAGGCCACCCCGCACAGGAACGGGGCAGCCATCATGAACATCACAAATTTCAGCACACTTTTCATTGTTTATCCCGGAATTGGTTTGTATTCCGGATCTACAATACCCGGCCCAGGCGGTCCAGGCGAATCTCGCCCTGCCCGCCGTTTGAGAGTCCCATCGAAGCCTCGATGGACAGCCCGTTGCGGATCATGCGGGTCGAAAGCCAGTACGAAACACCCGAGCCAATAATCACCGGTGTCAAAAGCAGCGGGTTGGCCGAATAGAGCGCCCCGGTTTCAGGAGTGGTGATCGCGATCACCACCAGCACCCCCGGCGGGAAGAGCGCCAGGAAACGCGCCTGCCATTCCACGCCCTTGGCGGCTGCCCGGGCGCGCGACAACACTTCCACCACCGCGCCCAGGGTACGCCGCAATGCTGCCACCAACGGACCGATCTCGATGCGTCCTTCTATGGATGCCAGTAACGAAGTCGCCACAATATCCACGGCCGGATTATCCCAGGCGGTCGTCCACGCGCGCACAGCCTGGGCGGCTTCATCGGCGGGGGCGCTACGCAGTCTCACCACCAGGTCGGACAAAACCAGGCGGCCATCCGGGCCAACCGCCTGAGCGGCTTCATCCAGAGCGTCATTCAACGGCTTGCCCTGGGTCAGAAGGGTTTCCACCACACCCAGGCCGCGCAGGATATCCTTGGCCTGCTTCAAGCGGAATTCCTGGCGTTTGTCCGAAAGCGTCCCAGCGTACAAGAGACCGCCAGCAATGGCAAACAGGATGGCGGGGAAGATGCCCAGCGCCAGGCCGCCCAGCAACCCGCCGCCAACCCAGGCCAGGAAACCATAGCTGATCTGGTTGAAGGTCAGGCCCGTCCCGGTCTGGCGGGCAAATTTCTCCGGGTCAAAGCGCTTCTTCGGCTGGGCAATGCCCATCGCGCGCGCCATGCCGGCCTCGTCCGCCGTGCGTCGCCAACCCAACAGGATCGGGACGGAGGCCAGAGACAGGGCGGCAATCAAAGCAATCAGGGTTTCCATAACAATCGTCTCCTAAACAAACCAGATGGCAAGCTCATCCGCGCCGCCTTGCGCCAGCCAGAAGGCAAAGTAGATTGCCACCACCGCCAGGAAGGCGGTCAGCAGGGGGTAAATCCCGACCTCGCCCCAGGCCAGGTCGAGCGGCTGAAATTGGGTGGACGGGGCAGGAGTCTCCGGAGGTGATGCCGGGCCGGCAGGTTTGTCCATGCCCAAACCGGAAGGCTCCTTCTGGTTGACATACTTCCTGACCTCCAACCCATAGCGCACCCTTCGCATGGCCCAGACTTCCAGGGGAACACGGTCCGGGCCGAGGCGCACCAACGCCAGGGCCATGAAAATCACCAGCACCAGGAAGCCCACCACGATCTTCCCGACAAACGAAAACGGCAGGAACAGGCACAGGACAGCCAGCAGCGCGCCACCGCCCAGAATGCCCAGGTCACGGTCATTAAACATGGGCGGCTCCTAAAAAGGCGGTTTGGGTTGGAAGTTCTTGAGCATTTCGCCAATCTGGGGCAGGAACAGGAAGGCAAACAGCACCAGGATGACCAGCCCCACCGCGCCAATGATGGCGGCGGAGGCCATCTTGCTGCCGCCAAAGGCTGCGCCGGCAGTGCCCTGGAGCACATAGTACAGACCGCCCAAGAGCGCCACAATCACCAGCAAGCCGGCCAGGAAACCCCAGGCGTCGCGGGCGATGATCAGGATTTGTTCCATCACAGGATCAAACATAAGAAAGCACCTCCTCACAAATGAGCATGAAAAACAAGGTCAACAGGCGTCCAGGAACCAGGCCGAGAGCGGCATGGCCAAGGCCGCCAGCAGCATCCCGAACAGCGCTTCAGCGCACTCGATCAGCGCCTGGGCCATGCCTCCGCCCCCGCCAACGGACGCTGAAATGACACTGGCAAAGAGCGCCTTGAGCATCCGTAGCGAGGCCAGCCCGCCAATCAACCCCGCAGACAAAGAACCGAGTTCCCCGATCGGCCCGCAGCCGCCACCGGATGGAATGGCGGCCAGCGCCGCCTTCACCAATTGCGGCACACCGAGGAAGGCGAACAGGCCGAGCAGGACAACACCCGCGATCCCGGCCAGGCCTTCGGCCACCCACAGGTTCGCGCCAATCACGGCGCTGGACGAAACCCGCAGGATATGGGCCAGCGCCGCCAGCAGGACAAAGGCCAACAGCAATCCGGAGAGCGCCAGCCAGGCTTCACGAAAAAAAGTTTGCAGCAGCGAGAGCGCTTCAGCCATGCCGGTGGAACTCGCTTTCCAGGGCCGGAAAGAAGCGCTCGCCCCAAAACTGCATCTTCCAGGTGCGGGCCGGCCCGGTGCGGTCTTTCAGGGTATGCACCGAAAGTGAAACGCAGCCGCAGGCCTGGACAGCCTCCGCGCGCCGCACGAGCAGGACGCGGTCGGCCACATAAGGAACGCGCTCATCCCCGAGCAGGGCGGATAACTCATCGCCGGCATCAAAGGTTTCGGAGCGCAGGGCCGCCGCGGCGATGATCGCCCAGCCATGCTGGCGGGACAAGTCTCTCAAGGCCGCGGCGGCTTCACCTCCTTTCTGGTTTTCGGGCAGCATGCCCGTCATGCCCACCACGGGAATCCGACTCAGGTAATCTACAGCCACCAGCGCCGGGCCTTTACGCGGAAAGCCATAGTCCAATAACAGGCTGTCCTCCAACGCCCGCACCGTGTCATGCTGGTCTGAGAGTGACAGCAACACCGTCTCGCTGGCTCCCGCCAGTTTCGCTTCCACCTGTCCGAAATCCGCCCGGTCATGCGCCCCGGCCACCAGGGCTTCGGCCTGCATCGCCAGGCGGAACTTGAGTTCTTCGGCGGTGTGCTCATAGCAACCGAGAGCGGCAGGCACCCCCTGGCTGGCAGATTCAAATAACATGCGCAGCAGCCAGGAGGTCTTGCCGATGCCCGGGGCGGCAGCCAGCAAAGTCAGGCCGCCCGGCCAGAACGGCAGGCCAGCAAATGTACCGAAGAAGGTGTAAGGCTGGGGGTTGCCCAGGGTTCCAGAGCGCGGCATGAGGGTATCTTACGAAGAAAGAAAACGGGGTCTGAAGGTTGTGTCATTAAGGCAGCGGGAGAAACAGGCGCAGCAGCAAATAAGCCAGTATTCCCAACAGCATCCCGGGGATGGCCGGCACCGGCCCGGTCTGGCGGATGCGCCACAACCTGCGCCAGGCTTCCAAACCCAGCATGGACAGCACCAGGGCCGGCCAGGGGAACAAACAGGCCAGTCCAGCGATGGCCAGCAGGTCGGCGCGCCCCACCACGCCCTGGTGCACCCCGAAACCGGCCAATAAAACCGGCCAGGTCGATGGCAGGAAGAGCAGGGGCAGGGCAAGCCAGCCTGGCAGACCGGGCAGCAAACCCCACATGACTGCCAGGGCCACCAACCCTGTCGCCAGCGGGGCAACCGGGGCCATCATCAGTACTGCGCCCAGGAAAAACCATTCGATCCCGGGCGCCAGCCGGGTGCGCAGGTCGGAAAGGCTGAATAGCGTCAGCGCGGTGACGGCGAAATATTCGGGCAGGGCCAGACTCATGCGGTTGGGTCTCCTGAACGCCAGTTCAGCGGGATAAACTCAATCACTTCGCGGGCTTTTTCGATCCCACCCAGTTCCCCAGCGCGGAAGAGCGGGTCGCGCGCCTGGCGGATTTCGTCACCGTGCGCCAGGTAAGCCTGTACCAGGCGTCCGGTGTCTTCCGGGTATTGGGAGGCGAAAAGCTCCGGCGTCAGGCCGTGCTGGGAAAGCATAGGGGAGACTCCCTGGTAGCCCTGGTCGAACTCAGCCTTTGAACCCTGGAAGGTGGTGGCGATGCCGCGATTCACGTTTGGCGCAAAGCCAAAATCTGTGCCCTCAGTCTCGCTGCCCTCGAAACGTTCCATCCGGCTTGCCAGTTCCACCTGGCGGGCGGAAAGCTCATGACTGTGCGCCATTGCCCGGCTAAACTGAGCCGGGGCGCGCAGCCCCAGGGCGTCAAATGTGGCCGCCTGGCGGGTCAAGTCCTGGGCAGCGTTCAGGTGTCCCAGAGCCGCACTTTCTCCGGAGGCGGGCAGGCTGGCCGCCGCTGACGCGCCGGACATTCCGGTCCCTGCGCCTTCGGCGGCGGTGGTCGTGCTGACCCCGCCAGCTCCCGCGGCTGCGCCTCCCGCACCAAATGCGCCTGCACCCGCCGCGGCCAGGGCGGCGATGGAGGCGATTTGCTGCACGGTTCCCACCATCGCTTTCAATCCATCCGCGGTGGCTGCGATGGTCATCTTGCCCAGAATACCGGAAAGTGACAGAAGCATCCCGGTCGCGCCCCACAGCCATATGACCCGGATGATGCCGGAGAGCAGGCCCTGACGGTCGAACAGGTAGCTGCTGGCCAGGCCGGCCTTAAAGATGCCGCCGGCTGCGATTGGCAGGATGGCGATGATCAGCAAAGCCTTGATCCAGATCGACCTTAACCAGCGCGCCTGTGGCACCACACTGGCTACCGCCAGGGGTGCGGCTGAGATGGACAGGATGAACAGGGCGGCATTGGCCGAAGCGAAGGCAAACAAGAGTCCAGCGATTGCCACCAGTGATCCCAGCGACAGTCCCAGAGTCAGGATGCCGCCGAAGAAGGTGCGGTTGGCAATCCCCAGCACCAGGGAAGTTGCAGTCGTGGACTGGACGAACTGGATTGCCAGCGCGCCGGTTTCTCCCAGCACCTTGCCCTGCATCCACCAGCCCAGGCGCACCACCATATCCAGGAACGGCCCGGCCACCACCGCCAATACCCCGGCAGTGACCCAATCGCCGATGACTTGCAAGCCGCTGTCCTGTTCGCCGACCAACCGGCCCCAGTGATACAGGGCCAGCCGCAGCAGAAACAAAGCCGGCGCCAGGGCTGCCGCAACGGGCAGGCTGGATTGCGCGGCGCGGGCATAATCGCCTTCCCGGGGAGCCTGGACGATCTCGCCGATCACCCCGGTCCATTTGGCAATCTCCTCGCTCATGCGCCCGGCTTCGCGGGTGGCGGCCTTGTTAAAGATGCCGGCCAGGGCTTGCGAGATGGTTTCGGCGGGAAAAACCAGGTGGTGGAAGATCTGGCTGATGCTTGTGATCACCCCGCCATCATCTGTCGGCGTGGGCGTGACGGATGGGGTTGGTGGAGGTGGCGTGCCTTGCGCCGGGCTGGCGGCCAAAGCATTGATGCTGCTCAATCCGAGCAGCATCAATGCAATCAGGCAAATAATTAACGCGCGTCGCTTTGCCATGTGGGCACATCCTCCAGACCACGCAGGGCCAGGTCGGTGGGGCGCTCTTCGTTGTAGCAGAATTTCTGGAATCCGCATTGCCGGCAGGCCTGCGGCTGGCGCAGCATGTTCAGGGGTGGGTAAACGCCCATCTCGGCCACGGAAGCCAGCTTTGCCAGGAGAAGCCGGGACTGTTTATCCGGCCACAAATATTCGGGAGATTCCACTTCACCGGTGGCATGGTTCAGGCAATGCAGGCGCGGCAGGTCACCGCCCGGCCAGGGACGATCACCTTCCAGATTACAGGCCCGGATCAGGAAAGGGCGGAAGGGATCGCGCTGCCCTGGCGTACTGAGCAGACCCAGATGGATGGTGGTGATATCTTGAACCTTGACCCACCAGGCCCAGACCTGCCAGTATACGGGTTCGCCCAGGTCGGGAACATGCAGCAGGACGCTGTTTTTGCGCAGCATGTAAGGATGATCGTTGGGAATGCCGCAGCGCAAACGCCAGTCGCCGATCAGGAAAGCCCAGGCGCGAATGTAGGCATACAGGTTGTTCCATCCGCCAAAATGCTTCTCCACGGCGCGGGTGAATTTGCGTTTGTCTTCCGCCGTTGGAGCCGGGTGGGGGAACAAGGCCGAATTTTCCGGGGCGTGGACCACATTTTCACCGCGAAATTCCTCAATGTCGGTGATGTAGCCTTCGGCGGAGGCGCTAAAATCGCCCAGCTCATACATCGCCAGTTGCTCATTCAGGGTGCTGCCGCTGGCGTAATCCTGCATTGCCATCCAGACCGGGTCAACCGGCAAAATGGGATCCAGCCCGGCATGCCAGAAAAAGACGGCCTGCGGGCAGAATTCATAGAGCAGGGCTGAGAGCAGAGGATGCTTGCGCGGGTTGCGGCGTTCAAGCAGGGCAAGAAACAGGTCAGTGTGCATACAGACTCCAGAGAAGAAAGGGAATGGTGCGCCAGGCACCCGGAGAGCGGATGCCGGTCAGGGGCTGGCCTTTTAGCCGGCGCAGGATGATTTGCAGCAGTCCTGTGGCGAAAAAGACGAGGAAAACCATATGGGGGGCACTGTCTGGCAGGAGCCACAGGACGACCAGCCACAACTTGGCATCCCCTGCGGCCATCCAACCCGACTGCCAGGCCGTATACAGGATCAGGCTGAGCAGCCACAACGAAACCGTGCCGGGGAAATTCACGAGCAGGCCCGCCGCCAGCATGGGCAGGGTGACGCCGTTCGGAACCCGGCCGGTACGCAGGTCGTACAGGCTCACAGCCAGGGCCAAAAACAGCAGTGAAATGGGCAGCATACCTGCATCTTACAGCCCCCATCGAACAGGTATTTCCCCTCTGTCATTAACGACGAGAAGCCAGCAATTCCTGCTGGCTTCTCGTTCAAAACAACATAAGATTTTTAGCGCAACTTGAGACGCAGTTTTTCCAGATGCTCCCTGCCTCGAGTTGCATTGACGTGACCGAGTTTTTCGTCAACGGTCACTGCGATTGAACAGTATTCAATCGCCTGTTCGATTGCACCCTGCATTTCATAAACCAGGCCGATATTCCAGGCCCACGATGATTCAGCTTGTACATCACCTACCTCTCGTGATACTGAAAGCGCTTTTTCGTAATAAGAAAGGGCTTTCTCTAGCTCACCAGCATCCAAATACAGGTTCCCAATCCCACCAAACCCCACAGCCTGCCGGCGCACATCGCCGATTTGTAGTGCGATTTCAAGGCGTTTCAGATAACACTCAAGCGATTTTTGACGATCACCCAGTTTGCGATAGGCTCCACCCAGGTTGCCGAAGGTGGTTCCCTGCCCTGCTACGTCACCAATTTCGTTGGCAATTTCAAGGCTTTGTTCATAGTAAGTGATGGCTTTCGGGGTTTCCTCCATGCCAGCGTATGCCAGCCCAATATTTCTCAAGGCATTCCCAACCCCACGCCGGTCGCCTGTTTCCCGAACAATCTGCAATTGCTGGGTGTAATAGTCGATGGCTGATTGCATCTCCCCTGTCCGGTAATAACATAGACCGATATTTCCCAAGGCGCTTGCTTCATACTGTCGCCGTCCCGTCTGCCGTGACAGGGCAACCGCCTTTTCAAATACATCCCTGGCCTGGGAGAGTTCTCCCAGGTTTTGGTGGGCGATCCCCAGATTGTTCAAGATGATGATTTCCTGCCTGGCATTGCCAACGGGTTGAAGCAGTCTCAAGCTTTCCTGGAATAACTCCACAGATTGGCGAATCTGCCCCAAGTAAGAATATGCCAGTGCAATATTGGCGGTGGCATTGGCGCGGCGATAGGCATCATTAAGTTTCTCGGCGATTTCCAAGGCCAGGTTGTAAAGTTCAATCGCTTGTTGTGAATTACCGAGGCGATGTAATGAACTGCCCAGATTGGTGAGGGAGTCAAAAAGCAGTCCTTCATCTTGAACCTGCCGGGCGACATCCACTGCCTTGTTCAAGCAGTCGAGGCTTTGTTGTACTTCGCCAACATTTGCGAGCGTGATTCCCAGGGCGTTAAGCAGGACACCTTTCTGGCGATGCTCGCCCAATTTGTCCGCGATCCTGATTCCATCCTGAACCCAATTGATTTCATCCACCCATAAACTGCGCCGGTCTAGAAAAGAGTCAAAAATCCTCAGGAAGATCAGGCTGTTCGATGCATGATTCACCTTGAGACATTCCCAGGCGCGTTGGATTTGACCCCACTCCTGGTCGAACCAGTCCCAATCATTGGGGTGGTGCAAGGCATATTCCATGTAAAACAGCGCATGCCGCTCCCACGTATTCACTTCTGGATGTTTCTCCTGCAGGCCTGCAAAGCTTCCATATCCCGTTCCAGGGTCGGATACTGGTATTTTTGGCTCAATGCCACGGCTTCATCAAGAAGCTGTAGCGCCTGCTCATAATCCCCCAGTTCACTCCAAATTACGGCCAGGTTATAGAGTGTGCCATTCAACCCGGCATGATCTTGGATTTCCCGGCGAATATGAAGCGCAGCGGTATAGTAGCTGATGGCTTGTTCCAATTCGTCCAGTTCGCTTGAAATTGCTCCCAGGTTGTGAAGATGGGTTGCCTCGCCATTCCGATCCTGGATTTCGCGGCTGATGGATAGGGCTTGAAGCATGTATTCCCTGGCAGCCCGAGGTTCTGTTTCGTGATGCAAGACGGCCATATTGTTCAGCGTGTTGGCCTGGCCTTCGCGGTTGTCGTGTTTCTGGTGAATTTCCAGTGCTTTCTGAAGATATTCGCGCGCATCTGGGTACTCTCCACGATGATGATGAACAGTTGCAAGGTTGTTGTATAGAGTCGCCAGCGGAGAAAACGCGCCAACCCTTTCCAGGATTTCCCTGGCTTCGGTGTATAACTCCAAAGCTCTTTGCCAATCGCCCATCTGCTGGAGTACCCCGCCCATATTGACGAGCGTTACCGCCACGTCCCTGTCCCTTTGATATGTGCGATGGGTGTTCAACGCTTGTGAAAAATATTCAAGCGCTTTACTGAACAATCCCATGCCCTCATAGGTGGTTCCAAGATTATTAAGCGTTGTGGCCACATCTTTGTCCAGGCGCAAGTCGCGTTGTTGCGCCAGCGCCTGTTCCATCAGGCTGATTGCATCCTGCACCCGGCCCTGTTGCTGCCTGACCAATGCAATATTATTCAGCGCCGTGGTGACATGGACTTTATCGCCTGATTGCTCAAACAGGTGCAATGCACGAGAGAAATAATCATCAGCCTGCTGCAAATCGCCACGGAACAGCGCAGCTTCCCCCATATTATTGAGCGTGCCGGCATCCGCAAATTCATCATCCAGTCCATGTGTTAAAGCCAGGGATGCCCGGTATTGTTCATCAGCACGCGCCCATTCGCCCATATTGGCATAGACCGATGCAAGATTGCTGCGGGTAATTG
>CAZNCT010000087.1:12047-16097 GCA_964571615.1 uncultured Anaerolinea sp. | reverse complement strand
TGCGCCCATGTCGAAGAGGATGGGCGAAAGCGGGGTGGTGGGACCGACGATGAGGGTCGGGACGCCAGGACGGCAGAGGGCAATCAGTTCGTCAAACGTGCCGTTGAGCAAGGTCATGGCGGTGATGGCGACCACGTCCGCCTGTGGGATGATTTCGGCGGCGGCGGAGGCGGGCAGGTCGCCTTCATGCGGATTTTGCTCCAGCACCCAGAGCGTCCCCACCTGCGGGCGCAGTTCGGGGACGTAGGGGAAGTGTCCGACCATTGCCACTTTTTTGCCCGCGCCCAGTTTGGCGAGGACTTGCTTGGAGTGCAAATCCACCCACAGGTCGGGGTGACGCGGCAGGAGGGCGTTGACCGTTGCCAGCCCAATCGAGACTTCGGGCAGGACGGGCGAATGAACGTATTCCGCCAGTTCGCGCGAGGAGAGTTCGGTCAGATGTCCCGCGCGGGCAACGGACGGCTCGGTGGTGAAGTGATGCGAGTCATCGCCAACGGTGGCGGCGAGTCCACAGCGCAGTTCGCCTTCCACTTCGGCGAGGACAGCAGTCCAATAGAGTCCCATGTGGACGGCGGTGATTTTGCCTTCGGGCAGAGTCGGCAGGAGGCGGGAGAAGAGGGTTTGGGTGGTGTTCATGAGTTTCCTTGTTTTGGCAGTTGGCTGGTGGAAATTTGAGATTGACATTCGTTCAGCGACTCGACCAAAACTTCCAATTGACGGATGCGCAAAGAAACCCCCATGCAGTTGAAAATCTGCTGCGAATTAATCTGGTTGAGCCGTTCTTTCAGTCGCAGGATGTGCGTTTGCAAAGCGGCAATTTGCGCCTGGGTGGCTTCGAGCGCGTCAGCAGGATTGCGGGCGTGGAGAAAATACAGGCGTGTCATAAATTCGACCCGAACAGCGCGCACGCTACAGGCCGAGATAGAGGACATCCAGGCTTCAAAGCGCTGTTTCCCTGCGTTTGTCAGATGAAAATGACGTTTGGCGGGGCGTTTGTCCTGCTCCTGGGTTGTCCCATGAATAAATCCCTGTTCTTCGAGACGGGTCAGAATGTTGTAAGTCTGGCTCAGGCTGGTGTGCCAGATTTCTCCCAGGTTTTCAATCAGTTTTTGATGAAGTTCGTACCCGTGGGCGGGAGATTGTTCCAGAAAGCCCAGCAGGGCATACTCGGGAGAAAGCCCGCTGGTACGGCGATTTTTATGTTTTATAGTCATTCAGTGAGTATATAAGATGTCGGCAATCTGTCAAGCGAGAGTTTCTGTCTGAAAATTATTTTTAGCGTTAGCCCGCTTTGCAGGCTTCATGTTATAGCCGGGCAATTCATCACCGGGTGTAGCAGGCGAGAAAACCAATCTTCGCTTAGTCTGTCTGGTGGGCTTTGTATCTAGCCGGACGATTTATTGAGCTTTGTAGATTTTCTCTTCTCGGGCGGCGGGTATAATTTGGGGTATGAAAACCCCATACGATACCCCATCTTTGCCGTTGCTCGAACATGATTACGACACCGAATCAAAACTTGAGCCTGCCCGCCTGATTAAGCCGCGCGATGTACCCCAGGTCTGCGTGGTCACGTTTTTTCACGAGGTGGTTGAGAAAGTTGTCGAAGCGAAGGCGGCCAGGGTAGTGGTCAACAACCGCTGGGAGGATGGCCCGCATCCGCTCTACGAAATTGAACATCGCGGCCAGCGAGTGGCTTTTTTTCATCCAGGCGTTGGCGCTCCGATTGCGGTTGGGCTGCTCGAAGAAGTCATTGCTTTTGGCTGTACGAAATTTGTCGTTGTTGGCGGCGCAGGGGTTCTCAAAAAAGGACTTGAAGTCGGAAAATTGTTCCTGGTTTCCTCGGCAGTGCGTGACGAAGGCACTTCCTATCACTATCTGCCGCCCGGGCGCGAAGTCTCAGCCGAGCCGCAGGCCCTGCTCAGGCTGGAGGAAGCCCTTTTGCGCCGTAAAATTCCCTTTACCAAAGCCAAAACCTGGACGACCGATGCTCCTTACCGCGAGACCCAGGCCATGATTGATGCCCGCGTCGCTGAGGGCTGCCTGACGGTGGATATGGAAGCCTCCGCTCTGATGGCAGTGGCTCACTTTCGCAAAATCTCGCTGGGGCAAATCTTGTATGCAGGCGACGACTTAAGCGGCGAAGAATGGGACGAGCGCGGCTGGCAATCGCGCGCTGAAATCCGCGAAAGCCTGTTCTGGCTGGCCGCGGATATATGCAGTGAGTGGGCCTGAGTTTTAATCTTTGCACAGCGGAGATGGTGCCTATGCAATCTCGTTTGATGCGCCCTCGCACCTTGCTGGTTTACTTGCTGGTCACTTATGGGTTTTCCTGGCTTTTGTGGTGGCCCCCGGCCCTGGTGGCGCAGGGGATTTTGCCCCGTGAAATTGAATCCAATTTTGGCTGGCTGTTTGCTTACGCCGCCTGGGGGCCCCTGCTGGGCGCTTTTGCCGCCGCCTGGTATGACCTGCGCCTCGAGGGAGTCAAAGACCTGTTGCGCCGGGCTGTCTCACTACGGCATGGCCTGGGGTGGTATCTGCTTTCACTCTTGCTCTTCCCGGCGCTGATTGGCGGCGCGTTGATGCTGGCCCTCGTCAGCGGCGAAGCCTGGCCAATCAACCCGACCCTGGATGAAACGGTTGCCGGGATTGTCCAGGGCGGCGCCCCGCCGCAGGTTGCTGTTGTCATGGCCCTGGGGGTAGGATTTTTCTTCATCTTCTTTTTGGGCGGCCCGCTTCAAGAAGAATTTGGCTGGCGCGGCCTGCTGCTTGACCGTTTGCAAGCCCGCTTTAGCCCGCTCTGGGCCAGTGTCATGACCGGCCTGGCCTGGGGTTTCTGGCACTTCCCCCTGTTCTTCATGCCCCGCCTGGAGATGTACTACCAGCGCCCGATTTGGGGATTGCTGCTCTCGACGGTGCTGGTCTCCATCCTCATGACCGCTGTGTTCAATCGCACAGGCGGGAGTATTTTCATGGCTCTTTTGCTGCATACCAGTTTCAACTGGTCGCACTATGCCTTTCCGGCCCTTGAGTCAGATACTGCCAGCCTGATTTTGTTTGCTTTGATGGGTCTGTCTGCCGCCTGGTTCATCTGGCGTCAGCGTATGTGGCAGAACCCCCGAGCCTTGCCCTGATTCGCAAAAACACAAGGGCGCTGACGCGAAGCCGAAGAGCGGCCAGGAGTTGCCTTCTTTTGGGTTATGGTTGATTTTGGGTAGATTTTTCTCGTCTTTTTGGGATGGGGTTGCTTTGCAGTAAAATAATCTTATGCCAGAGATTTACCTGACCCCGGCATCTATCAGTTATCTCAACCAGGCTCTGCTTTCACTGGTCATAACGGTCTATTTAGGGTGGCGTTTTTTCGTTTATCCGCGTCAGAAAGCCAACTTGCAAGATTGGCTGCTGGTGCTTTTTTTTGTCTCGGTTAGCGCGCTCTCGCTGGCATTTTTGTTCGAGGTCTCTCTGCTGCCATCGGAGCGGCTCAAGGCAGTCTACTGGCAGAACACCATTCTGGGGGTTTTGATTGTCACCCTGTTGCAATTTGCCTATTATTTTCCCGAGCCGCTGGCGCGTCAGCGCTGGGAACGAAGACTGGCCCTGCTGGTGAGCAGCGCTTATACCATTTTTGAAGCCAGAATTGCCATTCAACGCTTTGGCTTGCTCGAGCAGGGCAAAGTGATTTTTCGGCCCGAAATGCTCGATTACGCCCCCGTCATCCTGTTTGCCTGGGTGGTTTTTGTCTTTCTGCGCGGCAGTATTCGGCACTGGAAATTGCCCGCCAGCCGCCATTTTGCCCTGATTTTTCTAATTCCGCTGGCGCTGGCCTTTATGAACGTGATGCGCACTTATGATCAGATTAGCACCCCTTTTTACTATATCAGCCTGTCGATTGGCATTTTGCTGACCATCTTTTTGTTTGCGCTCAATTATCTGGTCTCAAAGCCTGAATCGACCTCTTTACTGGTCAAGTTTTCGGGTGTGGTGCTGACCAGTGTTCTGGCAGTCTTTGGGGTTATCTCCTGGCTGACTGCCCCGGCTTATGCCAGCCAATAT
>CAZNCT010000087.1:6016-12021 GCA_964571615.1 uncultured Anaerolinea sp. | reverse complement strand
CATTTTGTTTACGCCCAATGCCAGCGGCGGGTATGACATCTCTCAGGCCCCCTTCCAATTTGAAGAGCAGCTCGGCCAGCGTCTGTACCTGGCAGATAACGCGTCGGGTCAGGATGCAAGCGTTCAACAGGACTTTGAATTCCCCTTTTATGGTCAGACCTACTCGCGGGTTTATATCTCAAACAATGGTCTGATTAGCATGGGCCAACCGCTCAATCACTGGGATTTGGAATATCATTTCTCGCGTTTGCCAATTATCTTTGGGTTGACCCTCGACCTGACCCCCAAAGTTGCAGAAACGAATGGGGTCTTTGTGCGCAGGCTGCCCGACCGCCTGGTAGTGACATACTGGCGCGTGAAGGCATTCTATCACCCCGAGCGTGAATACACTTTTCAGATGGTTTTATATACCGATGGGCGCTTTTTGCTGACCTATAACGGCTTGCCCGCTGACATGAGTTACTATGTCAATGACCGGCCCGATTCGAATGTGTGGGTGATTGGCGCCAAACCGGCCCAGGGGGCATACGAGATAATCCGCCTCGATACCTTGCCCGCGCAAACCGGCCCCGCTGGCGCGCTTGCCGACCCGTACCGCGCATTTCGTCAGCACCTTCATCAATTTGTCATGCCGCTTGCGCTGGCGATTCTGGTCAGCAGCCTGTTGTTCATCGTTGGTCTGCCGCTTGTGCTTCATTTTATGTTTGCCCGTCCTCTGCGTCGTTTGCTGGCTGGGGTCGAACGGTTTAACGCCGGTAAAGAGACAGAGACCCTGCCGGTGCTTTTCAATGACGAAATTGGATTCCTGACCCGCTCTTTCAATAACCTGACCGGGCAGTTAAATGCCCTCATTCACGAGCTGGAAGCCCGCGTGGCCGAGCGAACTGCTGACCTGGTGCATGCCAACGAGCAATTGCGCAAATTGACAATTGCCATTGAGCAAAGCCCAAGCGCAATTGTGATTACCAACCCAAATGTTGAAATCGAATATGTCAACCCGGCTTTTACCCGCTCGACCGGTTATACCTTTGAGGAAGCGAAAGGACGCAACCCCAACATTTTGAAGTCAGACCAGACCATCCCCGAAACATTTGTCGAAATGTGGCGGGCTTTGCGTGCCGGGCAAACCTGGCGCGGTGAGTTAATTAACCGCAAAAAGAGCGGCGAAATCTATTGGGAATACACGGTCATTGCCCCTATCTACGATGAGCAAGGCCAAATCAGCCATTATGTCGCCATCAAAGAAGATGTGACTGCCCGAAAAATGGCCGAACAGGCTTTGCAAGAGAGCGAAAAGCAATACCGCGACCTGTTTGAACTCGAATCGGATGCCATTTTCATCATCCGCAATAGCGATGGGGCCATTTTGCAGGCCAACAAGGCCGCCACCTTGCTGTATGGCTACAGCGAGGCAGAGTTGACCACGATGAAAAATACCGACCTGTCTGCCGAACCCGAATCCACCCGCCAGGCAACTCAATCTCCGGCCCCGCTCGAAAAAATTATTCACATTCCGCTGCGCTGGCATCGCAAGCACGATGGTCTGGTTTTTCCGGTTGAAATCAACGCCCGCTTTATCTCCTGGCGGGGCGAAGATGTGCATATCGCTGCCATTCGAGATATTTCTGAACATTTGCAGGTTGCCAATGCCGAGCAGCGTTTTTCAACCCTGCTCAAAAATCTCAACGAAGTCACCATGGCACTTTCGCTGGCCTCGACTTTTGATAAGATGTGCCGCCGTGCCATTGAACTTGGGCGTGAAAAACTGGGCTTCGACCGGCTTGGTCTGTGGTTCATCGACCCCGATGACCCCGAATCCCTGATTGGGTCTTACGGCGTAGATGAACAAGGCAACATCCGCGATGAGCGCCAGGTGCGCATCCCGAACAGGCCCCAGGGCATTAACTGCTATTTGATGTCGGATAAAAAAGCCATCTACTATGCTGAAAACGCGCCGATTTACGATGACCAGAACCGCCAGATTGGGCAGGGCCAGAAGGCCGCTGTTGGACTTTGGGATGGCAACCGCGTGATTGGCTTTCTCTATGCCGATAACTTCTTGCGCCGCGAACCGATTGACGAGCGTCAGCGCGAACTTTTACTGCTTTTTGCCCAGGCCATTGGTCACCAGGGTAC
This sequence comes from uncultured Anaerolinea sp., assembly GCA_964571615.1. Classification (GTDB taxonomy): domain Bacteria; phylum Chloroflexota; class Anaerolineae; order Anaerolineales; family Villigracilaceae; genus UBA8950. Next base: position 9,885 of record CAZNCT010000087.1, on the reverse strand, counting down.
CATCAAGCGCACCCAACAGCGGCTGGAGGAACTGGCAACCACCGACCCGCTCACCGGCCTGCTCAACCGACGCAGTTTTTTTGCCCAGGCTGGGGCCATCTTCAGCCGCAATCGTCACCCCGACGGCGAACTGGCGATTCTGATGCTGGATATTGACCATTTCAAAAACGTCAATGACACCTATGGGCACCAGGTCGGCGACCGGGTTTTGCATGACATTGCCGCCTGTATTCGAGACAACCTGCGCCCGACCGACCTGGTGGCGCGCTACGGCGGCGAAGAGTTTGTTGCCTTGCTGCCGCGCATTTCGCTGGAACAGATGTCGCAAATTGCTGAACGGCTCTTAAGAGCCATTCGGGATGCGCGCTTTGAGACCGAGGCAGGCTCATTTTCTGTTACGGTGAGCATGGGGATTGCGCTTCAGCGCGAACATACCAAAAACCTGGAGCAATTAATCAACCTGGCCGACCAGGGCCTTTACGACGCCAAACAGGCCGGGCGTGACCGTTGGGTGCTGCGACAGTAATCAGTGGGCGGTAGTCCGGGTGATTTATTGCCCGCTGCGGCGGACGATGCCTTGCTGCCAGGCATAGACAGCCGCCTGGGTGCGGTCATCGAGGTGCAGTTTTTTCAGCAGGTTGCTGATGTGGGTCTTGACGGTGCTTTCGCCCAGCACCAGCGTTTCGGCAATTTCGGCGTTTGATTTCCCTGCCGCAATCAGCCGCAAAACTTCAAATTCCCGCTCTGAAAGTTCGGTAAACGGATTGACTTCATCTCTGCGGATGCCCTGCAACTCTTTGATGATGCGCGAGGCCACCCGCGAATCCAGCACGGCTTCGCCCTGCGCGGCTTTGCGGATGGCGTCGGCCAGTTCGTCTGGCTCGACATCTTTGAGCAGGTACGAGATGGCCCCGGCGCGCACGGCAGGGAAAATGTACTCATCCTGATGATGCGAGGTGACGACAATCACCTGCGTCTGCGGGCGGATTTTGCGAATCTGGCGGGTGGCGGCGATGCCGTCCAACTCGCCGGGCATTTCCAAATCCATCAGCACGACATCCGGCTGGTACTGTTCTACGGCGCGCACCGCCGCCGCGCCGTTTTCGGCTTCGGCAATCACCGCGATGTCGGGCAGGGTGTGCAGGTAGGCACGCACGCCCTGGCGCACGATTTTATGGTCATCTACGAGAAGGGTGGTGATGGGCATGGTTTCTCCTAGCAGGTGACAGTCACTTCAAAAGTGACTGTCACCTGCGGGTCAGGATAATTTTACTTCGGCAATCACTCTGGTTCCCGCGCCGAGGGCGGTCTCAAGCGTCAGCGCGCCGCCGATTTCGGCCAGGCGGCTTTTCATGCCGTTGATGCCGAGCGAGTTGGTCGAGACGGCAGCAGGCTCAAAGCCGCGTCCGTTATCGGCGATGACGAGGGTCACTTTGTCGGTGTCCATGCTGAGGGTGAGCGTGACCGAGTCCGCTTCGGCGTGGCGGGCAATGTTCGAGAGCGATTCCTGCAACACGCGGTAGAGCGTCTGTTCCACATCCAGCGGCAGGGAGCGCTCGCCAGCGATGGCAATTTCCACTTTGATTCCGGTGTGTTCTTGCCAGCGTTCGGCGTATTCGCGCAAGGCGGGGGCCAGACCGCGGCCCTCGAGCGCGGGCGGGCGCAGTTCTTCGATGATGAGTTGCAGTTCCTGCTGGGTTTCGCGGTTGAGTTGTAGGGCGGCGTTGAGGTGTTCGGCGGCGGCAGTCGGGTCGCTGGCGAGCAGGTTTTTGGCGGCGCTCAGTTGCATGCGCGCGGCGTAGGTCTGCTGTTTGACGGTGTCGTGCAGGTCGCGCGCCAGGCGGTTGCGTTCTTCGATGCGGGTCAGTTCTTCGCGGGTGGTGAGGTGGGTTTGCAGTTGCTCGGCCATGCGGTTGAGGGCGCGGGTCAGTTCGCCGATTTCATCGCCGGATTTATCGGAGGGGACGATGGAGAAATCACCGGTGCTCCAGGCCTGGGTAGCGGCGGCAAGCGTAACCAGGCGCTTGCGCAGCCCGCGTGAAGCCAGCCAGCCAAAGACCGCGCCCACCGGCAGAGAAACCGCCAGGACAACAAAGGTCATGATGAGGAAAAAGGTGCTGTAAATTTCCAGGTTGGAGGGAGTGGCAAAAGTGAACGGGCGCACCTGGTAGAGAACGATGGCCACCACCGGGTCGTCGTCGCTTTTGCGCAGGGGAAAGGCCACAATGCGGCTGCCATCGGGCTGCGAGAGGCTTTGGGCGTAGTAGTTTTTGTCGCCAGTTTGGGCGGCCTCGAGGATGGCGGCAACGTTCAACCCGTTGAGCAGGCGCGAAGGAAAGGGCTTGCCTTTGAGGGAGTCATCTGCCGGGGCGGAGGTGATGATGTTCAGGTTGGGGTCAAGCAGGTAAATGGGCGTGCCGGTGATGTAGGTGTTGGCATAATCGAGCGATTCGCGTACGCTGTAGGAGCGCAGGTCGGCCTCGAAAAACCCGACCGCGTGCACCCGCTCCAGCCAGCCTTGCAAGGCCTCGGGGTCGTCGAGCAGTTGCGGAATGTTATCTTGCATGGCGGTTTTGGACCAGTAGAAACTATCCCAGGTGCGGCTCGTGCTGCGGCTTTCGAGGTAAAGCGCCAGCCCTACCGCCAGCGTGGCCAGAACAATGACGGTGCTGGCGGTGACAAAGGCATAGGAGAAGGTCAGTTTCCATTGCAGGCGGGAGAAGAATTTTGTCATGGTATGTCCTTTGGGTTAGTCGGGCAGTTGAATCAGGCTATCATCTCCGGCCCCGGCGGCCAGCACGGGCGCCAGGCTGATGATAGCAAAGAACAGGGCAAACAGGGTGATGAAAATATTCATGCCAGATTTCCTTTCGTTTGAACGCCCCAGAGTATAGAGGCTCTGTCGGTTTTGCGGCTCAGCCCACAGGATGAGTTGCGCTCATCCGCCGGGTGGAAAGCCCCCCAGACAGGGTAAAATAGTGGCCCATGCCATGTGTGGACAATTTCTCCACTTACTGGGTGGAAAGCCCCCCAGACAGGGTAAAATAGAGGCACTTCGTTTGCCAGGAGATGACCATGCCCGCCCCAGAACGAATCCGCCAGTTGATTGAGACTTTTGAGCAAAACCTGCCCGCCTACCGGGCCGGGAAGAATGAAACCGAATTGCGCCGCCAGTTCCTTGACCCGTTTTTCGAGGCCCTGGGCTGGGATGTGGATAACCGCAAGGGCTACGATGAGCGCCGCAAGGAGGTGGAGCACGAGCATTCGGTGGAAATTGACGGCCAGCAGAAGAAGGCCGATTATGCCTTTCGCACCGGGCGCGATGATTTTGATTTTCTGGTGGAGGCCAAAAAGCCCTCGGTCAAAATCGAATCGAGCCTGGAGGCGGCTTTTCAGTTGCGGCGCTACGGCTGGAGCGCGGGCCTGCCCATCAACATTTTGACCGATTTTGAGCATTTCGCGGTCTATGATTGCCGCCAGAAGCCCAATTTGAGCAAAGACAAGGCCGCCACCGGGCGGGTGATGTTGCTGCATTACAAAGAGTATGCCGAAAAGTGGGACGAACTGGCCGCGCTTTTTTCGCCGGAGGCCATCCGCAGGGGCGCGCTGGATAGATGGAAGGATGACGCCAGGGGCAAAAAAGGCACGCAGGAGGTGGACGAGGCCTTTTTGGAGGAGATTGAAGCCTGGCGCGAGGCCCTGGCCCGCAATATTGCCCTGCGCAACAAGCCCCTGAACCTGAACGAAGACCAGATTAACTTTGCAGTGCAGATGACGATTGACCGCATCATCTTTTTGCGGATTGCGGAAGAGCGCGGCATGGAAAAAGAGCGCCGCATCGGGCAGGGAACCTTCGCGCTGCAATGCCA
>CAZNCT010000087.1:0-6006 GCA_964571615.1 uncultured Anaerolinea sp. | reverse complement strand
AGAGCGCCGCCTGTGGGAGGCGGCCTTTTCCCCGGCAAACGTGGGGCAAGTCTCCGACTTGCCCACGCGCCACGGGTCGGTCTATGCCAACCTGCTGAAATTGTTTGCCCAGGCCGATTCTCGCTACAATTCCGGCCTGTTCCATTTCAAAAAGGAAAAGGGGCGCGAGGCCCCCGATGACCTGACCCCGCGCCTGACGGTGGATGATAAGGTTCTCAAAGACATCATTAAGGGCCTGTATTACCCCAGCCCGTATTCGTTCAGTTACATTCCGGCAGAGATTCTCGGCTCGGTGTATGAGCGCTTTTTGGGCAAGGTCATCCGGCTGACGGCGGGCGGAAGCGCCAAAGTGGAGGAGAAGCCCGAGGTGCGCAAGGCGGGCGGGGTGTATTACACGCCGTCTTATATTGTGGATTACATTGTGAAGAATACGGTGGGGAAGTTGGTAAATGGGGAATTGGTAAATGGGGAATTGGTAAATGGGGAATTGGTAAATGGTAAGCCGGGAAAGGGGATGACGCCGGAGGATGCGGCGCAAATCAAGATTGTGGACCCGGCCTGCGGCTCCGGTTCCTTCCTGCTGGGGGCCTTTCGCTACCTGCTGGATTGGCACCTGGACTGGTACGTTGCCCACAACCCCGAAAAGTATGTGAAGAGCGGGGTGCTGCTGACCGCCGATGGCAAAACCTACCGCCTGGGCCTGGAGGAGAAGAAGCGCATTTTGCTCAACAACATTCACGGGGTGGATTTGGACCCGCAGGCGGTGGAGGTGACGAAGCTATCGCTGCTGCTGAAGGTGGTGGAAGACCCCGGCCAGCTGAAAATGTTTGAAGAGGGCCGCATTTTGCCCAACCTCGATAAAAACATCAAAAACGGCAACGCCCTGATTGGGCCGGATTACTTCGCCGGGCAAATGTTCCCCGACCTGGCCGAGTTGAAGCGCGTGCGGCCCTTTGACTGGCAGGCCGAGTTCCCGGAGGTCTTTAAGCGCGGCGGTTTTGATGCGGTGATTGGCAATCCGCCGTATGCCTATCGAAATGCAACAGAAGAATTACTTCGAGATTATTACTTGAGAAATTACGAAGCTGCTGAAGGGAATTTTGAACTGTATAAATTCTTTATCGAAAATAATTTACGCATCACAAGAGAGAATGGGTTATCAGGAATTATTGTTTCTGCAACTTTTTTGGTTCAACCTTCTTTTCAGAAGTTGCGCAGATCTATTTTGGCTAATTCATGTATTAGCGAATTGTCGCCATTAGGTCCTGGCGTTTTTGAAGATGCTATAGTAGATACAACCATTCTTATTATGAAAAAATCAGCATCAAGCCAAGGGCATAAAATCAAAATTAAGTCTCCTGAAATTCCCAGCAAACTATCAGACACAACCCCATACTATGTTGCCCAAGAGAGATTTACCCAAAACGCTGGGCTGGTTTTTGACTATAAATTGTCTGACACCAGCTCTCAAATTATTCAAAAGATGTTTGAACATTTTCCCAACATTGAGACAAACTTTGAATTTGGGGTTGGTATAAACACGGGTTTCATTCGCGATGAATTAGTTGCAGATTACAAGATAGATAACCGATATCATCCAATGGTTCCGGGGACAGGAATTTCCAGATATGGAGGAGTTAATACAAAAGGTTGGATAATGTACGACAAGGAATATGTAAAAAAGCGTGGAAAGCTTGGAAGGACGTTGCCAGCGGAGCATTTGCTTTCATCACAAAAAATTTTAGTAGTAAGAACTCGAAACCTTTCTTTGCAAAGACGTATAGTGGCAACAATTGATTCAAATGGTTGCTATAACCTTAATCGTCTTTCAAATATAGTTGCTCGACCTGGTTATAGTCTTTTCGGGTTACTTGGAATATTAAACTCAAGCCTGTTTAATTGGTTGTTTTCCACACGCTATTATGACTATGAAATTAAACCTGTGTATCTGAGAAATAGCCCTTTGGCAGACTGCAATAACCCAGAACTCGTGCGGCTGGTGGAGCAAATGCTGGCCCTGCACCAAACGCTGGGCGCGGCCCGCAGCGCCAGCGAGCGCGAACTGCTCACCCGCCAAATCGCCGCCACCGATAGGCAAATAGACGCGCTCGTCTATCAACTCTACGGGCTGACGGAGGAGGAAATCCGCATTGTGGAAGGAAATCAGGCGTGAGAACAACATCCAAAATTTTACAGGTTTTCTTACTGCTCGCTCTGGCGCTCTCGGCCTGCGGGGCGCCCGCTCCAACGCCTACGTCTGGGCCGGTGGAACTGACCGTCGCCGCCGCCGCCGACCTGCAATTTGCCTTCAGCGAAATCGGCGCCCTGTTTGAAGAACAAACCGGCCACAAAGTCACCTTTGTGTTTGGCTCCACCGGTCAGCTGGCCCAGCAAATTGAAAACGGCGCACCCTACGACCTGTTCGCCGCCGCCAATATCCGCTTTGTCGAAGACCTGGCCGCCAAAAACCTGGTGCTGGCCGATACCGTCGCCCTGTACGCCCGCGGGCGGTTGGCGCTGGCCGTCAACAAGCAGACCGGCCTCAGCGCAGAGCGGCTCGAAGACCTGCTGGCGGCAGAAATCCGCCATGTTGCCATTGCCAACCCCGAACACGCCCCCTACGGCCTGGCGGCCAAAGAAGCCCTGCAATCTGCCGGGCTGTGGGAACAGGTTCAGCCCAAACTGGTCTATGGCGAAAACGTGCGCCAGACCCTGCAATTCATCCAGACCGGCGACGCCGAAGCCGGCATTGTGGCCCTCTCGGTGGCCAATGTGCCCGAAATCAATTGGGTGTTGATAGACGACCATCTGTACAACCCGCTCGACCAGGCCCTGGCCGTTGTCGCCAGCAGTCCGCATCCCGAGGTGGCGCGCCAGTTCGCGGCCTTCATTAACGGGCCCGATGGCCGCCCGGTCATGCAAAAATACGGCTTTGTCCTGTTGGGCGAGTTTATCGCCGTTCCATAAATGACCTGGACTCCGCTCTCGCTCTCGCTGTGGGTCTCCACCTGGGCCAGCCTGCTGGCCCTCTTTTTTGGTACCCTGGCGGCCTGGGCGCTGGTCAAAATTCCGTTTCGGGGCAAGTGGCTGGCCGAGGGCCTGGTCATGGCTCCGCTTGTCCTGCCGCCGACCCTGCTGGGCTACTATCTCTTGACCCTGCTCGGCCAGCGCGGCATTGGCCCGTGGGTCGAGCAGGTCTTTGGCATCCGCATCGTCTTTTCACCCTGGGGCGCGGTCATCGCCGCCACCGTCGCCGCCCTGCCGCTCGTCATCCAGACCGTGCAGGTCAGCATTGCCGCGCTCTCGCGCGAGGTGGACGAAGCCGGGCGGCTGGATGGCTGTAACGAATGGGGCTTGTTCCGTTATATTCACCTGCCGCTCATCTGGCGCGGATTGCTGGCCGGGTGGGTGCTGGGTTTTTTGCGCGCCCTGGGCGATTTCGGCGCGACCCTCATGGTGGCGGGCAACATCCCGGGCCGCACCCAAACCCTGACGATGGAAATTTACGACGCTGTGCAGGCCAACAATCTCTCCCGCGCCAACGAACTGGCTCTTATTTTGACCTCCATCGGCTTTGGACTGCTCTTTTTTGTCCTGCGCCTGCGCCAGAAAGCCGACCCGGAGCAATAATGGACATCCGTCTGCTGGTTCTCTTTCCGCTGGTCTTTCTGGTGGCCGGGGCCTACGCCGCGGTTGGGCTGGGCGGCGGCACCGGCTACCTGGCGGTGATGACGCTGATGGGCGTCTCCGCCGCGACGATGACGCCAACCGCGCTCTTGCTCAACCTGGTGGTGACGGGCGCGGCCTTGCTGCGTTTTGGCCTGTCCGGGCGCCTGAACGTGCGCACATTCCTGCCCTTTCTGCTCCCGGCTTTGCCCGCCGCGTTTTTGGGCGGTCTGCTCGTGGCCGACCGGCGCCTGTTTCTCGGCCTGCTGGCTGTCACCCTGAGCGGCGCGGCCCTGACGATGCTCTTCTACGCCCCCCAGGCAGGCGAGGCGCTCAAAAAACCATCCTGGGCGCGTTTACTGCTGGTGGCGCTCCCCGCCGGGGCGCTGATAGGCTTTCTCTCTGGCTTTCTGGGCATTGGGGGCGGGGTTTTCCTCGGGCCGCTGGTCTTTTTCCTGGGCTGGGCCGGGCCGCGTGAAACCGCCGCCATGAACTCGGCCCTGGTGCTGTCCCTTTCGGCGGTTGGGCTGGCCGCGCATGGCTTTAAGGGCAATGTCGAATTTGCGCTCATGCTGCCCCTGGCGGTTGCCGCGCTGCTGGGCGGCCTGGCCGGTGCGACCCTGGCCGAAAAACATCTCTCGGCCCGCGCTTTTCGGCGTCTGTTTGCGCTCATCATCCTGGCCGCCGCCCTCAAGGCCGGGCTGGATGCGTTCCGGTAGGCCATTTTCTGGCCCCGGCCTCGCCCGGATGTGGAAACACATGCGGGGCGGCACAGCCAATCTCCAGATGAACGCCCGGACGTGGAACACATGCGGGGCGACACGCCCAATCCCCAGGTGAACGCCCGGACGTGGAACACATGCGGGGCGACACGGCCAATCCCCAGGTGAACGCCCGGACGTGGAACGTCCGGGCTGAAACACGAAGCCGCCTGAAGGCGGCTTGCCTGGGGGGAGGCATTTTCCCAAAAAAATAACTTCAACCCAATACAGGTTGGCGTCCTTGAGAGGGCAGCAGCCGGGAGCAACCTGCGTGAAACGGCCAATCTCCAGTCGATGGGAGATTGCTTCGTCGCAAAGAACGCTCCTCGCAATGACATTTGGCAACCCAAAGAACGCTCCTTGCAATGACATTTGGCAATGTTAAGAAAGTCTTCCCCGAATATCTTGCTATTCTCTTTTAGATAAGTTATACTAATAAATAATAATTATCAATAAATGAGTATTATCAAAATGACCGATGCCGAACTGCGCTTTAACCAACTGATTGCCGCCCTGAAAGAACGCGACTACCGCCTGACCCCTCAGCGCGTGGAGTTGGTGCGCCTGATTGCCGCCAGCGAAGGCCACCCCAACGCCGGTCAGTTTTATGAAGCCATCAAAGAGAAATTCCCCACCATGAGCCATGCCACCGTTTACAAAACGCTGGCCCTGCTGAAAGAGATTGACCAGGTCTTTGAAATTGACCTGCACGGCGACAGCCACTACGACGGCAACCGCCCCGACCCGCACCCGCACCTGATTTGCACCCAATGCGGCAAAATCACCGACGGCGACCTGTCCCTCGCGCCCGAGGCCTTGCGCCAGCTGGAACAGGCCAGCGGCTACACCATCACCCGTCCGCAAATTTCACTCTATGGGCTTTGCCCCGAGTGCAAAGCCAGATAGCGCTTCTCATTTTCACCCCCTCACAAAAGGAGACCAAACGATGACCGACGAAAGCAAATGCCCCGTTCACCACATGCCCGCCGGGCGCGGCACATCCAACCGCGATTGGTGGCCCAACCAGCTCAACCTTAACATCCTGCACCAGCACGCTCCCGCCTCCAATCCGCTGGGCGCAGATTTCAACTATGCCGAAGAATTCAAGAAACTTGACTACGAAGCCCTCAAAAAAGACCTGGCCGACCTGATGACCAACTCGCAAGAGTGGTGGCCCGCCGACTGGGGTCACTATGGCGGCCTGATGATCCGCATGGCCTGGCACAGCGCCGGAACATACCGCACCGGCGACGGGCGCGGCGGCGGTGGGACGGGCAATCAGCGCTTCGCCCCCGTCAATAGCTGGCCCGACAACGGCAACCTCGACAAAGCCCGCCGTCTGCTCTGGCCCATCAAAAAGAAATATGGCAACAAAATCTCGTGGGCCGACCTGATGATTCTGGCTGGCAATGTCGCCCTCGAAACGATGGGCTTCAAACCCTTTGGCTTTGGCGGCGGCCGCGCCGACATCTGGCAGCCCGAAGAAGACATCTACTGGGGCGCCGAAACCGAATGGCTGGGCGACAAACGCTACAGCGGCGACCGCGAACTCGAAAATCCCCTCGCCGCCGTGCAGATG
>CAZNCT010000086.1:0-16256 GCA_964571615.1 uncultured Anaerolinea sp. | reverse complement strand
ACAACGTGGGCATAGCCAATCGGCGAGGGGATAACCCCCGCCGCAACCAGGCCGCCCAGGTGCGAAATGTCGGCCAGGAAGACAGCCCCAACTTCATCAGCAATCTTGCGAAACTCTTTCCAGTCGGGAACCCAGGAGTAGGAGGAGGCGCCCGCAATCAAGAGTTTGGGCTTGTGTTCCAGGGCCAGAGCGCGGACGTTTTCGTAGTTGATTTTTTCGGTCTGGGGGTCAACAGCGTAGTGGACGGCCTTGAACCACTTGCCACTGCGATTGACCGATGAGCCATGCGAAAGATGCCCGCCATGCAGCAGGTTCATGCCCAAAATGGTATCGCCTAGGTTGACCAGCGCCTGGTAAACAGCATTGTTGGCCGGGCCGCCCGAAAGCGCCTGCACGTTGACATAAATCTGGTCGGGCGTGACGCCGTTGGCAGCGAAGACCTCGGCGGCCCGCCGTCCGGCCAGAGATTCGACCACGTCAGCATATTCGACGCCTTTGTAGTAGCGCGGGTCGCTGTTGCGGCGGTAGTCGGCCAGGCGCATTTCGTAATCAAGCAAATCTTCCTCGCGCATCTTGCGCCAGGTGTCTTCGGGGTAGCCTTCGGCGTAAATGTTCTGGAAAGCGGAGCCCATTGCTTCGCGCACCGCCAGGGGAGCCTGGCTTTCAGATGGAATTAAAATCAGTTTGCGGGCCTGGCGTTCGGCTTCGAGTTGGGTCAGTTGATAAACATCGGGGTCGAGGTCGGCCAGCGAACCGCGAAATAAAAAGTCGGTCATGCGCATCTCCTTAGGTTGCCTGTGGAAAATATAGGGGATTGTATTACGTCATGGAGAGCAGGGCAAGGCAAAAAACAATCAGGTCAGGTTTTAATTGGGCACATAGGCCTCAACATAATACCAATCTTCGCCGCGGCGGGCAAAGAAGTAAATCAGGTTAAGTGAGCGGCCAGGGTTGAGAAGCGCCGGGCTGCAACAATTGTAGTGCGGAATTTCATCATACCCGCGAGCGATTTCCTGGCCATCGAACCACAGGTTGATTTTTTCATCCTGACGGTAGAAAAAGAAAGGCCGGTCTGACAGCAGGCTGAACTCAAAACTTTCATCGTAGCCATACAGGCTGTTCACGTCCTGTCCATCGAGAAGGACGCGGCTGGCCGTATCGAGCAAGACCACCGCCCAATGACCGCCATACGTCCACGGGCCGAGATAATCGCCGTAGGTTGGGCGTCCATATTGCATGTCGAACTGGTAAGCCGGTTGATTATCGAGGTAAATGTGCAGCGTTCCTTGCTGGTGTGCGCTGGAGGTCATCTCAACCGAGAGCAACTGGTCGCCCAGGAAGGCTTTTGGCTGACGGCCAGGCGGCCAGGCTAATTTCTCAAAACGAGTGCGGGTAAAGACATAATCCCCATCAGACAGAGAGACCTGCCCAATAAAATCGGTCTGTGATTGGTTCATTGAGAGCGGGCCAACGTAATCGGCATCTGCCAGAAGTTCATCGCCCCGATAAATGCGTGCCTTCCAGTAGAAGTTGTCACTCTTGTCTAAAAAAATGTTTTGTTGGCGATACCCAAAGCGCTGCAAGATGGCGTTGTTGTGTTCCAAAATTTGGGCCCGCCAGTCTCGATACGGGGCCGTTTTTGCCAGCAAGCGCTCTTTATCACCCACTGCAAACTCAAAAACCAGCTGCTCCGTAGAAATATCAGGCGGCCCTTTAAGCAAGTATTCGTCTATCTGTAAATTTTCAGATTGGGTTGGGTTGCTCAATGCAACAGACAGAGTCGCTGTTGACGTTGGCAGGGCGGCGGTCTCGGTCGGGAGAAAGACTGCCGGGCTTGCAGGTGCTACAGGCGCAGGTGTTGGTTTTTCATGCGGCGCGCATCCAACAACCGCCAGCAGGCCCAAGCAAGCAACCAACAGTCTGGTTTTGGCAATCAATGGCATACCCAAAAAACGACTTCAAGGCAGAATTTCGATAGCGTCAATATCGGCGCCGTCCGAGTCTGAGGAGGGGGTGCTCAGTTGAATACGGTCTATCGTCACCGGCGAGGATAAATCGACCCCGGCAGCAGCCAGCGGGCCATCCAAATCAATCAAAACCCCGGTCTGATAAGGACTGCCATACAAATAACTCGAAGGAATGGGCTGATTGTCATTTTCAGGGAACCCATCAATACTCGACCTTTCACCCGGCACCGAACCTCCCCAAAGGAAAACAGTGTACCAGTTTCCGTTCACCCTTACATCAATCTGAATCCAGTCCATGTAAATAAAGGTGTAGGGATTATCGCCAACTTTTTCGTAATAAACCAGGTCATAGTCGGCGGTATTGCCATCGGCTGTGGCCGAGATATCGAGTGTCATACTGCTGTTACGCGGCAAAGAATAACAGTACCCATCGCCAGGGCCAAGATTAACCGCACCCACCCCGCCGCTGCAACCCGGGGCATTCGGATTGGTCGCTGTGGCGGTTGGCGTAAACGTAGCCGTAGAAGTGACCGTTGGAGTATTGGTAATCGAGGGCGTAGATGTCAGGGTCGGCGTCAGTGTGGAGGTTGGGGTGTCGGTAATCGTAGCCGTAAAGGTAGGCGTAAAAGTCGCCGTACTGGTTGCGGTAAACGAGGCCGTTGGGGTGGGGGTGAGGGTAAAGGTTTGGGTGGCCGTAAACGTTGGGGTCGATGTAAAAGTAGCCGTATGAGTTGGCGTGTACGTAAAAGTCGGAGTCGGCGTAACGGTTGGCGTAAAGGTGCGCGTAAAAGTGGCTGACGGAGTGAAAGTACGCGTAAAGGTGGCCGTTGGGGTACGGGTCACAGTGGGCGGACGAGGCGTAAACGTTGCACTCGGGAAGACAACGATCAGCGTGCTGGTCGGAAAAGCCGTCGGGGTTGCAAAAGAAGTCGCCGTGCTGGCCGGGGCACTGGTTTCGCTCGGCTGGGCACGGGTGGCGGTTGCGGTAAAAACAGGTTCACGAGTCAGGGTAGGGCTGGGCCGCGGGGTCAGGATAATCACCGGCACATCGTTGAGCGTATCGGCATCCTCGGCCATCGGGGTCAGAAAGGTCGCCTGCCAGGCCGCGGGGGTTTGTATCTCGGGCCGCAGCGGCGCCAGACCAACCAGAACAACCGGTTCAGAATCGGGATTGATGCGCGACTGCATATCTGACCTGACACTCCATTGCGAAAGCAAGCGCAGCGCCAATTGCCCGGCCCCAAACATCAACGGCAGGCCAAGCAACAAAATGACCATCATCAAAACCAGATCACGACGTTCACGCTCAGAAAATTTCATTGCGCCGGTTCCAGGTTAAGGGGCAGCCGCACATAAAAACTGCTGCCCGGACAAGTCTCTTCATTATGCCCCGGGCTTTCAGCCCAAATACGCCCGTTGTGCGCTTCAACAATCCCTTTTGCAATCGCCAGTCCCAGGCCTGGGCCGCCCCCCTTAAACTTGGTACGGCCCGAAGAGTGCAGCTGCACTTCACCGGTCTGGTAAAACTTCTCAAAAATCAAAGCCAGGTGCTCGGGGTCAATCCCAATGCCTGTATCGCGCACAACGAATTCAATCTCGTTCTCCTCTTGCAGCACCCGCCCGCTGACTTCGATGGTGCCGCCATCTGGCGTGTATTTGATGGCGTTCATCACCAGATGATAGAGCAGTTTATACAACAAATCGGGGTCTGCAACCACCAGCGGCAGTTCGGCCAGGCCATCGCTGACCAGTTTCAGGTTACGCTCCTTCCAGGCCGCCGCAAAGGTTTTCTGAACACGCTGCAAAATTGCAGCCAGCGATGTTTTTTCGGGCAGGGCCTTCAGCACCTTGCTGTCAATCTTTGAGATATCAAGCATGCTGTTAACCACTTCCTGCATCCGGGTTGTGCCTTCAAGCAATCCCTGGGTAACTCCTTCCAGGTCGGGGTTGGTGCGGGCTTTGCTCTGCAAAATCTGGGTGTAGCCGCTCAGCAGGGTCAACGGCGTGCGTAGTTCGTGCGCCGCAACCTGAATAAAACTGGATTTGGTCTTATCCATCTGCGCCAGAGTCTGGTTGGCGCGTTCCAGTTCTATCGTCCGCTGCTGCAACCTGGCTGTCATTTCGTCAAATGTATTCGCCAGTACACCAATCTCATCCGAACTCTTAACGCCCGTGCGCTGGCTCAAATCTCCACTGGTAATGGCCTGCGAAGCGCGCACCAGGGCGTAAATGGGGTTGACCAGCAGGCGCGAAATGCCATACCCAACGGCAATCACCCCCAGCATCGCCCCCGCAAACAGCAAAATAGAGTTGTTGCGGCTGACTGTGCCAGGCTGAAGGACAAAATCGAGCGGCAAGACAACCGCAAAAATCCCCAGCCGGTCACTGCCCACCCGCAGCGGACTGTAGGCCAGGCTATACCAGCGGCCCTCAATCTCAAAATTTTTGCCTTCTACATTACCCGCGCTGGCAAGGATTTTCTGGCGCATCTCCGCCGGAATAGACAGGCCCGCCAGCAGATCGGCGCTGTTTTGGCCGCCCAGAGTGGTCGCAATGGCGCGTCCGGCCTCGTCATACAAAATCACATCGGCCAGCGAGGTGCTTTTCAGGTAAGGCACCAGGGTCTCAAAAGAAGTTCCCACCACCACAAGCCCGGCCAGACGGTTGTTATACTCCACCGGCAAGGTGGAGTAATACAGGTAACGTCCCTCCACGGCATTGTAAGCCAGGCTGCGGCGCGGCGCCGATTGTGCATTGCCTGTCAGGAGCAATTCCGCCACCATGGCCGAATCTTGCAGGCCGCTGTTTTGCACTCGCCGCTCAAGCCCGGCCTCGCCACGCGCCAGGTAAAGCAATTCATTTCCCTGGCTGTCAATCAGGGCCACCGATTCCAGTCCAAGCCCGGCGGCAACCGGTTGCGCCAGCCGCAGCAAAGCCTCGCCATCGGCGGCCACAAGCGCCTCGCCCACCCCGCTGGTAAAAGCCAAAATACGGGCCGCCTCAATGTGGTTAATTTCCTGACGCGCAAAGTCATCCGAAACCACCCGGCCCGCTTCCAGCAGCTGGTTGGTCAGTCGTTCTTCAAGCGAATTAGCAACCAGACGGGTAACAACATACACCCCCGTCACCGCCACCAGCAGTGTGAGAATCAAATATGGAAGAATAACCTTCAGGCGAATGCTCACAGTATCCCCTTATGCCACGCTCATAGAAACCATAATTTCATTATACAGTCTTTTCTATGTATAATGTTATGGAATATGACTTCCCTCGACCTGACCCTTCTCAGCCTGTATCGCATAAAAGGACAGGAACAACCTATCCTGCCCGGTTTGCTGGCCCAAACGCCCCCCCGCCGCACAGCGCGCGGGCGCGAAAATGACCGCCTGCTGGTCTATCTCAACCTGGCAGGGAACGTGCCCTTCTCAAACGAAGAGTACGCCCAGGTCACAGCCAGGCTGGCCGAACGCTTCTACCAGACCTCTGGCTCGCTCACCTTTGCGCTCAAATCCAGCGTCGAAGCGCTCAACACCGTCCTGGCCGAGCGCAACATGAAAACAACCGGGCAGGGCAAATACACCATTGGCGTTCTGGTGCTGGCCGCCTTGCGCGGCAACCTGCTTTACATCGTCCAGGCAGGCCCAACCCGAGTCTATTGGCTGGGCCTGGGCGGGCTAAAACACTTCTACGACCCCAGCCTGGCAGGCAAGGGCCTGGGCCTGAGCCAGAACTCGCGCATGTACTTTGCGCAGGCCCAACTCAACCCGGGCGACTTGCTGGTCATCAGCGCCAATCAGCCCAAAGAATGGCAGGCCGCCCTCGAAGAACACGGGCCCGTCACGCTTGATAGCCTGCGCCGCCGCCTGGCCACCGTCACCACCGACAGTCTGAACGCCGTCTTGCTCTCAGCCGAAGAAGGCGCCGGGGAAATTCGGGTCATTCGTCCGCCCGATGTGCCAAAAAGCGAGCCGACTGCTCCAGCGCCCCGGCCTATCTCCCCGCCCCCGCAGGAGGCCGAGGCCCTCGAACCGCTTCCAGACGTTCTACCCGCCGCCACGCCACCGTTAAACCAGGAAGCTCCCAGGCCCGAGCCGATACCCCCATCCACCCCAACCAGGCAGACCATCACCCCGCCGCGCCGGGCTGAGCGTGGGCCGCTGGTTAGCCCCGAAAAACGCACCCAAATGGTGCATGTAGGCCGCCGCTCCGCCCGTTGGATGGCCCAGGCCATTCATGCACTGCGCGACCTTTCACACGCCTTCAACGAGCGGGTCGGAAAATTCATCCCGCGCCTGCTGCCCGGGGACGAAGAAGAAACCGAACGTCAGATTTCGACCCCCTGGCTGGCATTTATGGCCATCGCCATCCCCATCCTGGTCGTGGTCGTGGCCGCCACCATCTACTTCGAAATTGGCCGCCCGGCCCAATATGACATTCACTACACTTATGCCGTCGAAGCGGCCATGCAAACCCAAAGCCTGACCGACCCCGCCGAACTGCGTGTCAAATGGCAGGCTACCCTCTTCCACCTTGACCAGGCCGACCAATACCGGGTCACGACCAACTCCGAGCGTCTGCGCCGTGAAGCCCAGGCGGCCCTCGATTCGCTCGACCGTGTCCGCCGGGTAACTTATCGCCCGGCCTTTGCTTCACCCCTCGCCAACGGAGCGCGGATTGTGCGGCTGGCCGCCTCGGACTTTGACCTGTACCTGCTCAGCGCCGAGGGCAGCGTCTTGCGCGCCACCATGAGCGGCAACTATTACAACCTGCAAAATTTTGACTGCCAGCCCGGAACATATAACGGCATTACCGTCGGCCCACTGATTGACATCCTGGCCCTGCCACGCACCAGCCCCAACGGTGTCACCCTGATGGGCATGGACTCAATGGGCAATCTGCTCTATTGCATTCCGGGCCAGGCGCCGCGCGCCTCCTTCCTGACCCTGCCCAGCACCGAACGCAAGGGAATTGATGCCTTTGCTTATGATGCCGGCATTCTGTATGTGCTCGATTCGCGCGCCAACGCCGTCTGGACCTACAACGGCCAGCCCGGTGGTGAATTTTCAGAGCCGTTTTTCTTCTTCCAACAACAAATTCCGCGTCTGGCAACCGCCATTGGCCTGGCCGTCAATGGAGATGACCTCTACATCCTGCACAGCGACGGCCACCTGACCACCTGCACTTTCAGCCGCATCTCCACATCGCCCACCCGCTGCACCGACCCGGCCCAACTGACCGACACCCGCCCCGGCTACCGCAGTGGCACCACCATTGCCGATGGCATTTTCACGCAAATCTTTTTCACCCCCGCGCCAGACCCATCGGTGGCACTCTTAGAGCCAAACACCCGCGCCATCTTCCGCTTCAGCCCACGCGCTCTCGAACTCCAGCACCAAATTCGTGGGCTTCCGGGCAAAGAAGACCCGCTCCCCGAAGCATCGCCAATGACCGCCATGACCTTTAGCCCCAACAAGGTGCTTTTTGTCCTGGCTGGCGGGCAGGTTTTTTACGCCGTCAGCACTCCCTAATTGCAGGAGAACGCATGAGCAGCATCATTGATTTTATTCTCTCCCTCTTTGGCAACAAAAACCCCCAACCTGCACAGCCGGCAGCCGTTCAACCGGCGGGCTTCGATTCTCTCCAGCCCGCGGTCAGCGTCACCCGCCGGGTCTTGATGGTGGTCTATGACCCGCGCCTGCCCAACGGACAAAAATTATCCCAGGCCAACCACTGGCCGCGCGTAGATGACCTGAGCGCTGGCTTCATCTCTGATATTCTGGAAACCAGCGGCGGCCTGGCCCGTTATCAGGTCATCGAACGCGTCGAGTTGGATGAATTCCCCCTCAAGGCCGATGGCTTCCGTTACAACGCCCAATCATACGCCCAGGTGCTGGCCGGAACCGCCCAGCCACATCAGCCCGACCTGTTCAACTACGATGATTTCTTAAGACGATTTAATATCTTACAGCGGGTTGCCGCCAACGAAATTGACGAAGCCTGGATTTTCGCCTTCCCTTACGCCGGGCTGTATGAATCAACCATGGGCGGCCTGGGCGCGTTCTGGTGCAATTCGCAGCCCCTGGCGCGCACCTTCACCTGTCCGCGCCGTTTCATCATCATGGGCTTTTCGTATGAACGCGGGGTCGGCGAAATGCTCGAAAGTTTCGGACACCGCGCTGAATCGATTATGGAAAAAGTCTATGCGCGGGTTCCGGCGGCCCAAAATTTGTGGCAGCGTTTTATCCGCTACGACAAAACGCACCCGGGCCAGGCCGAATGCGGCAACGTCCACTTTGCGCCCAACAGTGAAGTGGACTACGACTGGGGCAATCCGCGCTTCGTCAGCAGCCGCTGTGACGACTGGTTCAACTTCCCCAACCTGACAGGCGCTGCCCGCCAGGTCAATGCCGCCGACTGGGGCAACGGCGACATCCGCGCACACCACAAATGGTGGCTAACGCGCTTCCCCAAAGTCGGCGGTCGCACCAACGGCATCGCCAACAACTGGTGGCAGTACATTATGGATCCAAATCGGGTTTCTGTGTAAAAGATAGGTGCGACAATGGAATTCTTTATTAGCACACTGGGCGCTCTCCTACCGCAAACACCCCTGCTGATAACCTGGGGAATCGGCATCACTTTCACATTAATTTTCTGGAAGAAACACCCCACCGTTTCAGCATTAGCGCTAACTGCCTTTAGCGGTTTTATAGTCCTGTCTATTTTGGATATATTCTTCAATATCTCCTTACCTGGAATAATGCTGGAGCAAGGACTCGGCCCGGCCCAAGCGGCCCAATTTTTCATCATCAAAACAGCCGTCTCCTCAATCCTGCATACCGTTTTCTGGGTCGTTCTCATGATTGCACTCTTTGGATGGCGTCAAAATAACCAGAAATTGGAAAAGACCGAATAGCCTCATAAATTTCGAGAAAAAACCGCTTGTAACATTACGCCTGGTATTGCGCTACAGGTTTGCCGCCATCGCGTGCCGGTTGGCTGAACATTTGACCTGCGTCCAAAAGATTTTTTGAGCCAATCCCGCTAAAAGTGAAGCAAATTTCAGAAATTGGCGAATAAAGATAAACATACAGCGGCCGCCAGATTGGCAGCCGCTGTATGTTTGAGACAATCTTAGAGACCCTAATCGTCTTCCTTCTTGTAAATCGGCATGACAACCACAAACTTGGTGCCCTTGCCAACGTTCGATTCCAGCCAGATGCGGCCATCGTGATTTTCAACAATCGATTTGACAATTGCCAGCCCCAACCCGGTGCCAGGCGTATTTTTGGGCGCATTACTGGCCCGATAAAACTTCTCAAAAATATGCGGCTGGTCAGTTACAGGAATCCCCACCCCGGTATCAATCACTTCAAAGATAAGCTGACCCTCTTGTTGGAACAAATTCACCGTCAGCGTGCCGCCCGCCGGGGTATATTTGACCGCATTGACCAGCAAATTATCCACCAACTGGCGCAGGCGGATTGGGTTGCCCAGCAGGGTCGGCAATTTCTCCTGCACCGAAAGATTCACGGTCTGGTTTTTCTCAACAATTTGCTGGTTCAGGTTGTCGAGGGTATAGCGCACAATTGTATCCAGCGCAACCTCGTCCTTGCGCGTATCAAAACCAGCCTCAATGCGGCCCAAATCGAGCAAATCATTCACCAGGCTGGTGATGTTCTGAGCGCTGTTCTGAACATGCTTCACAAAAGATTTTTGCTGCTCGTTAAGCGGCCCAACCCGGTCGAGCAATTCCACATACCCCATAATGGCCGTCAACGGCGAGCGCAGGTCATGTGAAATGGTATGAATAAAATCACTCTTCAGGCGGTCAAGCATTTTCAGGTGAGTCACTTCTTCAAACGTCACCACCGCCCCAATCTCAGGGATGGGCACATATTGGGCATTAAAAACCCGCCCATCATCAAAAGCAATTTCATGATGTCTGAGCGGATTTTCGACAATCGAACCAAGCATTTCTGAAAAATCGCGGTTCGGGATGGCCTGCAACAAGTCTTGCCCCGTCAGGTCGCTCAGACCCAGGCCAAAGACCCGCCGCGCCGCCGGATTAATCAACAAAATTTTCTGGCTCTGGTCAAACAAAATCACGCCGTCTTGAATACTCGTCAGGGTGGTATCCAAAATACGGCGTTCTTGTTCGGTAGCCGCAAAAGCGTTTGCATTTTCAAGCGCAATCACAGCGTAATCAGCCAGCACCGACATCAACAGTTCATGATGCTGTGTAAACGGACGTTTGTTCTGGCGGTTATCGACCCCCAGCACGCCGATCACCTTCTCACCAATCCGCAGCGGAACATAAATCAACGAATAGACCAGATAAGCAGTCTTGATTTTGTTCGGAGAATCCTGACAAAATGAAACCGGCTCACCCGAGCGAATCACCTGCCCGGCCAGCGAGTCGCGGACAGCCAATCGAAACGTACGCGCAAACCCCTCTTCAAAATTGCGCCCGGCGCGCATATACAACTCATTCGTTTGCGGGTCTAACAAGAGTAACTGGCCCTCTTCTGCGCCGGTCAATTCCACCGCAGCAGTGACAACACTGGTCAGCACGCTATCAGGGTCGAGCGAACTGTTAATATTCCGCCCCAACTTAACCAGCGTTTCCATCTCATCGACGCGCTGCTCAAGCGAAGCAGTGGTACGCCGAACCTCCCTGCGCACCCAGTCGCCCATCCGCTCAGCGCGTTTCTGATTTTGCTTGACCAGGGAAACAATATCATCAATCCGCAAGGGCGGATACAGGAAATCACTCAGCCCGGCCCGAATCGCCCGCTTAAACAAGGCCGGGTCGTCGCGGTCTGCATACAGCAAGATAGGAAGAGTCGGAAAACGCTCCAGAACCGACGCGCTTAACGCAACGCCATCCTGGCCTTTGAGCGTCTGAGTGACCAACAACACCACGGGGGGCGTATCCAACAGGGCACGCTCCAGGCTGGTTTCATCTTGCGCTTTGGCAACCAGGTAACCGGCAGCGCGAAGCGCCCGCTCCAACAAATTCAGAGTGGGCGATTCGTCCATCGCCAGCACGATAACGTCTACTTTTTTTGACATTCAGTCAATTTTATCTTAATTTTTAGGGCTTGGGCTGAGTAACCTGCTGATTCATCATAAAGCTCAGCCGCTTTAATGAGTTTTGAACAGTCAACAAAGCCTGTTTCTGGTCATCATTCAGTTTCCCCGTCTTTTCACTCAGCACCACCTCAAGCGGATAGACCGCCGCCTGCAAGGTCGCCTGAGATTCCTGACGCAAATTTTGCAAAAGTTCATTCTTACGCTTCTCGCCAGCCTGAGCCATTTCAGCGGCATGGGCTACCGCGCGAAACAGGCGCGCATTCACCAGCGAAATCGAAGCATAATCGGCAATCGCCTCCAACAGGCTTTGCTCCCCAGGGCCAAACGGACGCTCCGCCTTGCGCACCACCACCATCAGGCCAATCACCTCTTGCTTGACCTTGATAGGCACCACCATCGCCGATTTACCCAAAGAAGAAATCTTAAACTTTAAAAGCGGCTGACCATGAATGCTCAAACTCTCCGCCGACATAGCCACCAGGGCGCTGACCCCATCGTCCAGCGGCTGATTCAGCCGTTTGGCCCAAGAATCAGGCAGGTTACGATGCGCCGCCAGCAAAAACGAATTGGTCTGCTCATCTTTCAGGGTCAGCCAACCCATATCGGCTTCCGAAACCGTGCTAATGGCCTCAACAATCTTCTCAAACAAGACCCGCTGGTCAGTCACCGAAATCACCGCCCGCCCCACCGCAAAAATTGTAGTCAATTCGCGCAGGCGGCGCTGCAACTCGGCATTGGTTGCCTTCAATTGCTCATCCAGCTTTTGGCGGGCGCGGGTCTCGCGCACCTGCTTCAAGGCACGCTCCACCGCCGACAAAACCTCCGGCTCGCGCACCGGGCGCAGGAAGTAATCTGATGCTCCCAGCCGAAAAGCCTGAATCACTTTCGGCTCCTCCCCTTTTTCGGCCATCACAATCACCGGAGTATTGATGCCCTGCGAAGAAAAAGCCACCAGCATATCTTTACCGCTCAACCCGGGCAGGTTCAAATCGGCGATGATGACATCGGGCTGGAACTGCAACGCCAAACGAATGGCCGAGCCGGCATCTTCGGCGGCCATCACCTGATAACCATACGGCTGCAACGTTTGCCTGACAATCAGGTCGCGGCTATGGTCATCAGAATCAACGACAAGGATTTTTTCTGCCAGTTGTGGACTCATGACGATTTATGATAGCATAAATTCGTATCGAATCGGAAGGTATTAGAAATCTGTAAGGCCGTTATTTTGTGAATACGCTCGATTTTTCTGCCCCCCTCAGCCGTTACCTGCCCCCTTTGCCGGGCGAGGTCACCCACGCCTGGGCCAGCCGGAGCGCCCCACCCGCGGCCTGGCTGCTTGACCCCCTGGCCGCTTCGCCACGATTGCCGGTTCAACTGGCCGCAGAAGGAGGCCGGGTAGTGGTCACGGCAGGCAACCCAATCCTGCGGTTTCTGCTCGACCTGGCCGCCCACCCTCCCGCCGAATCGGATTTACGCGCCGCCCTCTCAGCCCTGGCAATTGCCCGCAAAGATGATGAACGGCTTGAAATTCACCTGCAAAAACTGTACGAAACCCATTGCGCCGCCTGCAACCGGCCCACCCAGGCCGAATTTTTCACCTGGGACTCGAAAACCGGGCAAATGCTGACCAAAACCTACACCTGCCCCACCTGCGGCGACATGGGCGAACGCCCTGCCAGTGAAGAAGACCTGCGCCGCGCCGCCCTCTGGGCGCATTCCGAAAGCCTGCACCGCGCCCGCGCCCTCGAACGCATTGCCGCGCATGACGACCCCGACCGCACCCACGCCGAAGAAGCCATGCGGCTTTACCTGCCGCGCGCGGTATATGCCCTCGGAACGGTAATCAACCGCCTGGACGGAATCGCCACCAGCACCGAGCGCCGCCGCTGCCTGCTCGCGCTCATCCTTTATGCGCTCGACCAGGGCAACAGCCTGTGGCCGCACGGCGGCGAACGTCCGCGCCCGCGGCAGTTGTCTTTGCCGGGCGTTTTCCGTGAACACAACCTGTGGATGGCGCTCGAAAACGCCATCGGATTTTGGGCCGCCTTCTCCCCGGCTGGACAGGCTGGGGTGGCGCACGTCTTGTGGCCCGACGAACCACCCGAATCAGGCGGAGTCAGCATCTACGAAGGCCCACTGCGCGAAGCCGCCTCCGAACTGGCAGAAATCCCCTTTCGCGCCCTGGTTTCCATCATCCCGCGCCCCAATCAGGCTTTTTGGACGCTCTCTGCCTTGTGGTCTGGCTGGTTGTGGGGGCGCGAAGCAGTCGCCCCGTTCAAGGCCGTTTTACGCCGTCGCCGCTACGATTGGCAGTGGCACGCCGAAGCCTTGCGCGCCCTCTTCCAGAACTTGCGGCAGGTTGTCGCAATCGATATTCCATTTCATGCCCTTATCCCCGAATTGGAGCCAGATTTTCTTTCGGCCATTTTACTGGCCGCCGCCGGGTCGGGCTGGCAGGCGCGTGAACTCGAACTGGAAAAAAACGCCGACCTAGCGCTGATTACCTTTCAGACCACCAAACCCAGCCGCAAACAGCCGGTTGCCGAAGATGTCAATTTTATTCGGCGCGCCTTGCGGCAAAATCTCGAAAAACGCGCCGAGCCTTCAGACTACCTTAGCCTGCACGCCGCCGCGCTGCTGGCGCTTGCCCAAAAACACAGCCTGGTCTTTCGTGATGATTCGGTGGTTACTTTGCGCAAACTCATCCACGCCGCCCTTGAATCAGACGAGTTTATCGACCTCGAAGCCCGCTCTCACCCCGAGACCGGGCGCTGGGCCTTACGCAAATGGCAAAAAATGTTTTAGAATTCAGGCAATGAAATTTTTCAAGAGATTATTGCCCCTCTTGCGTACTCAGGCCCCGCTCTTTGTGGGGCTTTTTTTGATTGCGCCGGTCTTTTTTTTCCATGCTTTTCGCCAGCCCATTCCGCTGGGCTATGCCGGAATGTTTACGCAAATGGCTGAGCAAATTGCCAATGCCAATTTTGTCCTGCCAATGGATGTTCCGTACTACGGGCCAGGCGGTATTCCGTTTGTGTACCCACCTTTATCTTTGTACCTGTTTGCAATAGCCATCAAGTTGGGGGTCTCCACCTGGGCCTATTTGCGGCTGGTTCCGGCTATTTTCACCCTGCTGGCATTAATTCCCTACTACTTCCTGGCTTATCAATTAACCCGGTCAAAACTGGCATCTTTTATCGCTCTGGTTTTGACGGCCCTGGCGCCATCCATTTACTACACCCATGTCTGGTCGGCGGGCGTTGTGCGCGGACTGGCTCTTGGCTTGTGCTTCGCAGGGCTGCTGTTCTATCTGCACGCCATTCAAAAAGCATCGTGGGGCAATCTTGCGCTTGCGGGGGGCTTGCTGGGTTTGCTGCTCATGACCCACCTGCTCTACGTTGTCTTTGCGGCCCTGGTCGGTATCGCCTTGCTGCTTTCAAATTGGAAACCGCGCCGCGTCTTCATTTCTCTGGCCGTTTTGTTCCTGGCCCTGCTGGTCGCCGCGCCCTGGCTCGGATTGATACTCTCGCGGCACGGCTTAAACAGCCTGTTGGCGGCCTCCTCATCACACCGCAACACCGATTTTTTTGCCCTGCTGCTTCAAGATTTCAGCGCAGGGCTGGGGTTTCTGGCCGGTAACCTGAGCCATCTTGCCGACAACTGGCTGCTGGCCGGGTTGGCGTTTGCGGGCCTGGTTTTGCTGCTGGTCAAAAGAGACTTTTCCATTCCGCTCATTTTTATATTGACCCTGTTTGTCGGCGAAGCCTCTATTTTTCTGCCCATTTCGGCAAGTCTGATGGCAGGCATCTTTAGCGCGCAAGTTTTTCAATGGGCGCGTGAAAAAATGGACAGGCTGCAAGGATGGAAAAAAGCCAGCGTCATCAGCGCGGCAATGATCAACCTGGCTTTGATTGTGCTGATAGGCGCTTCTAACCTGGCTGAAATTTCAAAATACGAGCCAGAAATTGACGCCTATTCTCTCAAGATGGCAAAATTTGTGCAACAAGAAACGGCCCCCAATCTGACCTATTTTTACATTGGAAAAATCAATGAAGCCGAGTGGTTTCCTTACCTGCTGGAGCGCACCCCTGTCATTGGCATCTGGGGCAGTGAGTGGAAAGGGACCTACGCCGAAGAACTGGAAACCATGATTGCCATGCGCGCCTGCCAGAATAACAAAGATTGGGTCTGTATGCAAAACCTGCTCGAACAGCGCCATCTTAACCCCGGCCTGCTGATTGGCCCCGCCAATCGCTGGTTGGAAATTGCCATCAAAGAAACCCGCGCCTGGGATGTGATTTATCGCGACGAGCGTTACCTGGTCTGGCAGCGGCGCTAAATCTCAGGGGGAAAAATTGCACAAGTAAAGCAACACCGAAGTGCCAGGCTCACGCGATTCGAGGCGGCATCTGCCCAGTTTTTGCGAATCGATGTGCGCCATGATGGCTTCGTGCTCGTTCAGCCCATCTTTTTCGAAGACATGTGAAAACAAAATCCACGCACGCGCATTGCCGCGCAGATTGTCCACATCGGCCAGGGTATCGGCCAGCGCTTGGGGCGGGTCGGCCTGTCCGCTGGTGAACTGGGATGCAGCAAACCCGTAAAACGGAGCGTAATACCGAAAGGCCGGTTCGGCCCAGGGGTAGATGTAAATCACATCGCCAGGCTGATGACGGGCAGAAAGAGTCCGCAGGGCCGGGTGCATGTTTTCCTGCATGCGCGGCGCCTGAAAGCGTTCCAGCGCCAGCGTAGCAGACGGCGCCAGCAAGAACAGGGCCAGCGCCGCAGTCACAATCAGGGCCAGGTCGCGGCGCGCCCGCCCCAAGACTCGATAAAGCCCCTCGAAGGCAGCACCCACCAGCGCCAGGCTGACCGGCGCCGCAAAGACCAGCATCCGCCCGCCGAGTGGATATTGCCCCAGTGATGAAGCGCCGAATGCGGCCAGCAGCGTCAGCCCCAGCGCCAGTCCAAAGGTACGGTGCGCGCGCAGCAGGTAGAGCAGCCCGCCTGCCAGCAACAGCAGCGAAAGCCAGGGCAAAATTTGCGCCACAAAGAACGATACCGTTGCGCTCAGAGTGTTGATGAGCAACGTTGGGTTGCTCCAGGGCGGCATTGGCATGAAATAGTCTCGCCAGTAATCCATCAGGAAGTCGTTGGAAGCCAGCGAATCGATACTGAGCAGGTACACCC
>CAZNCT010000085.1:8128-16275 GCA_964571615.1 uncultured Anaerolinea sp. | reverse complement strand
ATTCTGTCGCCAGATATAAAAACAATTTTTTTGCCATCTGGAGACCAAACTGGATTATTGTCCGAAACGCTATTGCTGGTTAATCGAAGTTGATCAGAGCCATCTGAATTCATAACATAAACTTCAGCGTTGCCATCTCTTGCAGAAATAAAAGCTATTTTTTGACTGTCTGGTGACCAGGCAGGCGAATGAAAAGCAGAACGTGATTCACGGGTAAGACTCTTGTAATTAGTACCATCAGCATTGATTACCACGATTTCATTGTGGCTGACAAAAGCGAGTTTCTCGCCATCTGGAGACCATGCCGGGTATGCATATCTCGAAGCATAAGTCAATCGATCATTCCAATACCACCGCTGAATAGAGTCCACAAAAAGACCATTATTAGTGGCATATGCTATCCTTCCCCCATCAGGGCTCCAGGTCACACGCCCAAATTCTTCATCTAAGAAACCATTAATGTTGTGGGTAGTTAATCCAGACCCATCAATGTTAATTATACTGACGTCTGTAGCCGATTTAAAAGCAACCTTGAGGCTATCTGGTGACCAGTTCAAAAGAAAATCAGCGCTATCATTATTAGTAAGGCGAGTTTTGCTGGAGCCATCCGTATTCATAACATAGATTTCTGTATCAGCCTCACCATCCAATTGAGAAATGAAGGCTATCTTCTGACCGTTTGGTGATAGTAAAGCCCCTCGCCATCCATCAGATTCTACTAACTGAGTTTGACCGGAACCATCCGCATTCATCGCATACAATCTACAGTTTCCATCGCTGTTGGATGAAAAAGCAATACGTCCAGAGCCACCTCCTAAAGGTGTGGCCGTTGCATTTGGGGTTGGAGTAGCCGCCGGAGTACGTGTTGCAGTTGGGGTAGCAGTGATGGGCAGCAGAGTGGCAGTAACGACAACCATTTTTTCTTCCACAATCACTGGCTGGGTGCGGCTGGCACCCAGCCAGTATATCGCTGCTCCCAACAGCACAAGGAAAGCCAGAAAAACCAACGCTCCAGTAATTCCTAGCCCCCACAGCAGGCGCTGGCGTTTAATCATGCGATCGGCGCGCGCCAGGCCTTCTTCGATCTCTCTATCCAGGTTGTAGTCGCTCATCTGATAGACCTCCTTTTCAGGGTTGCAGGGTTTGTAGCCAGTCTTCCAACATTGGGGTACCGGCCTGGCAGGTGGCCAGTTTAAGCGGGGTGTATTTCCCGCGGTTGACATAAAAAGCCGCGCCTTTGGGCAGGCCTTTGCTGGTTTCACCGGGCAGGAATTGGAAATTATAGTTGTTGGCATCCGCGTTAGTGCCATCGCCCAGCCAAAAGCCACTCTGGAATCCGCGCAGGGTTTCGCCAAGCGGGTTTGAAATCATGCCGCCGGTAAATTCCATGTTTGTTCCGCCCGCAGCCAGCAGGTGAAAGCGGGCATTCTTGACACGCAAGAGCGAGAGCAGGAAGTCGCGGTTTTTTTCAGCGTTTTTATCGCCAGTTAATCCTTTTTGCAGGGCGCCCAGTCCGTCCAGCGCGAAAACGATGGTTGGTTTAACCGGGTCATTCACAGCCACAGGCTTGGACGCGTTGAAATCGACATTCAACAGGTCGGTCAGTTGTTCTCTCAGGTCCAAAGCCTTGAATTCAGCCACATCGGTAACGCAAGCAATCGCGTGTGGCAGGGTTTTAAGCGCTTCAAGATTGCCCCAGCCCAGGTCCACCAGGTAAAAACGGAACAAATCGGGCGGGTAACCATTGGCCAGGGCCAGTAGCCAGGTTTGCAGCAGGCTGGTCTTGCCCGATTGGGGCAGACCCGCCACCCAAAAATGCGGACCGGAGGTCAGGGAAATTTCAAAGGGCGGCAGGTCGGGCTTCGAGAGATCCAGTCCGATTGGAACCGGCAAGCCAGGCTGGGGCTGCGTGCGTGCCTGGCCGGGAGTCAGCAGGTCAGACAGAGCCACCACCTCCGCCAAAACAGGCACCGGGCGCGGACGTGGGCCTTGCCAGGCCTGATCCATTGTTTCGACCAGGGTTTTCAGTTCAAGAGAAGTCAGCGCAGGCAGGGCGGCCTGGAATTCCATCACCGGAACGCCTTTGAGCAAGCCGCGGCCCGGCGAATCTTTGGGCGGGAACAAGCCCCCGGTGCGCCCAATGACCGAGACGTAATCGCTGGGGTCATTGAGTTCGGTGGCAAGCACCTCTTTGATGTTGCCCAGCAATTTGGCTGGGAAAGATTTGACCTGATCGGTAGCAATCACCAGATGAATCCCCAACGCGCCGCCCTGGCTGGCCAGGCGCACCATCTGGTCGATTTCGGTCATCACGGTCTGGTTCTTGAACGATTCGGCAAAATGGGAGTAACCATCCAGAATGATTACGATTTCGGCTTGCGGGTTGGCCGGGTGGTTCTTGCGGTAATTGACCAGGTTCTGGTCGTGCTCGATTAGTTTTTTGCGGCGCTCCAACTCGTCATTCAACAGGCTAAATAAACGCCGCAGTCGCTCGTTTTCGCCATTATGAATGACCGCGCCAACATGCGGCAGGCGTTCAAACAAGGAAAGTGAGCGTCCGGCGTAATCGAGCAGGTACATCTGTACTTGTTCGGGGGTATGCTGGCAGGCCATACTGGCGATCAAGGTCTGCAACAGGCTGGTTTTACCACTGCCAGGTGAGCCAAACAGAATCAGGTGTCCATTATTCTCCAGGTCGATCTGCATTCGTTCCTGGCGCTGGTGGTCGGGGTCGTCTTTGATGCCAAAAACAGGCGGAGGGTGCGGGCTGGCAGATTTCCAGGTTTTTCCATCCCAGCCAATCCCGGCGGGCAGGACCGTGTCAATGGTCTTGCCCGCCTGCTCGGAGAGCGCCGGCGGCCAAATGCCCTGCACGCGCTGGATATTGTGCTTCTGGCAGGTGGCCACGATGTGGGCAGCCAGTTCCTGAATATGGGTTTTGCCGGTACCGGCCTGGTTGGTTTTGGGTGGCCAAATTTCCTCGCGCTCGCCCGCCCGGTTAAGGCGTTTGATGCGCGGTTGGCGGCTGAGGGCGTCATCTGGTGCGTAAGGGGCATCGCCCCAGGCGGCCTGGAACAATTCAAAGACTTCGTTCATGCCCACCTGGAAGTAAGCGCGGCCCTTTTGGGTAATTTCGGCGGCTTCGGGGCGGCGCAGCATCTCACGGCTGTCTTCCAGACTGGCAACTTTCAGGCACAGGTGAAAGTGCGAATTAGCCCAAATTTCATCGCTGACCACCCCGGCTGGTTTTTGAGTGGCCAAAATCAGGTGAATTCCCAAACTGCGCCCCACCCGCGAAATGCTGACCAACTCGCGGATGAACTCGGGCTGTTCTTTTTTCAGTTCGGCAAATTCATCGCAGACGATCACCAGGTGTGGCATAGGCTCTTGCGCGGCAGGGTCGCGCTGGCGGTACATCTTCTGGTAATCGTAAATATTACCAATGCCAGCCAGGTTGAACGCAGCCTGGCGTTTTTTGATTTCACCGCGCAGGATTTTGATGGCGCGATCTGTGCCGGAACCATCCAAATTAGTCAGGGTGCCAATCATGTGCGGCAGGTCTTTCAGATCGCGAATCAGGTCGCCACCTTTGAAATCAATGCCAATAAAACCAAGTTCATGCGGGTGATAGTAGAGCGCGGCCAGCGCCAGGTAGGTGCTGAGCAGGGCGGTTTTGCCGGAACCAGTTGTGCCAGCCACCAGACCATGCGGGCCGTGATATTTTTCGTGCAGGTCAATCAGCAGGCGTTTGCCGCCCGCGCCAATGCCCACCGGCACGGCCAGTGAATCGAAGGGTTTGCTTTGCTTCCAAACTTCGAGCAGATTAATCTCCTCGACCTTGGAAACTTCGGCCAGTTCAAACAGGGTCACCTGGGCCGGCAGGTTTGCGGCCCCGCCGCCGGCTTCTTCCAGGCGAACCGGGGCCAGGCTTTGGGCAAATTGCCAGGCATCGACCCGTTCGGCGTAATCAGGGCTGAAGGAATATTTCTGCGGGCTGGTGCCAAGAAATTTCAACAGGGCCGGGGTTGCGCCCAGGTCCACAATCGCTTTGCAGGCTTTGGGCACGCGTGAAATTTGCTCGGAAAGGAAAAGAGGAAAAGCGCCCAACTCGCGCCCGTTCTTCAAGATCAGGTCGAGCGCGGGCGCAAACTTAATCGCTTCAGCGCCGCGCCACAGGCTGACATCGGCAAAAACAATGACGAATACCGGCATGGGCAGCAAGGCCGAAACCTCGCGCGGGCTTTGCTGGTTGCTGCGCTGTTTAAGGAGGTTCTCAAGAAACTCCATGACACGCGCTTGTGATGGTTTGTCCGCGCCCAAAAAGCGCATTTCACGGCCATCGCTCCAGTTATGCGGCAGCCAGCGCACCCAGTCCCACTCGCTGGCTTCATTTTCGGCGCAAAATACTACAATTTTGACTTCACTGGGGGCGTGGTGAGCCGTCAGGTGCAGCAGGGCGGCGCGTAATGAATGAATGAGCGCATCGCGTTTGCCCACCCATCCGGCCGCGCCTGTTTTTGAAACCGGTAGCGCGACCGCCAGGTTATCCACCCGCGCGTAAGCGGGGGCCAGCGCGCGGGCTTTTTGCTCCAGCGGGTCGGGCGTCACCTGGAACTGTGAGGCATCTGGTATTTTGATGCTGAAGGTTGGCGGGGTTTCGCCCATGCCCAGGCGCAGGTCGAGAAAATCGGGGTCGCCATTTTCGCGTTCCCACAGCCGGGTGGGCGTGCGCTGCGCGGCAGCCTGGGCGCATTGTTCGAGCGCCGGGTGGGCGCTCAGACTGGCGGCCCGTTGTTTTTGAACCAGGCCGCCTAGTTCGGCTGTTTTTTGGGCCAGGTAGTTTTCGTAGGCAATGCGGCGCTGTTCAACCTGCTGCTTGTATTTGCGCCGCCCGTTGAAATAGTTGAACAAGCCAAAAATCAATGACACTGCGCCAAGGATGAGTGAAGCATAGGCAAAGGGCGGCACCGTTCCGGTCGATGAAGTGCTGGCTGAATAAATGTAAAACCCACCCATGACCCCGGCCCCCAGCACCGACATGAATACCGTCAACAGCGAGTTGCCCGGCGGAGAAATTGCCTGTGGCGGCAACTGGATGGCAACTTCATCATCGGGGTAGGGAATATACTCACGCGGCGCGCGCGGGAATGCCGGCGGCTGGTGTTTGGGCGCGTCAACTTCCAGGGCGGTTTTGCCGCCGGGGATATTCAGGGGGCGAACCCCGGTAATGATGGGAGAAGTCTGCATGGCTTAATCTTTTTGATTCAGGTCATGGGAAGGATTATCAGGTGGCTGACGCCAGCCTTTCACCGGTGAAGGGGCAGGTGTATCTTCCGGTCCGGCGGGGCTGCTGGCTGCCGAGGCCGGCGCTTGCAGGGGGCGATGACCAGCCACTGGGCCTTCAGTGCGCGAAGCGATTGGGCTGGTTTGTAAGGGCCGATTGAACCCGGAAACCGGGCGCGTTGGCCGGCTGGAGGCCACCAGGGTCAGTTGGGCGCCATCCCAAACACCAGCATCGGCCAGGGTCTGACCCGAGGCAAGCAGGTTGCCCCCCACCTGAATGTCATAGGCTCCCGGCCAGCCAAAGGCCAGGGCAATCGCATCGGCCAACTCGGCGGCGGGCACATCGGGCATCACTTCCAGGTCGTGTACGCCCTCATTGACACGACCCACCATCAGAATAACAGGATCCATAAGCGCCTCCGGGGTTACTGGCCTGGCACGGGAGTCATGTTAGGAAAAACCACAGTCGCATCCAATGGGATGCTTTCCAGATCGACCCCCTCCAGGTTCAAGTCCGTGCTCATCAGCCAGCCTTCCGGCCCATCCACAGCGCGGACATAGAACCAGTCCACCCCGGCCAGGCTGAATTTTTTCAGGATTGTGACGGTATTCCCTACAACGTATTCCCGTGATTCTGGGACAGGGGCATATTGCAAATTGGGGTAAGGCCGAAGCCGGACAGATGTTTTGATGGTCGCCACCTGGCCCGAGGGGGTTGGCGACTCAAAAGGAGGCAGTAGTGGCGGTTTGAAAGGGGATGCTTGCGGTGTGGCTGCTTCGGTAGCAGGCAGCGTGCCTTCTTCGCCCCGGGTGGCGGTCATTTCAACACCCGGGCTGGGATCCAACGGGGGGGTTTCGCTGGCGCGTCAAATCCGGCCGGGCAGGGGGGGGGGGGTTGGGGGTTTCGGGGTTTGCGTCGACGGCAGGGTTGGGCTGGGTTGCGCAAACATGGCTGACAGGCCATCGCGGCCAAGGGCCAGGCTGCCAATGACCGTTGCGCCCAGGCAGACCACAACCAGCCCCACCAGCCACCCGACCCAGGCCCACGAACGGGCCGGTGTCGCAGGCGCGGGCTGGGGCGGACGGGGGGGCGTCTGCGGCGCAGGACGCGAGGCCGCAGGAGGCGGTGCAGAAAAAGCGGCAGCCGCGGGGCGCGGCAGGCCACTTTGCGCCGGCGGAAAGGGCGCCGCCGGCTGACGAACTTCGGGTTCTGTGGGCGGCAGGGCGGGCAGCGGCCCGGTTTGGCGCGGCGGCGCGGCGGCAGAAGGGCGCTGGATGGGTAGAAAACCGCTCCAGGGGCCGGGTTCGACCCCGCTCCAGGCGCGCACCGACAGCCAGTGAGCGTTGGCATCCAGGGTTGCATCAGCCTGCCAGGCGCAGGCATCCGTTTTCAGGCTTGAGAGCGTGGTCTGGTTTTCAGAACTAAAACGGATTTCATACTGATTTGCCCCGGCCACCGGCCGCCAGTCTAAAAAATGGATCTCGTTCCGATGGCTGTATTGCGGGTTTGGCGCGACCAGGTTTTCGCCGCTTCGAGGCAGTTTGGGCGGCCTGGGCGTAGTCCAGATTTCGATGAAACTGATATCGTCGCTGGATGGGCGGCAAGCGGCATCTTCGATGAAGGCGTTGATGGCGCGGTCGCTGAATGCGCGGTCTTTGCCAGCGGAAGCATAGGCGTCATCGAGATAAGCAAAGCCATCCGAATAGGCGGCCAGGTGGTCGAATTCGGAGATGGACAGGCGCGCCAAGTGCAGCTCACCCACCGGGCCTTTGACGGTTGACCAGCGCTCATTGGTCTTGAACAAGCCGGCAAAGGGTTCAGTAATTTCCTGGCCGGCGCGCCACAGGCGCAGGCGCGAATCGCCCATCCAGGCCAGGCAGGCGGCCTCTTTTGAAAAATCGAGTACGCCCATGACGAAAGTCGCTTCGCTGCCTATCGCGCGTTTTTTATCGAGCACGCCGCGCACCATGGCCGGGACATGCTCCGGGATGGGATGATCGCGCACCAGGCGACTGGCTTCATCGGTCAGGGTGTTGAGTTCCTGGCGCAGGTTTTCCTGTATTTGACCATCCTGTTGGCCAAAGCCCAGGTTCCAGGCCCACTGGAGCAAGGTGTCGCCCAGAATGCGAGCAGCCAGGTCGCCATAAAAAGACTGGCTGACCCCGTCACACAAGGCAAAGGCAAAACGTTCTTCGCCAACCCGGAAGGTTAGATAATCCTGGCCTGGCTCATTGTTGCTGCGCGAGTCGGCCGAGCGTGCATAGGCGGCGCGATAGAAAAACCGGCCAGCGCGTTGGAAAGAGACCGGGGTTTCAGTCTCCGGCGCCAGAAAGACTGGGCGGTTGGTATCCATAGGCGTTTACTGGGCCGAAGAAACTGGGGTGAAGGCCATTTCGACCAGCTCGGGTTTATTACCAGGCAACATCATCACCGCGCCAGGGTCAACTGCGTAACCGCGTTCGGCCATAACCGTGCGATAACTGACAGGCAGGGGCGATGAAATGTTGCGCAGTTTACGTGCGTAGTCGCTGGCAAGGGATGCATTCATAGTAACCCCGGGCCACGCATAAACATTGCCAATCGGCTGGGAAAGTACCTGGTCTGAAACGAAAATGTTTTCTACCAGCACGTTGCCATCCGGGTTTGCCATCGACATGATACGGCGCA
Organism: uncultured Anaerolinea sp.; assembly: GCA_964571615.1. Lineage (GTDB taxonomy): Bacteria > Chloroflexota > Anaerolineae > Anaerolineales > Villigracilaceae > UBA8950. The sequence continues at coordinate 8,324 of CAZNCT010000085.1, read as the reverse complement.
CGACTGGTTCCGGGTCGGCGCCGGTGTATTCGCCATCCGTCAGGTGACAGACGACCGGAGCCGGGCAATTGCTCAGGCTGGGCAACTCATGTTGCAAAAGCTGCTCTACCTGGGCAAAAGCGCGAGCGGTATCGGTAGCACGTAAGGTTTGTAATTCAGGAACACCCATCTGGGCAACCTGGTCAATCGGTTTAAT
>CAZNCT010000085.1:0-8118 GCA_964571615.1 uncultured Anaerolinea sp. | reverse complement strand
AAGAATGTCATACACATCATCAGAGTAAGCATACATGCCGATGCGGTAACGCGGAGAGACGCGCCCCCCTTTGGTGCTGCGAAAGACCATTTCCTGCAGGGCGGCATACAGGGCGTCGGTAACAACTTCGATGCGCTTGCGGCCATCCATAGCGTTCGCCATGGAACCACTGACATCCAAGACATAAATGATGAGGGCTGGGGTCTGGCTGGTGGCGAGAACGTTGTAAGGCATGATAGATTCTCCTGTTATTTAGGGCTGCTGCTGGTATTTATCCAACAAGTATTTTTTGACGGAATTGGCAGAAAGTACGGCAAAAAGGACATAAAGAGGGAGAGCAAGACAAGCGAGAATGCCAGCAGTTATAGCGCCAAGCGCCGCTACTGTAAGGTTCATCATAATCCCGCCAAATAACATGATCAATCCTTCGCCAGTCTTACCAGCATACATGCTGCCTATACCAAACAACCCAAAAAGCCCAAAAATTAGGTTTAAAATATAGGCTGTATCAGGGCTTGGACCAGGACGAGGCGGCGCATAATAAGCGCCGGGAGGGTAGGGGTATGGATTCGATTGGGGCGGGTTGGGGACAGACGCCTGCCAGGGAGCCGGCGGCGGTGGATTTGGTACATTGCTGACGCCAGGCGGCGGAGGCGGGGCGGCCGCCTGCCAGGGGTCGGGGGTTGCCGCCGGACCAGGCGCGGGCCAGGGGGCCGGGGCAGTCGATGAGGGCGGTGGGGCAAATGGGTCGGGCTGGAGTGCCGGGGGCTGAGGCGTGTTTTGCCACGGATCAGGTGAGGTGATTGGCTGGTCAGGCGGTTGCTGTGCCCCCCCCAGTTTGCGAAATCCTTTGACGGGTGAATCGTTGGACATAAAAACCTCTCTTTCTTGGCAAAATTATAATTGCATGATTATGTCTAACAACTTTGGTGCATAAATCGTTTTTAGATATACAATCCCAAAATCAGTCTTATTCTCAGCGAATTTAGGATACTTTTATCAGAAGAAACGACCAAAACCTAGGGAAAAACCGATCCTTTAGTAGGAGCGAAAATATTTATACACCAAAACCTTACTTTATGATAAACGGCACAAAAACCTCAAGCCCAAAATATGGTATGTTCCTTGTCTATTAGCAGTATCTCGAAAAGCAACTCAGATTTGATATGAATTACTATCATATGAGCCTCCACGAACAACTAGCGCATCTCCTTGCAAATCATCTCGTCCATCCGCTGGATTATAAGGATAAGGCTTATATGAACTACGCGTCCACTCCCAAACATTACCCGCCATATCGGCGCAACCATATGGACTATCTCCCTGTGGAGAGTATTTTCCCACGGACTGCAACCCTTTTGACTTAAAGTTACATAAATTTTCAGTGGGATATTGGTTACCCCACGGATAAAAACGGCCATCCATGCCTCGTGCAGCCTTCTCCCATTCGGCTTCGCTCGGCACATTCAATACTAAACCCAAGGGCTTATAAAATTTATTTAGCCAATCCAAGTAAAGTAACACATCTTGCCAACCCGAAAATATGGCGGGATGATGGTCTGATGTAATTTTCAAATCTTTGTTAGATCGATTGTTTTGAACTGCACGATGATACTCTTTATATTGTGCAGTGGTAACCGTATAACGAGCCAGAAAAAAGTCATAGAGAATATTTACTTCACGCTGATGCTTTTCATCGAGGTCGCCCTCGGGGGAAAACATTTCAGCAAAAACATTTTCTTTTATCCTAGACCCCATCAAAAATTTCCCGGCTGGCACTTTTACGAACTCCATCCCTAGCGAAGCAGGAAACTGCTCATAAAACCGGCTGGAACGCCCAAAGCAGTAGATAAAATTCCCACCGGGGGTTTTATCGCTTGGTTCCAGCGTATTCTGGGGCGAGGCGGATGCCACGGTCTTCCTGGCAGGTACAGACGCAGGTTTTTCTTGAACAGCAGAAGGTATTTGCGCTGGTGCGGCAGGCAGCTCCGCGCCAGCATGAACTTTTTTCTGCAGGCCTTCTAATGCTAGGCCGGCTTCATCGAGTTCTTTTTCAATCATCCGCTTTTGTTGTTCCAGCGCGGCAATGTGCTGTTGTATTTTTTTTAGTTCAATTATTTTGGCATCACGACGGCCTTGCCGAACCTGCGCAAGCAAAACTTCGGCACCCGAAAAATCAGGGGCGAGGGCCTTCAAGTCCTGCACCTGGCGCTCGACTTCTTCCCAATACCCCGCTTTGGCCTGCTCCTGGGCAGATTCGTAGACTGTGCGTGCCAAGCCACTCAGGGTTTCTGCGGTAGTTTGGCTCATCCCGTTTGAATCCAATGCCTTCACCCAATCAGAAAAAGCAGGGCAATCTTCCAATCGTTTGCTATGCCAGGCCTGCGCAAATAAGTCTGCTGCAGCCACACTATGAGACTTCACCGCAGCCAACAAGACCTGGTAGCGGTCACAATTTTCCTGCAATTCACCAGCATCAAAATACTGTTCGCCTACTGCAATGCACCGCACGCGCTCATCGCTCCAGCCGAGCATTTCGGCCAGTAATACTGCACCGGAAAAACGATCAGCGTCCTGACCCCAAAGTCCGTTGGTTGCAGTTTTGTGAGCATATCCAGACGAACCGCTGGCTAATTTCTCAGGTTGTAAAAGTCCTGGAGCAAACAAATCCTCGACATCCACCAATGCCACAGTTTCATCATCAACAAGCAAGTTGGCACCAGATAGATCACAATGCGCACTACCTGCAGTTTCCATAGCAAAAAGGATTTTAATTAATGCACGCGCTAAGTTTTTGCTTTGATCGTCGAATAAAGGTTGGCGGGCTAACATAATTTCTTGCCAAGTTAGTCCTTGCACCCAAGGCATCAAAATAGAATAGTGTAAATCAGGGTATTGCCCAAGTAAAACAGAATTATTTTTCTCGGTTATTACTTGTCGAGAACAAACTTGCAAACCAGGCAATTCAGCAAAATCAGATAATCGAATTGTGCTGTCTTCAATGTGGTGCACACGAAATGCTTTTGTAAAAACCTTCAAAGCATAGTTGATATTGCTATCATCACGCACTTGATAAACAGTAGCGCGCCGCCCAGATTGCCCATATGGCATACCTTTGGCAGACGGGTGCTCCATAAATAGATACTTTTTAGAATCAATTTCAATCGCCGAATTTATTTTTGGTCTAAAAGACATTGTTGACATCAACACAAAGATTAAATACCCAAATTAATAATAATAGAATCTCCAAAAAACCATAAAAACATTAAGGCTCCGGAACAACAGATCATTACCAAAACAAGCCCTATGACCATCACCATCAAAATACGGCGAATTCGTTGAAAACGCAACATCTCCTCCGCGCGGGCCAAACCAGCAGCTACTTCACTATCAAAATCATTTAATGATGATGACATAGTACTCTCCTCATCGCTTAGCCCAATTTCCAGACAATCACTTTTCCATCGTATGATGCGGACAATAAATAGTTACCCGTAAGATGAAAATCCAGCCCGAAAACATCACTAGTATGGTGGTGAGCTGTTGTTAAAAGTTTTCCATCTGTCAATCGCCAAAGGTCAATTTGTCCTGTAGATGTCCCTGTTGCCAGCAAATCACCCAATGGCGAAAGCGACATACTCTGGATAGCAAATGAATTTTTGTGTGAAAATGTATTTAGAAGCCGCAAATCGGGGATGGAAAACACAGAGATATTACCGTTCTCATCACCACAGCATAAATAACGTGAGTTAGGGCCAATAACCAGCGAAGGCAATGTACCCACCTTTGTTTTCGCCACAGGAGACAACTTCGATGCGGTCAGCAAATGAAGTGTGCCATCATACTCAGCATAGATAAAGTATTTTCCATCGGGAGTATAACCCAAGCATTCAACATTATCTTCGCACGACAAATCCATTTCCATATCTACTAGGTCATCAACGGAGCAAAAAGAGATTGTATTCCCGCTGGCAGCAGCCAGGATTTTGCCGGCAGAGTCAAATGCCAGGGCATTAACATCGTCATCATCTGATACGCCATAATGGTCCACTAATGTAAAACCCTGTTCTACATTAAAAACATCAATCCAGCCGTATTTGTAGCCAATTGCCAGCTTTCTAGTATTTCGATGAAGAGCAGTATAACGAGGTTCATTAAACAATTCCATTTCGCTTATTATCGTAGAGTTACCTTTTCTAAATCTCCACACAGCGCATTTTTTTCCTTGGGCGAGCGTAACGAAACGCTCCCCACCCAGTAAAAACATTGCGGATTCTATGGGAAGATGTACCATTCCCATCATTTTTGTATGGGCTATGGCTTGAAATTCGAGACATAATTCTGCTTTTTTGCGCTGTGATACTGGCAAAACTGAAGTGACATGGTCCTGTTTTTTCTCCTGGGCTTTGAGAGGCACATCGCTTGAAGTTTTGTCATAAGATGGATGGGATTCGCCTTTTGCCAGGGCCAACCTTTCTTCAATTTCAATACAGGCCTTTTGGGCACCCTGTAATTCAACCTGCAATTTTTCAATCTGTTGTTGAATGCTTTCGACAAGCCCACGCTTCTGGGCTAATTCGTGCTCGATATTTGCAATTTTCTCTTTTTGAGCCTGCTTCTGACTGGCCTGCTGGCGAGCCTGTGCAAGCAAGTCGGCTGGCTCGTCAAACCCGGGCGCCAGCACTTTTAAGGCATCGACCAGTTGTTCTGCCTCGCCAAAATCCTTGTTTTTGATTTTTTCCTTGATCGAGTCAAACAGATAACGCCCCGCATCATTAAGTGCAACCTTTTTCTGATTCACGGCTGGCTGAACCTGCAGCTTGGAAACCGCAACCGTATCGCTACCTGCCAGCCACCCCTGCCAATCAGCAAAACGCGGACAATCTACCAACCCCTTGCTGTACCAGGCCGATGTGAAATTCTCTGCCAGTCCGTGACCGTAGCGCTGAGTCAGGACACTCAACAACAGGTTATAACGATCACAACCAGCTTGCAACTCGCCAGCATCAAAATACTGCTCGCCCACGGCAATGCGCCGCACACGCTCATCGCTCCAGGCCAGCATTTCAGCAATCAGCACTGCCCCCGAAAAGCGGTCTGCCTCCGCGGACCATAATCCTTGCGCAGCTGTTTTGTGAGCATAACCCGCTGAGCCGCCGGGCAATTTTTCTGGCTTTTCCAATCCAGGCCCGTACATGTCTTCAACATCCACCAAATTGACCAGCGTATCATCAAGCAGGATGTTCGGGCCGGAAAGGTCACAGTGGGCAAGTCCTCGTTCCTCCATTGCCACAAGGATGTTCACAAAATTGCGCGCTGTTTCCAGGCTTTGCTCCGGACTGAACGGCTGGCGGGCAAGCATGATTTCCTGCCAGGTAGACCCATGCACCCAAGGCATGATAACCGCATATTCAAGGTCAGTTTGTTCTTCTATCAGATTGCGATGATTCTGGCGGGTCAGCACCAGTCGAGCGCATACCTGCAAGCCTGGTTGGGTAGCATAACCAGCGATTCGCTTTGCGCCACTCTCGATTTGATGGCTGCGAAAGGCTTTTGTGAACACCTTGAGAGCATGCACATCCGCGCCATTCTTGACCTGATAAACAGTAGCACGTCGCCCGGTCTGCCCGTAAGGCATACCTTTGGCGGCCGGGTGCTCGCTAAAATGATAAGTCGAGCCGTTGAGTTGGATGGATGATTTAATAGTCGGGCGAAAGGGCATGATTAATCCTCAATCATTGGGACACAAGAAGTAGGGATCGGTGGCATCACCACCTTCAGCCATCCAACCAGTATAACCGGATTCGGTTTCGACTTCCCACCACGACCAGTTATTGGCGCAGGACGGCCCGCCAATAATTTTCAGGTCGGCCCCGGGCACCAGTCGGCGCTGTTCGGTATAGCTGCGGGCTGGACCTTCGCGCATAATCACCGAGTCTCTTTTGGTGCAAACATAGGCCTTTCCCCCCACTCGTAATCGTTGGGCTGGCGCACCCGGGCAGGAATCAGGATTGGGGGTTGCTGAAGGTCGCCGCGTACTGGTTGGCGCTATTTGCGAACGCGGAGTATGGGATGATGCTGTTTGCGGCCGGGGTGTGCGGGTGGCCGGCCGGGCGGTTGGCTCACTCTGCTCATCGCTGGGCCAATCTTCGACAGAAGTATCCGCCGGGTTTTCATAAGCAGGAGGGCTGTATCCTGTACTAGCTGAGGGGTCCTGGGCGAGAAAAAAGCCACCAACGCCCAAAAAGGCAAAAAGTCCAAGGCAAACCAGCACAGCCGCTGTCCCGCCCAGCCATACCAGCGGTTTTGAACCGGAGGATTCCGCCTGCTGTGGCGGCATAGGATAATTCTCAGCCCTGGCAATTGGCCGTTGTACAGGCGGTCCGGATGCTGGCACAGTGGCGGGTCGGGGCGCAGATGCAGCCTGTACAACGGCCTGCACTGGTGCCGGCTTGAGCGCAGGCGCCCGCTGGCTGGCCTGATCAAGCACGCCCATCCATTCTTTAAACGATGGGCAGGCCTGCAAACCGGGCGCGAACCAGGCGCGTTTGAACAGACCAGCAACCGCTGCCCCCCAAACCCGGTCAAGGACGCCCAGCAGGGTTTGGCTGCGCAGGCAGTCGCTTTGCATTTCAGGCCCTTCAAAATATTGTTCCGCGCTGGCCGCAGCATGGATGGACGAATCACACCAGCCCAGTATTTCAGCCAGCAAGACGGCTCCGGCAAATCGGTCGGCTTCGGCGCTCCACAGGCCTTGCAAGGCGCTTTGATGGGCGTAGCCCAGAGAGCCTGCCGGTAGTTTGGAGGGGCGCTCGAATCCGGGCGCGTACATTTCTTCCACGTCCACCAGCGCCAAACCGGCGCCCTGGCTTGAAATAAGCAAATTGGCCCCAGAAAGATCGCAGTGCGCCAGTCCGCGGACTTCCATTCCAGCCAGGGTGGCAGCCAGGCTGCGCGCCAAAAACAAACTTTGGGACGGCTCAAGCGGCTGGCGGGCCAGCAGAATATCCTGCCAGGTTTGGCCGGGCACCCAGGGCATCAGGGCGGCGTACTCCAGGTCGGGATGGCGTGATATTAGTTCAGGCTGCTCGGTGCGAGTGATAATTTTGCGGTAACAAACCTGCAAACCCGGCAGGCTGGCGTACGGCTGTAGGGCGGCGGCATTGCGCAAAATTTGGTCGGTCTGAAAGGCGCGCTGAAAAACTTTGAATGCGAAAAAACGTCCATAAATATCCTGCACCTGGTACACGGTGGCGCGCCGCCCGGTCTGGCCGTAGGGTATGCCCGGTGCGGCGGGATGCTCACTGAATCGGTATTCTGCGCCAGCCAGGGTCAGTTGGGTTTGGGTGGTGGGGCGAAAGGGCATTTTTTCTCTCTTGATTTATGGATTGAAAATTAAAATTTTCTTGCCACTGCCTGTTTTTTCTGCAACCCAGCCTTCGAATCCATTCCAGGAAACATACCACCAGTTCAGGCCGTCGGCGCTTCGTGGGCCATCCAGCAAGCGCACACGCTCCCCAGCCGGAACTTCAGCGATGATATCGACATCGTCATTTTTCGCTGAATACCCTGGCGATTTGCGCATGGCGGCGAAATAGATTTCATTCGATATTTTCGCCCACTCTACGTTCGGCTCAGGGCTGGAAGTTCGAGTTGCTGTCCGTGTTGGTTGTACTGGCTGAACCATAACCGCTGTATCGGTGGCAGTAGCAGGCTTGGCCCGGGTAGCTGTCGCTGGCCTGGTTTGGGTTGCAGCCGCTTTTACTTTGGTTGGGGTATCCCGGAGCGCGGTTGCCGGCCTACCTGGAGAGGCAATCTGTCCCAAAACCAACCCAAAAACAGCCAGGGTGCAGACCGCAAGCAACCCCAGACCGCCTAATGCCCAGGGCCAGATTTTCAGGACAGGCTTGGGACGATCTGCCGCTGCATTGAAGGGGATGGGGGCGCGATTTGACAGCCCCGCAGGCTTTGAAGGAGCCGGCGGGGCTGTCCGAGTCTGCGGCGCCGGAATTTGGGCCATTTTTTGCTGGATTTCGGCCTGTTCGGTCACCTCAGGGGTCTGGTGGGGGCTGGCCGGGGTGCTGCCGATGGTGCGCCAGCCCGAGACAGGGTTTGATG
>CAZNCT010000084.1:0-16537 GCA_964571615.1 uncultured Anaerolinea sp. | reverse complement strand
GGTGGTAACGTGGCGCAGCCAGGATGGGCATCACCAGAAAGAAGAAAGAGCCAATCACCAGGTTGATGCCGGGGTTAAACATCAGGTTGATTTCGCGCACGTCGTTGGTGGCGCGCGCCATCGTATCGCCCACCGGCTGAAGGCTGTGAAAGGTCATGCTTTTGCCCAGCAATGAGATGTACAGCTCATCACGAATTTCAGCCTCTAACCGCTGCCCCAGTAACTCGGCGCCGAAGTTGCGCCCCAGTTGCAAAACACCGCGGATGATTTGTGTGCCGCCAATCAAAAGCGCCAGCGGAATCAGCACCCCCGTATCGGGCTGTGGTTTGAGCATGGCATTGAAGGCGTCGCCAACCAGCACCGGCACAACAGCCGCCAGGGCTGCATTTCCAAAAGCGCCGATAAAGACCAGAATCATCCAGCTATGGCGGGTCACATGCGAAAGCACCCAGCGAATGGCACTGCTGCGCTGAAATTTTGGGCGTTGAATGGTAAATTCTGCGGGAGATGCGAGAAGGCTCATAGAAATTTTCCGTTTGGTTAGACAAGTGTCTAATTTACCATAAAACCAGTTTTTTGCGCCAGAACGATATTTATCGTGTAAAATGTTTCCCTGCTGGCCCGCGCGGCGGGCCATACCTACCCCATTTGTGAACTGAGCGGCCTCCAGGTATTGCCCTGCGCGATGCCTGGCGCCCCCTGAGTTCCAGGAGAAATCAATATGCCTGACTCTGATCCTTTTGCCGGAACCGAAGAAAGCCCGGCAGACCTGGCGCGGCGTCTCAATCTGCCGTTTGACGACCTGCGCCTGCTGACCCGCGCCCTGACCCATCGCTCTTACATCAATGAGCACGGCCATGCCGGGGATGACAACGAACGCCTCGAATTCCTGGGCGATGCCGTGCTCGATTTCCTCGTTGGCGCCTATGTTTACCGGCACTTTGTCGAAATGCGCGAAGGCGAAATGACGCGCATGCGCTCGGCGCTGGTGCGCACCGAGAGCCTGGCGCGCCTGGCCCGCAATCTCGGTTTGGGCCGCGCTTTGCGCCTCGGACGCGGTGAATTGCAAAGCGGAGGCCGCGACCGCGACCCGCTCCTGTGCGGCGCTTTCGAGGCCCTGGTAGGCGCCATTTACCAGCACAAAGGCCTCGATGCCGCCCGCGACTTTGTCCTGCCGCTGATTGCCCCGCTGGCCGATGAAATTGCCAACGATACCCCTTCGGTAACGATTGACCCGAAATCGCGCTTGCAGGAATGGTCACAGCGCCACGGGTTGGGCATTCCGCAATACATTCCTGCCCAAACTGACGGCCCCGACCACGCCAAAACTTTTGTGGTGGATGTCTACATCAGCGGAAAATTGTATGGGCGTGGTAGTGGCAGCAGTAAAAAAGATGCCAGCCAATCTGCCGCCCAAAATGCGCTCGAAAATATTGCCATGAATGATGCCGGTGAAAATTAACCCGCCTCTACCCTGCCAAACTTATCTTTTGCCTCTCTAAAAAATGCCTCTTCGTCTTAAATCTCTTGAACTGCACGGATACAAAACCTTTGCCTCGCGCACGCATTTCGAGTTTGCCGATGGCATTACCGCCATTGTCGGACCAAATGGCTCGGGCAAATCGAACATCGCTGATGCCCTGCGCTGGGTCTTGGGCGAACAATCGCAGAACCTTTTGCGCGCCAAAAAGACCGAAGATATGATTTTCTCCGGCTCAGAGCAGCGTCCACGGGCGGGCATGGCTTCGGTGACCATTACGTTTGACAACAGCACTGGCTGGCTGCCGGTTGATTTTAGCGAAGTGGCTGTTACCCGCCGCGCTCACCGTGATGGCCGCAATGAATACCTGCTCAACAGTCAATCGGTGCGCCTGAAAGACATCAATGAATTACTGGCTCAATCGGGCTTGTCTGAGCGCACTTACACCATTCTTGGGCAGGGGATGGTGGATGCTTCGCTGGCTCTCAAAGCCGATGAGCGCCGCCGCCTGTTTGAAGAAGCCGCTGGCATTGGCCTCTACCGCGCCCGCCGTGAAGAAGCCCTGCGCCGCCTCGAAAACACCCAGCGCAACCTCGAGCGTGTGCTTGATATTCTGGCCGAACTCGAGCCGCGTCTGCGTCTGCTTGAGCGCCAGGCCAGGCGCGCTCAGGAATATTTGCAAGTGCAGGCCGACCTGAAACTGGTCTTGCGCGAGTGGTACGGCTATCACTGGCACCGCGCCCAAAAAGAACTGGCCGAAGTGCGCGAAATTGCCCACGAGCAGGAACGCCGCCTGGCCGAAGCCCGCCGCAACTACGCCAGCCTGGCCGATGGATTCAATTCCACCCGTCAGCGCCTGCTTGAACTGCGCGCCCAACTGAATGAATGGCACCGTCAGTCGGCGGCCCTGCACAATCAGCGCGAGGCCATCAGCCGCAGTCTGGCTGTGCTTGAAGAACGCCGCCGCGCCCTGACCGAAAGCCGCCAAAACGCCCTGGCGGAGCAGGAACGTTTGGCAGACGAACAGCGCGCCGCCCGCGAACGCCTCTCCGAGGCCGAAAGCGAACTGGAGCGTATTCAGGCCGAGGCCGCCGAGGCCAAAAAGCAGGAGGCTGAAGCCCGGGCCGCCCTGACCGCCCGTCAGTTGGAACGCGCCAAAGCCGAGCAAAAACTGCAAAGCGCCCGCCACGAACTCAACCAGTTAAATTCGCGTCGCGCCCAACTTGGCGCGCGCCTGAACGAACTCAAAAACCGGATTGACTCACAGCGCCAGAAACTCCAGCAGGCCGACCTTGCCATTGCTACCGCCGAACAAACCGCCCGCGAAGCCGACAAAAAGCATCAGACGGCTCAAAAGGCGCGCGAAGCGGCAGAGAAAAACTTGCAGGAGATTGAAGCCGCCCTGAGTGAACTGCGTCAGCGCCTGGGCCAACAAGAATCGGAGCGACGCAAATTGCTCGATGAGCGCAATCAGCGCCAGGCCGAGCAGGCCCGTCTGAAGGCCCAACTTGACGTGCTCGAAAAAGCCGAGGCCTCGCTCACCGGTTACGCCGAAGGCGCGCGCGCTTTGCTTCAGGCCAGATTGCAGGGCGCCAGGGGCGCGCTTTCTGCTGCGCTTGAAGTGCCCGCCGAGTACGAAACCGCCATTGCCGCCGCCCTGGGGGATGGCCTCGATGCGGTTGTCTTTGAAAATGCTCTCGGGGCAGAAGCGGCCCTCGAATACCTGGAACAAAAGCAAACGGGTCGAACGCTCTTGCTGCCCGTCGAAACGGTCAAAGGCGAGCGTGTAGCCAAAACCCCCGCTGACGGGGACATCCTCGGCCTCGCCGCGGCCTTTATCCAGGCTCCTGATGAATTGCGCCCCGCGCTGGATGCCCTTCTGGGCGCCACTGTGCTGGTGCGCGACCGCGCCGCCGCCAAACGCTTGCGGGATGCCCTGCCCGGGATGCGTCTGGTGACGCTCAAGGGCGAGGTCTTCCGCCCGGACGGTTTGATTCAGGCCGGTAGAGAGACGCGCGCCGCCACCCTGAGCCGGACTCGTGAAAAACGGGAACTGGTCGAAGCCCTGAACGCCGCCAACGCCGGGCTGGAGACGCTCTACGAGCGTCTGAACCGCCTGGGGGCTGAAATTTCTGCCGCCCAAAAAGAACTCGCCGCCCAGGAAGCCCGCCAGGGCGAGGCGCGTAAACGCCTGAACGAGGCCGCCCGCGAGGAACAGCAGGCCGGGTTGGCCGCTGAGAGCGCCCGCCGCCAGCGCGATTGGCAGGCCGGGCAAAAAGAGACTCTCAAGTCGGAACTGGCTCAATCGGAGCGCGACTCAAGCCGCGTTGACCTTGAATTGAGCGAAGTTGAAGAAAATCTGGATGAGGCTCAGGTGAAGATGCGCGGCCTGAATGCGGAAATGGCTGCTCTGGCACTCGATGAATTGCAGTCGCAGGTGACGTATTGGGGGGCGCGGGTTCAGGTCTCTGAGCGGACGGTGAACGATGCCCGCAGCCGCCGCGCCGAGCGTGAACAGGCCATTGCGGCGGTTGTTGCGCGTATCGAGGCGGTTCGCCGCCGGGCGCAGGAGGTCGAGGCGGCTTTTGTGCGCCTGGATGAAGAAAAGGCCTCTTTGCACGAGCAGGAAGGCCATCTGCAAGCCCAGATAGAAGTTTTTCGTCTGCAAATTGAACCGGCAGAAGTGGCCCTTGAGGCCGCCGAAAGAGAAGAAACCGACCTGCAAACCCGCGAAGCCGAGGCCCAGCGCGCCCTGGCGCAGGTGGAGCGTTATAACTCGCAGGCTCAAATTGAACTGAACCGCAAGCAGGAGGCGCTCGAGAGTTTGCGCCGCCGCATTGAGGAAGATTTTGGACTGGTGCAGTTTGATTATCACAGCGAAGTTTCTGGCCCTGTGCCCCTGCCGTTGGGTGAGATGGTTGAGCAGCTGCCGGTTGTGACCGAATTGGCCCCCGATTTGAACGATAGTCTGAACCAGAAGCGCGCCCAATTGCGGCGCATGGGCGCGGTCAATATGGACGCCCAGCAGGAATTTGAGTCGGTGCGTGAACGCTATGATTTTATGACCGCCCAGGTGGAGGATTTGAAGCAGGCCGAAACCGATTTGCGCGAGGTGATTACCGAGTTGGATGAACTAACCCGCCGCGAATTTGTGAAGACCTTTGAACTTGTGGCGGTTGAGTTTAAGGCCATTTTTACCCGTTTGTTTGGCGGCGGCTCGGCCCGCCTGGTGCTGACCGACCCCGAGAATCTGACGGATACCGGCATTGACATTGAGGCCCGTTTGCCTGGCCGGCGCGAGCAGGGCTTGTCGCTGCTTTCGGGCGGCGAGCGTTCGCTGACGGCGATTTCGCTGGTTTTTGCGCTCTTAAAAGTTTCGCCCACCCCGCTGTGTGTGATGGACGAGGTGGACGCGATGCTCGACGAGGCCAATGTGGGCCGCTTCCGCGACCTGCTGAGTGAATTGGGCAGGCAGACCCAGTTCATCATCGTCACCCACAACCGCAACACGGTGCAGGCGGCTGATGTGATTTATGGCATTACCAAAGGCCGTGATACCACCAGCCAGGTCATCAGCCTGCGGTTGGATGAGTTGAGCGATGAAATGTTGGGGAAGAGCGCCTGAGTGGCGAAATCTTCACGCCAGCGGCAGGTTGCGGTAGGCGCCGCTCAGGTCGTCGTGCAGGCGCACGGCTTCGCCAGGCTGGCCGGGGCCAATTTGTTCGAGAAAGCGGCAGGCGCTGAAAGCCTGGCTTTTGTGCTCGTACAAGGCCAGCCAGGACTGAAAGGCTGCTTCTTCACTGGCGCTGCGTGGAATTTTGACTTTGTGCCCGGGCACTTTGATGCGGTATGGTTTGGGGGTCAGGCGCGCCCGGTAGCAGTTCTGCTTTTTGCATAAGACCCGATAAAGCGCATCGCAGTGAAAGTCTTTCATCATCTGGTCGCTTTCAGGGCTGGATGGGTCAAAGGTTCTGCCAACCACAATGACGCGAATGCCTTTGGGGGTTTCGTAAAGGCGCAATCCGTACTGGTTATAGGGTGGTTTTTGGGCCAGTTTGCGCACCATTTCGATGATTTTTTGTTTGTCGGCTTGCGGCCCTGGTTTGCGGAAGATGTCCATCAGCGACGTTTGGGGCTTGTCAATATCGAGCACCATGATTTCTTGCAGGTTGAGTACCTGTGCCCCGTAGCGGTTGCGGGTAATGATGGCTTTTTCATCCAGCGCCCGGACGATTTCCTCACGGATTTCGACCTCGTAATCCTCGAAAACATGCCGGGCCCCGCTAATTTTTTGCTTGATTTTCTCAATTTTTTCACGCGCCTGGCGGCGGGCGTCTTCGTCAGACAGGTTCGAGCCGCCATAGACGTTGATGACAGTCTCTTCTCCATCCAGGCTGAGGGTTTCTTTTTCAATCTGCCAGTATTTGAAAATTTTCATGGTTGTTTCTCTAAAGAGCGGTTTGAATGTTTTACTTTGTGAAGATGCATGTCCACACGCTATCGTCAGGTTTGTTGACTTTGCAGAGCCTGAATTCGACCAGGGAGGCTTGCACCCATTTGCCGTCCAGGTGTTCATTTTTGTCGCTCAGGCGTACCCAATAGCCGTTTTTGTCTTGCCTGTCAAAGAAATAACAGCCATTGGATAAAGGACTGCCCCGGTTGCCAGATGGCACATCATAGACATACGCATTCGAACTCTGGACACAGCCCTCGATGCGTGGAAAGTAAGTTTGTTCTAAACTGTTATATCCCAGCGAAAACAGAGAGATGGCAACTGTTGCAAATATTGCAAATTGGCTTAACCATCTTAAGATTTTTTGTCTGCGAATTTGCGCCAGGGTTAATGTTTCATGACTGGCATTATCTTTGGCTTCAAACCCTTTTTCAATCAGTTTTAAGATGATAGTTGCTACAACTGTTGTCAGGACACCGTTGAAATCCATACGAAGCCGATTTACCTTTCAACTGGGGATAAATGTTGTTCGATAGATAACCAGAAAGGGTGAATGTGCCAATTGCCTTATTCCGTGACGACCCGGTGCAGGCTGGAGGTGATTGGGTAAATATCTACAATCGCCAGGTCGCCAGGGTTGGGGTCGGTGGTCACTTTTTGCTGTAAGAGCGGGCCGATGCTCTGGCCGAACATGAAGGCCAGGGCCGCCAGCATCGTCACCAGCGGCAGGCGGTCGAGGCGTTCGCGGCTGTTTTTTGTGCCAATGAAGCCATACAGGGCCGCCAGGGCGGCCAACCCGCCGGTGACCATGTAATTGGTGCCGCAGCCCGGGTGAATGGCCAGGCTGGCCTCGCCGTTTTGCAGGCGGGCCAGGGCCTCGCTGACGGCTTCACGCACCTGCGCGGTTGGGATTTTGCCGATGATGAAGAAGCCGGTCGGGTTTGAGTGCCCACCCATGGGGGTGCCCGGGAAACGCGCCGCGAGAATGTGCAGGGTGGCATGCTCGAGGGCGTGATTGCGGCGGGTTGGGTGGATGTAGGGGGCTTGCAAGATGAGATTGGTCATTTTTTTACCAGTGCCAGGTAGAGCCTTGCTTGCTGTCTTCAACCGTGACGCCCAATTCTTTGAGCCGGTCTCGAATCATGTCTGAAAGTGCCCACAGTTTTTGCTTGCGCACCTCGGCGCGGACTTCGAGCAGCAGGTCGATGAATTTGTCGGTGTCACCGGCGCCTTTTTTGTCGCTCAGGCGCAGGCCAAAGACCCCGGCCAGTTCGCGCACAGCCGCCTGAGCGGGCTGGAGTTGGCTGTCGGTGGCTCCGGCGTCGCGGGCGGTGTTGATGGCGCGCACCAGTTCGAACAGGCTGCCGAGCGCGCCGGCGGTGTTGAAATCGTCGTCCATAGCGGCGACAAAGGCTTCACGGGTGGCGGCGGTCTGCTTTTCCAGCGTGGCCAGGGCTTCGGGGGCGGCACCCGGCGCGGCGGGGGCGGCAGGTTTGAGCGCAGATTTTATCCGCTCCAGCCCTTTTTCGGCGGCGTCGAGCGTTTCGTCGTTGAAAACCAGCGGGGCGCGGTAGGAGCCGTTGAGTACCAGCATGCGCATGACATCGGCATCACGCTTGCTCAGAAATTCTTTGATGCTGATGATGTTGCCCAGGCTTTTGGACATTTTTTCGCCGCCGAGTTGCAACATGCCGTTGTGCATCCAGTAGCGGGCAAAAGGTTTGCCGGTGTAGCTTTCGGTTTGGGCAATTTCGTTTTCGTGGTGCGGGAAGATCAGGTCGTTGCCGCCGCCGTGAATGTCAATTTGTTCGCCGAGTTCGTTCAGGTTCATGGCCGAGCATTCGATGTGCCAGCCAGGGCGTCCCTGGCCCCAGGGGCTTTCCCAGGCGGGTTCGCCGGGTTTGGCGGCTTTCCACAGGGCAAAATCCATCGGGTGTTCTTTTTGTTCGCCAATTTCGATGCGCGCCCCGGCCTGCATTTCATCCAGTTTGCGGGCCGAGAGTTTGCCGTAGTCCTCATCGCGGCTGACGCGGAAGTAAACATCGCCGTTGGGGGCCGGGTAGGCGTAGCCGCGTTCTATCAGCCCCTGCACAAAGGCAATGATTTGGGGCATGGTCTTGCTGACCTGCGGCTTGGAGGTAGCGGGCAGGATGTTGAGGTCTTCAAGGTTTTTATCGAAGTCGTCGATGTATTTTTTGGAGAGCGCAAAGGGGTCAATGCCCATCTGGTTGGCGCGGTTGATGATTTTGTCGTCTACATCGGTGTAGTTCATGACGTGCCGAACGTTGAAGCCGCGATATTCCAGGTAGCGGCGGATGATGTCGAAGACCAGGGCCGACATGGCGTGACCGACATGCGCGTCGTTGTAAACGGTCGGGCCGCAGACGTACATTTTGACGACGCCCGGCTCGAGGGTTTGCAAATCTTCTTTTTTGCGGGTAAGGGTGTTGTAAAGGCGAATCATGGCTTTCTCCTGTGATGGCTAAATTATAAACTGTCTGTGGTAAAATTTTGCTCGCGCCCCCGTAGCTCAGTGGACAGAGCGTTGGCCTCCGGAGCCAGAGAGCACGGTTCGAGTCCGTGCGGGGGTACAAAAAAAGACCGCGCTTGTTGCGCGGTCTAAAGTTTTAATTTGACGGCGCTGCCCATGCGCACCGTTTTGCTCTCTCCTTGTGAGCGTAACGGCAGGACGACGTGGAAATCGCTGCCGGGACATTTTTCTTCGTCGTAGCCTTCGCTTTCGACCCACAGCCTGCCGCCGTGGGCTTCAACGATGCCGCGTGAAAGCGCCAGGCCGAGGCCCGCGCCAGAGCCTTTGAATTTGGTTTTGCCGGTGGAGTGGCGGTTGAGCTGGTCGCCGGGCTGGTAAAACTTGGTGAAGATGATTTCTTGAAAGGCTTTATCGACCCCAACGCCGCTGTCACTGACGATGATTTCCACGCCGCCTTCGGGCAGGTCGCGGTTGTTGGGGGGCAGTTGCCGCCCGGTGATGGTGATTTTGCCGCCGTTGGGGGTGAATTTGATGGCATTCATCAGCAGGTGGTAGAACAGTTTGCGCATTGTGTTCGGGTCGGCTTTGATGGCCGGGAGTTGCGGCAGGTCGAGCACCAGTTCCTGCTCGCGCTCGACGATGGTCTTCGATTGTTCCTCGGCTACCGAGCGCACCAGTTCGGTTAGAAAGACATCCTGGCGGTGCAGTTCGAGGGTGCGCGTGTCGAGTTGGGCAATGTCGAACATCGAGTCCATGATTTCGACCAGGCGCAGGGTCGATTTGTGAATGCCCTTGACCAATCCGCGCACCTGTTCGGGCAGGGATGGGTCTTCGAGCAGCATTTCGGCGTAGCCGCGGGCCACGGTCAGCGGGGTGCGCAGTTCGTGCGAGGCAATGCTGATGAAGTTAGATTTGGTTGTTTCAAGCGTGGCGAGTTCGTGATTGGCTTTATCCAGGTAGGTGTAGGCTTCACGAATCTGGTTGTTGAGTTTGCGCAGGTTCTCAACCAGGCGGGCGTTTTCAAGCGCGACCCCGGTCTGGCTGGCCATAGCGGCCAGCAGGTTCAGGTCTTCTTCGGTATAGCGCAGGCCCGAGCCTTTGGGGCCAAGCGCCAGCAGGCCAATCCACTCGCCTTTGGCATAGACGGGCACATAGACATCAATGCCCAAGCCGCTCATCCACTTGCGTTCCTGAATGGGCGCGTCCATAAATGCCGGGGCAAAATCCACGTCATATTGCAGCAGGGCTTCGCGCTCTTCGAGGAAGAAGCGCACAATCGAACTCTCTGAAGAAAGGGTCACGTTGCTTGCGGGGGGCGTTCCGGCTCCGCGGATGATGCTCAGGCGATAGATTTTTTCGCTCTTTTCGCCAATTTCGGGGTCAACCAGAAAGATGAAGCCTTTGTTGATTTCGAGGGCTTCCATAATCAGGCCGACCGCCACGGTGGCGAGTTTTTCCAGGTCGAGGATGTTGCTAATGCTGGTGGAATATTCGCGTAAAATTTGCGAGGGGTCGTAGGCTTCTAAACGGAAAAGATTGTTGTAGGTGTTGCGCACCAGGCCCAGCAAGGGCGCAAAGATGAGCGATATCAGCACCGCCACCCCGGCCCCGGCCAGCAGGGGGCTAAAGCCTGCGCTTTGTCCAAAGACCAGTTGCGCCAGCCAGAACAGCCCCAGGTAGAACAGGCCAATGATGACTGCTGAAGTCAGGTAAATCAACAGTTGGCGGGCAATGTCGCGCACATCGGGCAGGTGGCTGCGCAAGATGATGAAGGCCATCAGCGCCCCGGCCCCCAGGCGCAAAAGATTTTCCTGCCTGCCGGTGAAATAAAATAACAGCAGGTCGTTGGCCAGCACCAGCGCGACTACCAGCACCCAGTAAGACATGCGGTTGCGCAAAATGGGCATCTGCGCTTTGCGAATCGCGCGTTGCAGCAGGAAAATCATCCAGGCCGAGAAGGCAATCCATGAGATGAAGACCAGCAGCAGGTTTTGCAAGAAGACCAGCGCCGTTGCCCACAGCAGGGCCAGCCAAAACGGCCAATGCCGCGCCATGGGGATGGAGGCCAGGCGAATCATTTGCACAATCATCATCACCAGCAAGACCGCCCCAATTTGTTCGATGAACAGCAGGGTTTGGGGCGCAATCTGCAACCATCCCAGGCGCGCTGCTGTCTGCACCCCTTCGAGCAACAACGCCAGGCCGAGGAAAACGGCCAGGTAGTCGGTCAGTTGCTCGGGGTTGCGCAGCCGCCGAATGGCTAACAAGAGCAAGCCCAGGTAAAACAGGAACGGCAGGGCTGCCACAAGGCCGGGGAGATACGCGGTTAAGTCACCCATAGGGCCAAGTATAACCGAAATCGGCCCGGCTTTATTTCCGCAATTGAGTTTCACAGGCTATAATAGGCTTATCACACAGCTGGAGGACAAAATGGCAACCTACGAATTTCATGTTTCGCGCAAGGCGCGCCAGAAATACCAGTTTGATGAGGAACTTTTCTCTACTGATGGACGCGCCGTGGTCGCAAATTTTGACGCCGCCCGGCGTTTTGCCGCCAAAATGTCGGTCGGACGCGCCAACCCGGTGCCTGCTTCCGATATCAATGCGATGGGCCTGCTCGACGAGGTGATGCACCTGCTGGTGCGGCACTACGAAAAGCAAAACCCGGGCGCAATGGCGCGGGCCCTGGCGGCCCTGAAGGCCGAGATTGGCGAAGGCGCGCTGGATGCCTCGCTCTATCGCTTTAGCGATGAGTTTCCTCCTTTAGCAGTGTATAAAAATCAGATTTCAAATGCCGATTATCTCAACAGCACCAGCGAAGATGGCATACCGCGCCGCCAAACCACCCTTGAAGAAATGCTGTTGCTGAATGTCACCAACCAGAACCCGGCGGTACAGCCCTACAAAGAACTGTTTGATGATTATGTCCTGCGCCAATCCAGCTCTTATGAAAAAATTGTCAGCGGGCTGGGGGCCTTTTTCAAAAGCGAACCGGGCTTCGGTGGGGCCGGTTCTGGTGAGTCGCTGATCGATGTGTTGCTGGCCCCGGCGGCAGCCTCGCCTTATTCGCTGGCCGGACAGTTGGAATTTATCCTGCAACGCTGGGGCAATTTGCTGGGCGAGGCCTTTGTCTTGCGCCTGCTGCGCGGTATGGATTTTGTGAAAGAAGAAATCATCCGCCACACCGGGCCGGGCGGGTTTAAGGGCAGCATTCAAATGCCTTCGTTTGGGGGCGGCGAGAACGAGTATGAACGTTTTAGCCCCGACCGCGAGTGGATGCCGCGCCTGGTGCTGATTGCCAAAAATGCTTATGTCTGGCTCGACCAGCTCTCGCGTCAGTATGGGCGCGATATTTCGCGCCTCGACCAGGTGCCAGATGAAGAACTGGCGCTTCTGGCCCGGCGCGGCTTTACCGGTTTGTGGCTGATTGGTTTGTGGGAGCGCAGTTGGGCTTCAAAAGAAATCAAGCAGCGCATGGGCCAGTCGGATGCGGTGGCCTCGGCTTACTCGCTTTACGATTATGACATCGCCTACGACCTGGGCGGCTGGGATGCGCTCAACAACCTGCGCTGGCGTGCCTGGCAGCATGGCTTGCGTCTGGCTGCCGATATGGTGCCCAACCACATGGGCATCGACTCGAAGTGGGTGATTGAACACCCCGATTGGTTCCTTTCACTGCCGTATTCGCCGTATCCGAATTATGAGTTTAATAGCGGTGACCTTTCACGTGATTCGCGTGTCGGGATTATCCTTGAAGACCATTATTACAACCATTCTGATGCTGCGGTAGTTTTCAAGCGTGTTGATCGTTGGACGGGTGATGTGCGCTACATTTATCACGGCAACGATGGCACCTCCATGCCCTGGAACGACACCGCCCAACTCAACTTTTTGAAGGCCGAAGTGCGCGAAGCGGTCATTCAGACCATCTTGCATGTCGCCCGTAACTTCCCGGTGATCCGCTTTGATGCGGCCATGACGCTGGCCAAAAAGCACATTCAGCGTTTGTGGTTCCCCGAACCGGGCGCGGGTGGGGCCATCCCTTCACGCTCAGAGCATGGTCTGACGCGCGCCGAGTTTGATGCGGCCATTCCGAATGAGTTCTGGCGCGAGGTGGTAGACCGGGTAGCCGCCGAAGTCCCTGATACCCTTTTGCTGGCTGAGGCTTTCTGGATGATGGAAGGCTACTTTGTGCGCACGCTGGGTATGCACCGGGTATATAACTCGGCTTTTATGCACATGCTGCGTGACGAAGATAACGCCAAATACCGTTTGCTGGTCAAAAACACCCTCGAGTATGACCCGCGTATTTTGCAGCGTTATGTCAATTTCATGAACAACCCCGATGAAAAGACCGCTGTTGAGCAATTTGGCAAGGCCGATAAGTATTTTGGTGTTTGCGTGGTCATGGCAACCATGCCCGGCCTGCCAATGTATGGACACGGACAAATTGAAGGCTTTGCCGAAAAATACGGCATGGAATATCGGCGCGCCAAGTGGCACGAAACCCCCGATGAAGGTTTCATTGCCTATCACGAACAGGTTATCTTCCCGCTCAATCACCGCCGTCACCTGTTTGCGGGCGTTGAGAATTTCTGGATGTATGATTTCTATACCCCGGCGGGCTATGTCAATGAAGACGTGCTGGCCTACTCCAACAATCACAACGGTGAGCGCAGCCTGGTGATTTACCACAACAAATATGCTCAGGCCAGCGGTTGGGTGAAGACCTCGGTTGCCAGCCTGGTAGAAGGCCGCCTGGTGCAGAAAACGCTGGTTGAAGGCCTGTCCTTGCCTGCCGGTGGCCTGGATTTTGTCATCTTCCGCGATAACATGACCGGCCTGGAGTACATCCGTTCGTGCAAAGAACTGGCCGAAAACGGGTTGTATGTTGAACTGGGCGCTTACAAATGCCATGTTTTTCTCGATTGGCGCATTGTGCATGGCGAACAGTGGGCTCAGGTACACACAGCCTTAAATGGCAGCGGCGTTCAATCGGTGCAGGCGCGGTTCGACGAGTTGTTTGCGCCCAAGATTGAAGAAAAACCGGTCAAACCGGCCCGCAAGAAACCTGCGCCGCGCAAAGCCCGCAGCGCAAAATCGCTCAGCGAAACTGAGCCGCTGAAGCCAGTGCGCAAAAAGCGCCCCAAAGGTGATGCGCAGGCCTGATAAACCAAAACTGTTCAGGGTACACTCGAGATATTAACTGTCAAAAGCGCGAAGAGCAAGACGACTTTCAGGGTTTGCTTCGCGCTTTTTGTTTCTCACAACCCGTTGTTTGCCATGCGCAGTGAGGAAGCCGTGTTTCTCCTGCGCTGGGGCGGCCCGGGTTGGCTTTTAGCAGGCAAGGTGTAAGTTCTCTCTCACCTATTTTTTTACACAAGGAGTTCAACATGTCTATCACCAACAAACGTTTGGGCAAACATGGCGTCCTGGTCAGCAATATTTGTCTGGGTACCATGAATTTTGGCTGGCAGACCAGCGAAGAAGATAGCTTCAAGATTATGGATCGCGCCCTCGAGTTGGGCATCAACTTCTTCGATACCGCCGATGTTTATGGCTGGAGTGTGGAACGCGGCCTGACCGAGGAAGTCAGCGGGCGCTGGTTCGCCCAGGGCGGCGGACGGCGCGATGCAGTGGTGCTGGCGACCAAGGTCTATAACCCCGTTTCGCGCAAAGCCAACCTGAAGGAAGTCAACAGCGATGGGCGCAGTCTTTCGGCCTACAAAATCCGCAAGCATTGTGAAGGCAGTCTGAAACGCCTGCAAACCGATTGGATTGACCTGTATCAGATGCACCACATTGACCGCGATTGCCCCTGGGATGAAACCTGGCAGGCTTTTGACAGCCTGGTGAAACAGGGCAAGGTGGTTTATGTTGGCTCGAGCAACTTCGCCGGTTGGGACATCGCCACTGCCTGCCAGGAAGCCTCCAAACGCGGCATGATGGGACTGGTCAGCGAACAGAGCATTTACCACCTGAACAACCGCATGGTGGAGCTGGAAGTCATCCCGGCCTGCCGTCACTACGGGCTGGGGCTGATTCCGTGGAGCCCGCTGGCTGGCGGCCTGCTGGGCGGCGCACTCGAAAAAGCCCAGGCCGGGCGGCGTATGGGCGAGGGCTTCGAGAAGGAAGTTGAGAAGAACCGCGAAAAACTGGAGAAATACGAAGCCTTGTGCCGCCAATTGGGCTATCCGCCTGGCGAAGTGGCCCTGGCCTGGCTCTTGCACAACCCGATTGTCACCGCTCCCATCATTGGGCCGCGCACAATGGAACAACTCGAAAGCGCCGTGCGGGCGACCGAAATTCAACTGGATGAGGAAACCCTGCAGAAACTGGATGAAATTTTCCCCGGCCCGGGTGGCGAAGCGCCCAAGGCCTACGCCTGGTAACAGAAGGAGATTTTGATGAACTCACCACGCAAGGCCAGGTCTTCCGCCTGGTTCGATGCCGAAACGGCCCAGCGCGTCGAGTCGATTCTGGCAAAATTAAGCCTGGAAGAGAAAATTGGGCAGCTCAATCAGGTCGGCGGGGCCGATTTCGCTCCCGGCCCTAAGGCCGAAGACCAGATTCGCCGGGGCGGGGCCGGGTCGGTCTTATGGCTCAACGACACCCGACGCTTTAACGAATTGCAAAAAATTGCCGTTGAAGAAAGCCCGGCGGGCATCCCGCTCTTGTTTGCGCTGGATGTCATTCATGGCTATCGGACGATTTTCCCCGTCCCGCTGGCAATGGCGGCCTCCTGGGATCCAGATGTGCCGGAAAAAGCCCAAACCGTGGCTGCCCGGGAGGCCCGCGCCGCTGGTCTGCACTGGACTTTTGGCCCGATGCTCGATATTTGCCGCGATGCGCGCTGGGGCCGGATTGTGGAGGGCGCAGGCGAAGACCCCTACCTGGGCGCAGTCATGGCCGCCGCCCAGGTGCGCGGTTTTCAGGGGCAAGACCTGTCCGACCCCGAGCGGGTGCTGGCCTGCGCCAAGCACTTTGCCGGGTATGGCTATTCGGATGGCGGGCGTGATTACGACCCGGTTTATCTCTCAGAGACTCAATTGCGCAACATCGTCTTTCCGCCTTTCAAGGCGGCGGTTGAGGCCGGGGTTGCCACCTTTATGAGCGCCTACATGGATTTAAACGATGTCCCGGCCAGCGCCAACCGCTGGTTAATGCGCCAGGTGCTGCGCGATGAATGGGGCTTCGAGGGTTTTGTGGTCAGCGATGCCATGGCCGTGGGCAACCTGGTGATTCAGGGACATGCCAAAGACCGGCGCGAGGCCGCTTTGCGCGCCATCAAGGCTGGTCTCAATATGGATATGTCCAGTTACACCTACACCGAAGCCCTGTCTGCGCTGGTTGCCGAAGGTGCCCTGACGGAGGCCGAGATTGATGAACTGGTGCGCCCGATCTTGATGCTCAAAGTCAGAATGGGCCTGTTTGAACACCCGTATGTGGATGAAACCCTGCTTGAGCAGGTGCTGGCCCGCCCCGACCACCGCGAAGCCTCGCGTTGGGCCGCGCAGCGTTCGATGGTGCTGCTCAAAAACGAGGGCGGTTTGTTGCCGCTCAAGAAAGATTTGAAAAAAGTGGCCGTCATTGGCCCGCTGGCCGATTCGATGCCTGCCACCGAAGGGTCGTGGATGGTCTTCGGCCACCAACCATCGGCTGTGACGGTGCTGGCCGGAATCCGGGCCAAACTGCCAGAGGCCGAAGTGACCTACGCGCCCGGGCCTGAAATCCGGCGCGACATCCCCTCCTGGTTTGAGAGCATGATGGCTGGGGAAGTCCGCAAACCGGCCCAAACGCCACAAGAATCGGATGCCGCCTTCCAGGCCGCCATTGAGACGGCCCGCGCTGCCGAACAGGTTATCATGGTGTTGGGCGAAACCGACCTGATGGCCGGTGAAGCCGCCTCGCGCGCAGGTCTCGACCTGCCGGGCCGGCAGGGAGAACTGCTGAAAGCCGTAGCGGCGCTGGGCAAACCGGTGGTGCTGGTGCTGTTGAATGGTCGCCCGTTGAGCATCAACTGGGCCGCCGAAAACATCCCCGCCATTCTCGAAGCCTGGGAACCCGGCAGCGAGGGAGGCCATGCGGTTGCCGATATTTTGTTCGGTGATTT
>CAZNCT010000083.1:7471-16894 GCA_964571615.1 uncultured Anaerolinea sp. | reverse complement strand
TAAACACCGAATTTTCTGACTTCCTTGAAATCCAAACCCGCACCGCCTGGGGGCGCGCGCTGGCAGATTTTGCGGACTGGTGCAGCCCCGCAGCCGGGACGCTGCTCCTCGACCTGGGCTGCGGCCCCGGCCTGCTCCCGGCGCTTTTCACCCGACGCTTTGGCTGCCGCGCCCTGGGCCTGGATTACGACCTGGCCTTGCTCCACAGCGCAGAAAGCCCTGTCGTCTGCGCCGATGCCAGCCTGCTGCCCTTTGCCCCCGCCAGTTTCGACGTTGTGACCGCCACCAACGTCATCTTTTTGCTCAGAGACCCGCTGAGCGCCCTGCGTGAATGCCGCCGCATTCTCAAAAGCGATGGCACCCTGGCCCTGCTGAATCCATCTGAACATCTCAACCAGGCCGCCGCGGCTGCCCTGGCCGATGCCCGTAACCTGGATGGCAAAAACCGCGCCTCCCTGCTCGGCTGGGCCAAACGCGCCGAAAAACACGGCGGCTGGAGCGAAGCCCATACCCGCAACCTCTTGCGCCGGGCAGGTTTCAGTCTTTGTGAAACCCGCCTGATGCTCGGGCCGGGCTTTGCGCGCCTGGCCCGGGCCAGGCCGCTCACAACACCTGCACGCGTGCTACAATCAAAATAACCCGAACAGGTGCCTGATGAAACCGGCCCGAACCTTTTTTCTTCTCTTGCTAACCCTGAGCAGCCTGTTTGCGCTTTCGGCCTGCCAGCCCATCACAGCAACCATCGCCCCGGCCGAGGTGCAAAAGACCCTGATCGCCCCGCCCGGCAGCCTGCCCCCTGGCATTGCTCCGACCTTAGACCTGATACCCGACCTGATCTGCCGCGTAGAAAGCGACTGTGTCTATGCCTACCGCGCAGACCGCTGCTGCGATTGCGGCGCAATTTACAGCCGTGAGCAAGTCAATGACGATGCGCGCCTGTCACTGCAATATGGGCAAGCCGACCCGGCGCTTTGCAGCAACGTCGTCTGCGCCCCGTGCCAGATGCCCCCGCTCGGGCTGGTTTGCGACAACGGAACCTGTCGGGCGGCTCAATCCTGGGCCGAGATTCTGGCAATGTGCCCACAACAACCGCAGGCCCAGCAAATCGATTGGTGCTTTGTGCAAGCCGCGATTGCCGCCGTCGAAACAGGCGAATACGACCAGGCCAGCGCTATCTGCCGTTCGATTGGCACACCCCAAAAAACCGATAACTGCCTGCAAAGCCTGGCCTTTCTGCTGGCAGCCAGCAACCCGGCCCAGTCGGCCCAATTTTGCGAACAAAAATCTGCCGCCGTTGAAGACTGCAAGCGGCTGATTGCCCCCTGAAGAGACCATGCGCGTTTGCATGCGGAGCCCGAAAAGATGCCATTTTTGATTGACGGACACAACCTGATTCCCAAAATAGGGCTGCATCTCAATTCGTTTGAAGATGAGATGGAACTGCTAACCCGCCTGAACGAATTTTGCCGCCTGAGCCGCAAAACCGGCCTGGAAGTGTATTTCGATGGCGCCCCAGCGGCCCAGGCCGGGTTGCGCATCGTTGGGCAGGTTAAGGCCCATTTCATCCGCGCCGGGCTAAGCGCAGATGACGCCATCCGCGACCGCCTGCGCGCCCTGGGAAAATCGGCCAAAAACTGGAGCGTGGTCAGTTCCGACCGGCAGGTGCAGGCCAATGCCCGCGCCGCCCACGCCGAGGTGATTTCATCGGAAGAATTTGCCGCCCTGGTGAACAGCACCCTGCGCGCCGGGCCTCCTGCCAGCGATAAAAAGCCCGCCATGAGCGAAAAAGAGTTGACCGAGTGGCTGGCTCTGTTTGAAGGCAAAAATGCGCGTGGAGATTCCAAACTCTAATGGACTATTAATGCAATTCAGACCCGATTAGGTGTATATTATTTTTAGCAACATCTGAACCCTTTTACTGGTATCCCAGATGTTGTCCACCAGAGCGGGTTTGCATGCCCCCCCCATGCTGGCCCGGTGGTGGTGTCCCTCCCCCCTCAAGATGCCCCGCTATGTCCATAAGGCATAGCGGGGCATCGCTTTGGCATTATTCTGCTAAAAGCGCCTCTTTAAGGGGCTGATTCCAGCGCCGGGCGGCGCGGTCATAAACGCCAAAGCCGGCCCCAAATTCCCAATAAGCCCACGAAAAACCGTACTGTTCGGCCTGTTCGCGCACATAGGCTGTCCACAGAGCGCGCGAATCAAGGTCGGCCTTGCTGTAGGCGCCAAATTCTCCCAGTAAGACAGGCAAATGATTGGCTTCAGCCCAGCGGGCCACCCTTTCAAAATGATTCTTAATCTGCCTTTGCTGGGCGGGGGTGCCCTGCCAGGTTTGCCCCAGCCAGGCATTGCTGCCCTCGACCCATTCGGCGCCCTGGTGTGTAAACTCAAAAGGCAGGTAATAGTGAAAAGTGGCAATCAGGTGCGGGTCATCGGCGGGCAGGCGCAACAGTGACAGACGGTCAAAAGAATTCCAGGAGACACCGCCAATCACCACCTCGCGGGTAGGGTTGCTCTCGCGCACCACCGCCAGCGTTTGGGCGGCAATCTCATTCCACTCAAGCGCTGAAATGGTGTTGTCTGGCTCATTGAAGAGCTCAAAAACCAGTTCGGGCGGCGCATCCTGATAATGCAAGGCAATCTGACGCCAGATGGAAAGCAAGCGGCCCGGGTTAGCGGTCAATTCCGAAGTCTGCGGGGCGTAGTGATGCACGTTCAGTACCACCACCAGGCCGCGCTCGAGGGCCCAGCCGACAACCTGGTCTACCCGGGCAAAGAAAGCCGGGGAGATGGTATATGGTTCGGCTTCTTCCACATGCGCGCTCCAGCGCACCGGCAAACGGACAAAATCGAAACCCGCCTCGCGAATCAGGTCAAAATATTCTTCCTGAATAACCATTCCCCACTCCCCTTCGTTGGGGGCCTCGAGCGCGTTGCCCAGGTTGACACCCCGGCGCATCTTCGCGGGGATGCCCTCTGCGGCAGGCAGGGAGGCCTGAGCCAAAGGCGCAGGGGTCATCGTTGGCTGGGGCAATGGCGTAGCAGACGGCGGGGGCGGCGTGGCAGAGGCTGGTTCGGTGGGCAAGCCAGCAGGAGGCAAACAGGCCGTCAGCACCAGACAGGCCAGCAAAAGCGAAATTTGGGAATGTACTCTCATGATTTCTCCTGTGAAATAGGTAAGAGTTACGTTAGATTATTGTTGCGCGTCTTGCAAGCAGCCCGCCGGGGGCATACAATAATTGGCATGGACTATAAGGATTATTATAAAGTCTTGGGTGTTTCCCGTTCAGCCAGCGCAGATGAAATCCGCTCTGCGTATCGAAAGCTGGCGATGAATTACCACCCCGACCGCAACCCGGGCGACAAGCAGGCCGAAGAAAAGTTCAAAGAAGTCAACGAGGCCTACCAGGTGCTCTCAGACCCGCAAAAACGCGCCCGCTACGACCAGTTGGGGTCGGCGTATTCATCCTGGCAAAGCCGCGGTGCGCCAGGCGGCGGATTTGACTGGAGTCAATGGACAACCGGCCAACCCGGTACCGGGCAGGTCAACTTTGAAGACCTGTTCGGCGCCGCCGGAGCGGGCGGTTTTTCAGACTTTTTCAGCGCCATTTTTGGTGGAATGCCTTCTGGCGGTTCTACAACCGGGCGCTACGGTTCGCGCACAACGCGCCAGAACGAACACCCGGTCTCGATTACGCTTCAGGAAGCCTATTCTGGCACCAGCCGCATCCTTGAAAGCGGTGGACGGCGCGTAACCGTACGCATCCCCGCCGGGGTCAAAACCGGCTCAAAGGTACGGGCAGCAGGCGCCGCAGCCGATGGCTCTGATGTTTATCTAAAAATCACGGTTGAGCCAGACGCCAATTTTGAGCGCAAGGATGACGACCTGTACACCAACGCCAGCGTAGATGTCTTTACCGCACTTCTGGGCGGCGAGGCCGAGGTGCAGACCCTGGGCGGTCGCATCCGCGTTAACATTCCGCCCGGCACCCAGCC
Organism: uncultured Anaerolinea sp.; assembly: GCA_964571615.1. Lineage (GTDB taxonomy): Bacteria > Chloroflexota > Anaerolineae > Anaerolineales > Villigracilaceae > UBA8950. The sequence continues at coordinate 12,898 of CAZNCT010000083.1, read as the reverse complement.
GGAGCAACTCATCCGCCTGGCAGGGCGCGGAATGCCCAAAATTCGCAACGCTGAAACCCGCGGTGACCTGTACGTGCGGGTTAAGGTTTCGATTCCCAAAAAACTAAGCGCCCGGCAACGCGAATTGCTTGAACAAGCGCGAAACGAAAAATCTTAGCGCGCTCCAACCTGCCGGGACATCTAAAAAAATCTCATCAGGAGTTTTTGAGATGAACAAAAAATATACCTTACTGGTTGTACTTGCTGTTCTTTTACTGACCACTCTGGCCTGCCGGGCCTTCATCCCGGCCCAATCGGGCACCTTGCTCCCCACGCCACAACCCCCTCAACCGGTTGTTACCGTGCCGGTTAACCAGGACTTGCTCGAGGAGCAAGAGCTGCTGGTCTCGCTTTATGAGCGGGTTTACCCAGGCGTGGTTTCATTGCAGGTCTTCACGCCCAATGGCGGCGGACAAGGCTCTGGCTTCGTCTATGACAAACAGGGCCACATTGTTACCAACTACCATGTGGTCGAAAATGCTTCTAAAATCGAGGTCATCTTCTCAAGCGGATTGCGCACCTACGGTGAAGTGCGCGGCGTTGACCGCGACTCAGACCTGGCGGTGGTGAAGGTGAATGTCTCGCCCGATGAACTGGTGCCGCTGGCCCTGGGCGACTCGGACCGCCTGAAAGTTGGTCAAACTGTCATTGCAATCGGCAATCCCTTCGGCCTGAACGGGACGATGACGACCGGGATTGTCTCGGCCCTGGGCCGCACCCTGCCTTCTGAGCGCCAGGCGCCGAGCGGCGGTGTCTTCAATGCCGCAGACCTGATTCAGACCGATGCGGCGATTAATCCGGGCAACTCGGGCGGGCCGCTCTTCAACCTGCAAGGCGAAGTGATTGGCATCAACCGGGCCATTCGCACGGTCTCGAGCAACATTCAGGGTGAGCCGGTCAATTCGGGTATTGGCTTTGCAATTTCGGTCAATATCGTCAAACGGGTGACGCCTGAAATTATCAAAAACGGCAAATATGACTACCCCTACATGGGCATTGCTTCCATCAGCGATTTCTCGCTGGAGATGATAGAAGCCCTGAAACTGCCGCGCTTCACCGGCGTTTACATTACCGGGGTGCAACCCAACACCCCAGCCGCGCGGGCCGGTCTGCGGGCTGGCGATAAAGAAACAGGCATTGCCGGGCTACTGGCAGGCGGTGATTTGATTATCGGCATCGATGGCAGGCCGGTAAAAACCTACGACGATTTTATGCGCTACCTGATTGCTAACAAAAGCCCGGGAGATACGGTTGTGCTCACCATTCTGCGCGGCGACCAGGAGATGGAAGTATCACTGGTGCTGGACAAGCGGCCATAGGCAATCATACGAAGAACAAAAAAGCCCAGACATTTGTTGTCCGGGCTTTTTTGATTGAAGTGATGTAGAACTTAATTTTCGGGTCAGTTTACCCAAAGCGTTCTTCGCGCCAGACATCGGCGCGGTTGTGGTAGCCTGCCTGCTCCCAGAAACCACGCCGGTCAGCGGCCATAAATTCGAGGCCGCGCAGCCATTTGGCGCCTTTCCAAAAATAAGGTGTTTCCAACTCGGGCCGGGTGGGAATATGGCCCACCACGCCGCGCAGTGGATAACCGTGGTCTGGGGTTAAGGGCTCGCCATCAAAATGGGTGGCAAGCAAGAAATTGTCCTGCAAGACCACATCGAGCGGCAGGTTAGCAGTGAAGCCATATTCGGCATGTTGCATCACATATTTTGCGGTGGGTTTCAGGGTGATAAAGCCTTGCTCTATCAGCGTGCGGACGGAAACCCCCTCCCAGCGAGTATCAAATTTGCTCCAGCGGGTTACACAATGAATGTCCATCACCTGGCTGGTGCGCGGCAGTTGGTTGAATTCTTCCCATGTCCAGCGTCTCTCTGTTTCCACCTCGCCCCAAACGCGAAAATCCCAGGTAGCGGGGTTGAAAGGTGGAACAGGGCCATAATGCAAAACCGGAAACTTAAGCGTGAGCGATTGCCCCGAAGGCAGCCGCCCTTCGCTGCGCATCCGTTCTTCTTCTTTTCTGCGGTCAGGGCCTTCAAACAAAAACATAATCGGAGTTCTCCTGTCGGAATAATTATAACGAAGAAGAATCCTGAAGCAGGTTAAATCTTTGTAAGAAAATGGGGTGACTTCAAACCCTGCCAGCAGCGCGCGCCCGTTCAAGCACGTTTTGGGCTGCTTTGAGTAAGGGCAGGTCTATCATTTTTCCATCCAGGTCATAAGCGCCAGCACCCCTGGCCTGGTTGATTTCAAATGTTTCGACCACCCGGCGAGCATAAGCAATCGCGTCATCGGAGGGGGTAAAGGCGGCCTGCACCGGCTCCACCTGGGCCGGATGAATGACCTGTTTGCCGGTGTAGCCCAATTGGGCGCCAAAGAGCGCATCGCGGCGGGCCAGTTCGGGGTCGCGGAAGTCAACGGTCACCAGGTCAATTGCCTGCAAGCCGTAGGCGGCGGCAGCCGTCACCAGGGCAGAGCGGGCATACAGCACTTCCAGAGCGGCGGGGGTGCGGGTTGCCCCAACACTGGCGGCAAAATCCTCGGCGCCAAAAATCAGCGCATCCAGGCGCGGGTGCGCGGCCAATTCCTTCAGGTTCAAGATGCCGCGCGCGCTTTCCACTACCAGAATCAGACGGATGGCATTGACCGGCCAGCCGTGCTTGAGTTCGGCAGCTTCAATTTTCTCGCTGACCCAGGCAACCTGTTCGGGCGTTTCGGCTTTGGGCAGGACAATCCCATCGGGACGAAAAGGTAAGACAGCCGCCAGGTCGTCGGCTTCGAGGCCGGTACCAACGCCGTTGATACGCGCCAGACGTTCCGACTTGCCAAAGTCGAGTTCGCGCAAGGCGCGGGCAATCGTCTGACGGGCTTCGGCTTTGCGATTGGCAGCGGTGCCGTCCTCCATATCCATGCAGACGCTATCCACCCCCAGGGTCAGGGCTTTGGTGATTTTTTTCCAATCATCACCAGGCATGTAGAGCAAGGCGCGGCGTGAACGCATAGGCTAAGGCTGTTTGACCGGGCGCAGGGCAGGCTGGGGGGCCTCGCGGGTGTTACGGTAGAATTTTTCGGGCAGGGGCAGGGGTTCGTACTTGGTGCCAGTGCCAATCGAAGCATAGGGAATGTAGTAGAAGCGGGTCTGGGCTTCAAATCCGTCGTTGATGTCCTGGAAGGCGAAGAAAACGTAGTTTTTATCTGGGCTCCAGAGCGGGTCACGATAACAGCACTTACCATCAATGGGGTTAATCATGTTGGCCTTGCGCAGTTCCATGTTGTAGGCCCACAGGTCACCCCACCCCTGGTTGCGGATAAAGGTGTTGAACAGGAAGAGGAAATCGCCATCCCAATCATAGCCAGGCAGGGCCGGGTTATCAGCGTATCCTTTGGGGGTAACGAGCCCGGAAACTCATTAACCAGCCGCAGGGTTTCAGGGCGGCACGAACTGATATCCACAACGCGAATCAGGTCAACAGAGCGCGGGTCACCTGGCAAGACGCCCGCATATAGCCAGGCCACGCTTTTGCCATCGTTCGACCAGCGGAAATCACGGGCGGCCATGGCGGCCTGGGTTCCGGCGGTATAACTGACACAGCCTTTCATGTCAATAAAGCCTTGTTTGCCGCGCACTTTGCGAATGGCGTCCATATTGAACGGCACAATATACATTTCGCGGTTGAGTGAAACGGCAACCTGGGTGCCATCGGGAGAAATACGGAAGGCCTCGAGGAAAGATGAGAAGGGGAACCCAACCAGCAAATCCAGGCGACCGGTATCGACATCCACAAGGTTGATGTTCTTGCCAGCAATATAGACCAGGGTTTGGCCATCGGGCAGCCATTGCAAATCAGATTTGGGCACGCCGTCATTGGTCAGAGGGCGCAAACCGGAGCCATCCATGTTCATGACCCAGACTTCGTTGTTGGCAACAAAGGCCAGCATATCGGCCCCGCCAACCCCAAGCGGAAGCGGTTCGGGGGAAGCCGTTGGCGTGGGCGTAGGCGGTTCGGCGGTTGGCGTAGGCGGAACTTCGGTAGCAGTCGGCTGTTCGACAACCAGCGGTGCGCTGGTCTGGGTAGGGGCAGGCGGCTCGGTAGGCGGCGGCGCGGTCAGGGTAGCGGTGGGTTGCGGTGAAAACAATCCGCCGCCGAGCGCAAACACAGCGCCAACCGCAAGCAAACCTATCACCAGCACAATGGCCCCCCCGGCCCAAAGCCATGCCGGCGGGCCGCTTTTCTGGGAGGCTGGCTGGGCCGAGACTTTGGTGGCATCCTGACCGCGGCCAGAGACGCGGGTCTTATCAGCAGATTTGGCAACTGCGGTAGCGCTAAATTTCTCGGTCAGGGTAGGGGGTTCGCCGCGCACAATGGCAGACAGCGCATTGGCAAATTCGCGCGCGGTGGCATAACGCTCATCGCGGTTTTTCGCCATGGCGCACTCAATGACCTGCTCAAGTTCAGGCGGCAGGTTGGGGTTGATATCTAAAATATGCGGAATGGGGTCTGTGATGTGCTTGACAACCACCGCCATGGGAGTATCGGCCTCGTAAGGCTGGCGTCCGGTCAGCATTTCAAAGACAATCACGCCGAGGGCGTAGATGTCACTGCGGCCATCCACTTTTTCACCCTGGGCCTGTTCCGGGCTCATATAGGCCGGGGTCCCAACAATGCCGCCGCCAGTAACGGTGGCACTGCCCGGGGCCTGTGAAATCTTGGCAATCCCAAAGTCGGAGATATACGGTTCGTTAAACTGGTCGTACAGGATGTTGCCCGGTTTCAGGTCACGGTGAACAATTCCCTTGGCATGGGCCTCATCCAACGCATTCGCCAGGCGGTCAATCAACCTGGCGGCATCTGCCACCGAGACCGCCCCGGCCCGAATGCGGTCGGATAGTGAACCACCGGTCATGTAGCGCATGACAAAGTAAGGCTGTTCGTCTTCCTCGCCGACATCATAGACCGGGACAATGGCCGGGTGTTCTAGCGAAGCAATGGTTTTGGCCTCGCGCTCAAAGCGCACGCGAAACTGCGGGTCGTGCAGCATTTCGCGCGGCAAAACCTTGACCGCCACCTCGCGTTCAAAGCGCGGGTCGTAGGCTTTGTAAACGGTGGCCATACCGCCGCGGCCCAGTTCAGACTTGATTTCGTAACGGCCAATTTTTTCTGGTTTCATAGGGGGAAGAATCCGGCAGGGAATGAAGCGTCTTGTAACTGGTTTATCACCAGTATACAGCAAATCTTATGACAGAGAACAGGTTGTTGTTACAGAAATCGAACCACATTTGTCCAGTATACCGACTCTAGAGACAAACCGCAAGCACTTGAAGCGACCTCTCAACGATGCTATAATTTTCGGCGCGCCCAGGTAGTTCAATGGACAGAACAAGGCACT
>CAZNCT010000083.1:3836-7461 GCA_964571615.1 uncultured Anaerolinea sp. | reverse complement strand
AGGCTTAGATGTGGGTTCGATTCCCGCCCGGGGCACCAGCGAAAACCGCCATATTCGTTCAGGATACGGCGGTTTTGATTGCAGACTACGAGTTTGTAGCGCTGGGGCGGGGCAGTTGCGGGATAATCCAATCGATGAGCGCCTTGGGCGAGCGGGTCTGGATGAAGACCCGGCCCGGGCCAGTCATTTCAATGACCAGGCCCTCGCCGCTAAACAGGGTCGATTTAACCCCGCCAGCGGTACGTGGACTGATACCCAGACTGGAATCAAACGCCACCAGGTGCGAGGTATCGACAATGTATTTTTCACCATCGGCCAAAACGCGCTCAAAAATTGCGCCATAGGACGAGACCAGCACCTTGCCCTGCCCGCTGGCTTCGAGCAGTGAAAACCCCTCGGCAGACATCAACGCTTTCAGGCTAACTTTTGTGGTCAATTCGACCCCAATTTCTGAAGCCAGATAAGACCCGGCCTGAATAAACAAACGCTTCTCGCCGACTTCAACAACGGCAATATCGCCTGGCAGTTCGGGGGCCAGGGTAATCTCACCACCTTCTGGCCCGGCCTGGAAGAAATTTTGGAAGAACGACTCGCCACCCAGTAGAGCGCGCCCCAACGATTTGAAAATGCCGCCTTCGGCTTTGGTCTCGAGCGCCAGCGAGGCCGACATACTGACCATGGCCCCGGCTTCAGCGCGGATGCGCTCATTAGGGCTGAGTTTGACGACTGCCAGCGAATAGGATGGACGCGATTGCAGGTCAATTTCCATATTGAGATTCCTCCTATTGAATCAAGAAAATTTCGCGCAAAATCGGGCGCAGGCCGCTGAAGAAAAATTCCACAGCAATGACCATCACAATCAGGCCCATCAGGCGCATCATGACTTTGTTCCCATTCTCGCCAATAAAGTGCATGACCTGTTTCGAGGCCAACAAGAGCAGGTGGGTCAGCCCCAAAATAACCACAATGCTGGTCAGCACAATGGCGCTTTCGAGCGCAGAGTTGGCCTGATCCATCAGAATAATGACCGAGGCAATCGCGCCCGGCCCACAAATAACCGGTATGCCCAACGGGGTAATTGCAATATCGCTCACATATTCCTGGGTTGTTTCGTTGTCAAACTGGGTGCGGGTCAGGCGCGCCTGAAGCAGTTCATACCCCATGATGAAAAAAATAACCCCGCCCACCACGCGCAGGCTGTTGGCAGAAATTCCGAAAAACAGGAAAATAAACCGGCCCGTCAGGGCAAAAATCATCAGGATGATAAAAGCAGTCAGTACCGCCTTAAAGGCCACCCGGCGCGATTCTTGCGGGGTAAGCCGGGCGGTCATGGCGGTATAGACGGGAATAACGCCGATTGGGTTGACCATCGTAAAAATCGAAGCAAAGGCCAGCAGGGCAAACTCAAACATCTGTAAACCTCGCCACGCCCTTCAAATCGGCCTGCATCAGCAAGTGCAGGATGGTCTCTCCCAACACCGGATGAAGAAACTCCGGCGCCAGGTCGGCCAGGGGCACCAGCACAAAAGCGCGCTCATGCAGGCGCGGGTGCGGAATGACCAGCGGAGGGGTATCGAGCACCAGGTTATCATAAAACAGGATGTCGAGGTCTATCAGGCGCGGCCCGTTTCGGAAAGTCGCCTCGCGGCCCATCTCTGCCTCGATATTTTTCAGGAACGTCAGCAGTGAGTTAGGGTCCAGGCTGGTGTCCGCTTCGACGACCATATTCAGGAAAGCGGGTTGGTCGGCATAACCCCAGGGTTCCGTCTCGTAGATGCAGGACTGGCGCCGGACATTCAGCCCAGGGGCCAGGCGCTCAATCGCCGCACGCAAATTGGCGGCGCGGTCGCCCAGATTGCTGCCCAGCGCAAGATAAACCAGATGTTCGCTCATACCCGCTCGATAATGGTGGCAGTCGCCTGCCCGTGACCAATGCACATGGTTTGCAGTCCGTAGCGGCCCCGGCGGCGCTCCAGTTCATAGACCAGTTTGGTCATCAGAATAGCCCCGGTTGCCCCCAGCGGATGCCCATGCGCAATAGCGCCGCCGTTGGGGTTGACCCGGCTCATTTCGGGATTGATTTCCCGCGCCCAGGCCAGCACCACCGAGGCAAAGGCTTCATTGATTTCAATCACATCCAGGTCTTCCAGGGCCAGCCCGGCGCGTTTCAAAGCCAATTGGGTGGCCGGAATAGGCCCGGTCAGCATCAGGGTTGGGTCAGAGCCGAGAACCACGCGGGTATCAATCCGCGCCAGCGGCATGAGATTCAGCCGCCCAACCGCCTTTTCAGAAGCCAGCACCAGCGCCGCGGCGCCATCGCTGATTTGCGAGGCATTGCCTGCCGTGATGACGCCATTCTCACGAAAAACAGGCTTGAGCCGGGCCATTTTTTCGCGGTCAAACGTGCGCCGCACACCCTGGTCAATCGTTACGGGGGCGCCGTCTGCCCCTGGCAAAGGCAATATCTGCGACTGAAAGTATCCCGCGGCAATGGCCGCCGCCGCGCGCTGGTGGCTTTGAGCGGCATAATCATCCAATTCATCGCGCGATAACTGCCATTTTTCGGCAATCCGTTCCGCACTTTCGCCCTGGTGCAACAACTCATGGCCCACATCGGGCCAGGGGACAGGGTAATCGGCCCCCAGCGGCTGATGCGACATCATCTCACTGCCGCCCGCCAATAAAATCTCAGCATCACCCGCCAGGATAGCCTGGGCCGCAAAATGGATGGCCTGCTGACCAGAACCGCACATACGATTAATCGAGACCCCGCCAACATGGACAGGGAAGCCCGCCTTGAGGGCTGCCAGGCGCGCCAGGTTCCCGCCCTGGTCGCCAAGCGGGGTGGCAATGCCCCAAAGCACATCCTCAATGCGGCCTGGTTCAATGCCGGCCCGGGCAACGGCCTCGCGCATCACTGCGGCGGCCAGTTCAACCGGCTGATGGTGCGACAAAACGCCGCCCGGTTTGCCAATTCCGATGGCAGTACGAACGGCTGAAACAATAAAGACATCCGATGCGGACATGGAAAATCCTGTTGGAAGGGTGGGATGGAAATGCGCCCCAATTGTAACGTATCCGGGCAGGCACAGCACACCTGGCAGGGTATAATCATGCCATTATGTCTATTCTTGCCGAAAAACGCATTATTCTGGGCGTCACCGGCTCCATTGCTGCCTACAAAGCCGCCGACCTGGCCTCCAAACTGACTCAGGGCGGCGCGCAGGTCGAGACCATCTTGAGCGCGGGAGCCGAAAAATTCGTCACCCCGCTCACCTTCCAATCCGTAACGGGGCGTCGGGCTTTCACCGATGCCGAATTATGGGGCGGTGAAGCCCATGTTTTGCACGTCGGCCTGGGCCATGCGGCAGATTTGCTGGTGATTGCCCCCTGCACGGCCAATACCCTGGCCAAACTATCTTATGGACAGGCCGATAACCTGCTGACTGTCACGGCACTGGCGGCAGAATGCCCCATTTTGATTGCCCCAGCCATGGATGGCGGCATGTACGCGCACCCCGCCACCCAGGAGAATGTCCGCCGCCTGCAAGAACGGGGCGTGACCTTTGTGGGGCCTGCGCCTGGTCACCTGGCCTCGGGCCTGGTTGGGGTGGGCCGCATGTCA
>CAZNCT010000083.1:0-3809 GCA_964571615.1 uncultured Anaerolinea sp. | reverse complement strand
TGGGTATGGCGCGGCTGACCCTCGGGCGCCAATCCGGCCAACTACGCGGCAAAAAACTGATAATAACCGCCGGAGGCTCTCAAGAGCCAATTGACCCGGTACGGGTGATTACCAACCGCTCAAGCGGCAAACAGGGCTATGCCCTGGCGCAGGCTGCCCTCGAGATGGGCGCAGAAGTAACCCTGATTACCCATCCGACCGCGCTTAGCGCGCCAGTTGGCGTTCAGGTGGTGCGGGTCGAGACCGTCCGGCAAATGCTGGAGGCCGTGACTGCCGCGCTGCAACAGGCCGATGGACTGGTGATGGCCGCCGCGCTGGCAGATTTCCAGGTCAAGAACGTGGCCGCGCACAAGTTGAAGAAGCAAGACGGCATTCCAACAATTGAACTCGAGGCCGCTCCCGACGTGCTGGCCGCAGTCGCCAGGCTCAGGTCAGGTTTGCCCCGCCTGAAAGTTGTGGTAGGATTCGCAGCAGAAAGCCGCGACCTGCTTGAGAATGCGCAATCCAAATTGAAATCCAAAAATCTTGAAATGATTGCCGCCAACAACATCGCCGCATCAGATGCCGGGTTTGGGGTTGAAACCAACCGGGTAACCCTGTTGTATGCCGATGGGCGGCGCGAAGAATTACCCCTTTTGAGCAAATCGGAAGTCGCAGAGCGCATCCTGGCGCGTATGGTTGAGTTTTTGGAGTGACCTTTTATGCGTATTCTGGTAATTTCTGACCTGCATGCCAACCTGACCGCCCTCGAAGCCGTACTGGCAGACGCGGGCGCGGTCGATGAAACCTGGTGTCTGGGCGATATCGTCGGCTATGGCCCAGACCCCAACGAGACGGTTGAACGGGTACGCATCATCCCCAATCTCACCTGCCTGCTCGGCAATCATGATGTCGCGGTGCTGGGCCAGATGGACGATGCAGTTTTTAACACCGAAGCGCGCCGCTCCCTACTCTGGCAGAAAAAACAACTCAGCGATGGCAACAAAGGCTACCTCGACAGCCTGCCCCAAACCGCCCTGGTGCGCGGAGATGTCACCATGGCGCATGGCAGCCCACGCGACCCAATTTGGGAATATGTCCTGAATACCCTGGTGGCGCGCCTGAACTTCCAGAGTTTTGAGACTTCTTATTGCTTTGTGGGGCATTCTCACATTCAGTGCATGTTCAAACTCGATCAGTCGCGTGACCGGATTTCGCTCGAAACACCGCGGCCCGCCGAAGTGCTCTCGCTAACCCCACGCGCCATTCTCAACCCCGGCTCGGTCGGACAACCCCGAGACCGCGACCCACGCGCCGCCTACGCCATTTTTGACCCTGAAGCCGGCACCTGGGAGCCACGCCGGGTGGTGTATGATATTCCTTCGGTGCAAAAACGTATCCGCGCTGCCGGTTTGCCCGATAAGCACGCCGCCCGGCTCGCTGAAGGCTGGTGAACAACTCAGGGACTATCCAGCGTGGGTAGTCCCTTTTCTTTTGATTTTGCTCGGAACAAAAGCCCAAAAGGGGGCGTCTTTGGGGCAGAAAACACCTTTCGGCTCCACAAGGAGGAGTGCCATGAAAAAGTTTTTGTTATCCGTTTTGTTGTTGTCGCTGCTGCTGGCAGGCTGCGGCGCAGCGGCTGTCCCCGATTATGCCCGGGCTGAACCCAACATAGGCGGTGGAGTCGCAGAGTACGAATATCCCACTGCCGTTTACAGCCCATCCCAACCCGTTGAAAGCAAAGCCTACGACTCGGGCGCGGTCAGCGCCATCCCGGCCCAAAAGCGGATGGTCATCGAAAATGCCGATTTGAGCATTGTGGTCGCCGACCCACAGGCAAAGATGCAGGCAATTGCCGCCATGGCCGAGCGCATGGGTGGTTTTGTGGTTGCTTCGAACCTGTATGAAACCCGTCTTTCGGGCGGCGGCAAAGCGCCCGAAGGTTCGATAACCGTGCGCGTTCCAGCGGAAAAACTCAACCAGGCCTTGCAAGAAATCAAGGAAGGCATTGTTGAACTGCAAACCGAAACCCGCTCAGGGCAAGATGTGACCCAGGAATATACCGACCTTTCTTCACGCTTGCGAAACCTGGAAAATACCGAACGCCAACTGAATGACATCTTGCAAAAGGCTGAAAAAACCGAAGATGTGATGCTGGTCTTCAACCAGCTGACCCAGATTCGGGAACAAATTGAGATTGTCAAAGGCCAGATGCAGTATTACGAACAGTCAGCCGCCCTTTCGGCCATCAGCATTCGCTTAATTGCAGAAGAAACCCTGCAACCGATTGACATCGGTGGCTGGAAACCCGAAGGCGTGGTGCGCGACGCCGTGCAAGCCCTGGTGGACTTCTTGCAAGGGTTCTTCGAGTTCATCGTCTGGCTGGTGATTGTGATGCTGCCCGCCGCCATCCTGATTTTGTCGAGCCTGGGGCTGGCTCTGTTTGTCCTGTGGCGCTTCGTGCGCTGGCTGTGGCGGCTCTTATTCAAGGGTAAAACCCAAAAAACAGCAGAACCCGCCGCGCCAAAGCAGGAAACCCCTCAATCAGAGCAATAAGGCCAAAAGCAAAAATACGCTGACCGTCCCCGGGGCGGTCAGCGTATTTTTTTTACGACAGGATGAAGACAGCCAGATTATGCGCTTTCATCTCAAGCATGGGTATAATGTCTTTACAACCCCAACCCAAGAGGTGACTCATGACCACAACCCATGCTTATTTTGAGGGGAAAATTGTCCCGTTCGAGGATGCCAAAATCAGCATCGCCACGCACGGCCTGAATTACGGCACCGCCGCCTTTGGCGGCCTGCGCGGCTACTGGAACGCCGAGAAGCATCAATTATTCGTTTTTCGTCCGTATGACCACTACAAACGCTTCTTAAATTCGGCCAAATTGCTGTGCATGGAACTGCCCCACACCCCCGAAAGCCTGACTCAGGTCACCCTCGACCTGTTGCGCGCCGACCACTGGCAGCAAGATGTTTACATTCGCCCGCTGGCTTACAAAGCCGATGCCGGTATCGGTGTGCGCCTGCACGACCTGCGCGATGAAGTCAGCATTTTCGCCGTCCCGTTTGGGGCCTATGGCAAAAACGAGGACGGCGCCCACGTCACCATCTCCTCCTGGCGGCGGATTGATGACAACGTCATCCCGGCCCGCGGGAAAATCAGCGGCGCTTATGCCAATTCGGCCCTGATTAAGACCGACGCCATCCGCGCCGGGTTCGACGAAGCCCTGGTACTCGACCAAAACGGGCACGTCTCAGAAGGCACCGCCATGAACGTTTTCATGGTGCGCGATGGTGTCCTGGTGACGCCGCCAGTCACCGACAACATCCTCGAGGGCATCACCCGCCGCACCGTGCTTGAACTGGCCCGTGAAGAACTCAAAATCCCGGTGGTCGAACGCTCAATAGACCGCACCGAAGTTTACATCTGCGAAGAACTCTTCCTGACCGGCACCGCCGCGCAGGTGACCGTCGTCACCCGGGTAGACCATCGCCCGGTTGGCAGCGGCAAACCGGGCGAGATAACGCTCAAACTGCGGCAATTGTTCGACGATGTGGTGCACGGGCGGCTGGAAAAATACGCCCACTGGAACATCGGCGTGTAACTACTGCGCGGTGTTGCCGCCATCCACCAGCAGCAAATGCCCGGTCACAAACGAAGAATCATCAGAAGCCAGGAACAAAACCGCCCGGGCAATCTCTTCTGGCTGGCCAAAACGCCCCATCGGAATATAGGCCGCCGATTCGCGCATGGCCTGCTCCAGCGAGACCGGGTCAGAGCCTTCAAAATAGCCCTTCTCGAGCCAGCGTTCGACAAACGTATC
>CAZNCT010000082.1:11604-16926 GCA_964571615.1 uncultured Anaerolinea sp. | reverse complement strand
GGACGCTGCTTTCCCATTGTCTTAATTGACGATACAGGTTCCCCAAAGAATCCAAAGTTGCCGCCGCTGCTGCCAAATCCTGTATTTCCTGTTGCACAGCAAGGGCTTTTTCCATGTGCTGGATGGCTGTTGGAAAATCACCCTGCCGGGCATGGACTCTCCCCAGGTTGGACAAAGTTACCGCCTCCCGCGCACGGTCACCCAGCCTCTCCCGGTAGGCCAGGGCATGTTGCAGGCAAACCAGGGCATTTTCCCAATCCCCCAATTCTGCCAGAAGCGTGCCCAGATTATGCAGGCTGGTGGCCGCCCCGGCTGCATCCTGGTTCTGGTTGCTAATTTCCAGCGCCTGATTGAAGCAGTCCAGAGCGCGCTGAGGCTCGCCAATGCTTTGGAAGACCGTGCCCAGGTTATTCAGAATTTGTAATGATTTGGAACGATTTGCCGGTTGATTGCATAAGGCATAAGATTGTTCAAACTGTTGGATTGCCTGCTGCTGTCGTCCGGTCTGATAATAAAGAACCCCCAGGTTGTTGATGACACTGATTTGAACATCCGGGTTGTCCATGTTTTTGGCAATTTCAAGGGCTTGCTCCAGACATTGTTGCGCCTTGTCAATCTGCCCCAGATCGGTAAATCCGGCCCCCAGGTTGTTCAAAAAAGAAAATTCAGCGTCTGTGTCAGCCTGCCGGCGCGCTGCGGACAGGGCCTGCTCCAGCCAGGGAATGTATCCATCGTTCCAGATGCCCCGAATTTCAAGATAGGTTTGCAGGCCACCGGCATACCGGATCAGGATGGCATCCCGTTCTTCGGGGGACTGGGGACCATCCGGTGATGAAAGTATGGACCAGGCCCGGCTTATCTGTTCAAATTCGGCATGGATCGCCTGCCAATCACCTTTGTTGGCAGCGATATATTTTTCCCAATAGGAAAGGTAGCGCGCTTTTGCCGTGCTCACTTGGTTTTATTCGCAAAAATTGATTGGGTAACAGGGCGACGGAACATCCTGGTTGCGGGCCAGATCATAAATCCATCTTTGCCATCATCTCAGCCGCATAATCGGCAAGCAGGGCATGCATCCAATAACGTTTCCCGTGGGGTTCCACCAATCCCCGATGAATAAATCGAGCAATGGTGGCTTCGGACTCTGCTTCATCGCAGGCCCAGGTTGCAGAAACAGCCTTGATCTCCCAGGTCAGCGGTTCGCCTCCAAAGACCGAAAGCATGGCAAAGCGTTCCTGGTCTGCCCGGTCCAGTCTCTCCACACTCATTCCCAAAATTGCCTGGATGGAAACCGGGTTTTCTTCATCCAATCCGGGACGCCCTTCTTCCTGGAGAAGCTGCAGGCGGGCCTCGCGGCGCTCAATGAGTTCGCCAAGCAATCTGTGCATCCGCTGCGGTACATCAGACTCATTGGCAAGCATGCGCCCGGCGAGAGTCAAAGCCAGTGGCAGGAATTCCAATCGCTCACACAAGCGCATCGCGATATTCCGATCAACGCCGGCTGTCTCGGGAGCCAGTTTATAAAGCAACTCCAGCGCAAATTCCGGCTTAATCACTTCGACCCGGAGCGTTCGTTCCCGGGTTGCCAGGGCGCTGGCAATCGGAAGTTCGCGGGTGGTGAAAACAGTGCGACTGCGCGGGCCGCCGACCTGGAAATAGCTTCCCTGTTTGATGTCCCAGACATCATCAACGATCACCAGCACTTTTTTATCATGCAAAAATTGTCGCAGGCGCTGTTGGCAGGCGCTTTCATCGCGTTCTGGCTGCAGGTCAATACCCAGCGACCGTCCCCAGCCATCCAATAACAGGCGGGCTGTTGGCTTGGGCCCCAGGCTGGTCCACAGAATACCGTCCTGGAAAATGGACTGGATTTGAGGAGAGTGGGCCAGTGCCAGCGCAAGCGTTGTTTTTCCAATGCCCCCCATGCCTCTCAGGGCAATTGGGGGAACGTCTGTATCAGACTCCGCCACGGACAGGGTTTGGGCAATCTTTTCCAAATCATCATCACGGCCATATACACCCTGCGGAGGCAGCGGCGGAACCTGGAAAAATCCCTTGGGTTGTTTTGGAGCAGCAACTTTTTTTCTGTCTTTTTTGCTTTTTTCCTGGTTCTCCCGCCTGAAATCAATCAGGAAACTGACCTTGCTCCTGAAATCATCATCCAGCATGGCCAATTCTTCAATCAGCAGCTTCAAATAAAAGCCAACCGCCTTCTCTACCCGTCCCTGATCCAAAGAAGAGAATTCCCCGAGTAGCGTTTTTTGTAAAACTTCTTGAAACCCAGGATCGGATGGATGCTGGTAGAACTGCTCGATGGCCTGCGTCAATTCCGGGCGGTCTTTTTGGGACAAATCAACAAACATTGCCTTCGAAAGATATTTGTCTGGAAATTCTTTCAGGAAACGCTGCTCGACCTTGGACAAAGCATCCTTGAGCAGTTCGCGCAGATCATAAATCCCCCGCAATTCCTTGACAAAATCTTCGCCCAGGTTGCTTTTGACAAAGTGTTCCAGAAGCGTGAGACTTAACTTCCCCAATTTTTTTGAAGGTTTGGACGGCATAAGCAATCATCTCCGGAATCAACGTTGGGTTGATTGTAGGGGCATTGATTGATTGGCGCAAGAGTTTGTTTAAAAGTGAAAGCACGCCGGATGATGGGGACATCCGGCGTGCTTTCAAAGGGATTCTATTGCAGTCCAGTTTTCTGTCAAGTGAATTTTCTACTGAAGTCGATGCCGATTTATTGACCGCCCGGCCAGCCGATCTGCCCCTGACCTTCACGCACGGCCCAATAAATCGTTCCGCCCCAATTCCACGAACGGCGGTAGGTTGGATTATCCACACTGCCGCCGTCATCCATACGGCGCAGGGTCAGGTTGCGGTTCCAGTAGGCGTCCAGCACACCATCATTGTTCAGGTTGGCGACAGCAGATGGCGCGATCTCCCCGCCGCTCGCGTGCCTGCGCCACTCATAACCGGTGACCACCCTGTGACCGGTACCGCCGGCACAGTTATAGTTGCCGCTGGCGTTCGGACCGGAGACACATTCCTCAATGGCCTCATAGGTCAGGTAACTCAGACTCCAATATAGCCGATACGCCGAGCGTCCACTGCCGACAAACAAGGGCAGGTCGCCGGGCAATTCCCCCAGTCCTGCCACACTCCCGGCGAGTGGCCCGCCACCAGCCTCAGGATGTGAAGGAACTTCCCACCGAATGACCTGGGGCGAGCCGGATGAGCCAGAATCCGGCAGGCTCAGGATGCCAATGTGTGGCAGGGAGACATACATCGGGCTGGCCGGGTTCAAGGTCAGGGTCAGGCGAATATTGGACAAATCGCCAACGCGCGGGTTGCCCGGCGAACCCGTACCATAGTAAGCCTGTGTTCCAGAACCGGATGCACTTGGCTGACCTCCATTGCGGATGGCCGTTGGCCAGCGTACCAGCGTGGCCGGATAGGGGCGCACATCGAGATAGGTTTCGGGGAATTGAACAGTGGCCTGTACCTGCCAGCCTTGATTGGCTTCGCAGAATACCCCACCTGCCCCGACCGAGAAATCGGTGCAAGGGTGCTGAGGCGGGGGAGCGGACACCTCGGGGCAATCCACAGGGAGAGTAAAGCCCGACATCGTCAGCCAGGTTCCCGTACAAACATCATAGGTGCCGCCTACGGTGATACATTTTCCACCCCCGATGGGGTAGTAAGCCAGCCTCTCTACCACCGAGCTCTCGCCAGGCGCGCACATATATGGAATCGGCGTTGGCTGCGGATTTGGATTGCCTCCACCACCACCGTCATTACCACCGCCTCCTGTTGAACAGGTGATGCTGCCGTCCGGGTTCATCGTGCAGCCGGGGCCGTCTGCCTGGGCAATCCCAACCGGCGCAAGCAACATGGTACACAGCAGCAGGATGCCCCAAATTCCCTGCTTCCTCATGGCTGCTCCCCAAGCAGGTAAGCATTCAGCCCGGCCAGAATGGCTTGCAGGTCAGACTCATTGCGGGCATTCTGCCAGCCCTCCGGTAATTCCCGCGCGGGCAGGTTCATCTGCTCAGACAACCAGGACGCATCCCACAATGCTGCGCCATACTGTTCCGCAACTTCCCGGGCATCCGCACCCTGCCCATCAAGCTGTGCCAGAGCCACCCTGGGTTCCTGTTGGGTTCCCAACCAGGCCCACCCTCCATCTCCTACATAACCAAACAGAGAGAATGAACGGGTGGGTGTAGCATCAGCGGTATAAATATGCCCATCCAGCGCGGTGACCACCTGATCTGCGCGGGAATCTTCGCTCAACACGCATATCACAGAGTAATCGGTATTCCAGGAGCGGGCCTGGTTACCCACAATTTCCACGGTGCGAAAACAGCCGCGCAACCCATAGGATATGGCCGGTTCTCCGGCATTGGATACCCGCCACTCGGCAAAATCAGGATGTGGTGGGGTGAAGGTCAAGGCCAGGGTCAGGGGTCCCTTGGTGTTGGTTAGGGTCATGATTGTATCCAATCGCCGCAATGGCGCTTCCGCAAACCCCAATGCGTTTGTGGCTTCGGCGCGGGGATAGCCTTCGCGTACCGCCAGCGCCCAGGCCACCGACTTTGCCAGACCGTCATAGACGCAGGACTCGGCGATGCGCTGAAAATTGTCACCCGGCAGGACTTCGACAAATGTCCAGTCTGCCGGATTGGTCGGGCAGGGTTCGGCTGTTTCAGTTGCCAGGATTTCGGTCGCGACAGGCTCCAATGAGATTTGCAACGCCTGGGGTGTGCCCCGCACATCATCCATCATTGCGTTACGTTCCAGGGCAACGCAGGATGCCAGCAGAAAAATCAGAAAGAGAATAAAGCCAGTCAGCATAACATACGTGCGAGGTTGGCGCTTTCCGGCAATATCCTTGAAGGTTATGCCATCAAGGATGGCGTTGAACAATGCTTTCATGGTTGGTTCCTTAATAAATTTATTGGTCGCCGCGTGTGACGCCGTGCGCCAGGTAACCGATGGCATTCACGATCACAGGGCGGCTGGGAAGCAGATAGCCTGCGGACTGCACCTGCGCCCGCACCAGGCAAGCCGGGCGTCCCTGATGACGACCGCAGGAGACATTGGCCAGTTGGGCATGGGCCGGTGCCTGCCCGTTGAAATAAGCCGCAGCGATGCCGTTGCCACGCGTCGTGACAGTAATCACACCATTGGGTAGGACGGTGATTTCTTGCGCGCCGGCATGAGCGGCCAGATCCGCCACCGCCACCGTTTCCATCACCCGCGCATTCGTTACCATGTAGTCCAGGATGCCCAGCAGGAACAGGGCCATGATCGGCATCA
>CAZNCT010000082.1:8628-11577 GCA_964571615.1 uncultured Anaerolinea sp. | reverse complement strand
GGCATCAGGATGGCGAAAAACAATACGGACTGGCCGCGCTCACGCTTATCGAATTTCATCAGCGCCACCTTGCCTTCCAGGTTTCCGAACGGGAGATGAACCAGGCCGTATTCCAGCCGTCTTCGCTCAATCCCAACAGGCCGTTAAAAAGGGATGGGGTATGGTAGGAGACGGCACATCGCCCTGGCTGGCCGGGTCCTGAAGGCGGAATGACCTGCACCTGGTATTCCACACCGCGGGTACCCGACCAAGTTTCATTCAGGGTTTGCCAGGCCACCTGACGAGCATTGGCCGCTGCCCAGGCCGTGTTCGGGGATTGGGACAGGAACTGAGAACAGGCATAGGCTGCGGTGGTGGCGGTAGTGCGGGCACGGTGCACCGGAATCCAGGCCAGCAGCCCGAAAGCCATCACCACTGCGAGGATGCCAAACAGAGCGGTTTCCGCCAGGGCCTGTCCACGTTCCGACTTTCTGTATTTCATTCGATGCCTCCTGGCGGGGGTGGGCCGGGGTAAAAGCGCCACAACCGGAAGGTGGAAGCGCCGCGCTGGGCCTCGACCAGTTGGATGCCGAACAGCCAGGTGCGCGAGTCTTCCACGATAATCTGGGAACGCACCCGGCGCGCGCCTGATTGGCCTGCATCCAGGCGATCCCGCAAATCGGGCCAGAGCACGGATGCCCGCGCCTGTCCGGTGGCTGGGTTGGTGTATGCGCCGCTGGCCAGGCCGGTGATGAACACGCCCCAATCTGCGGATGCCGAGCGAAAGGCATAAAAGGCCGCAAAAAACATCCCGAACACAAGCAGGATCAGGATGGGGATGGTGAGGGCAAACTCGGCCAGAGTTTGCCCTTTTTCACGGACACGAACCATCTAGCCGCCCCTTGCCATGCGCAGGGCTTCGATGCCGGCTTCAAAGGCGGCTTGCAGTTCGTTGCGGTAGCGGGCGATTACCGCAATGGCAACCACACCCACCGCCCCCAGAATCAGGGCGTATTCGGCAAAATCCTGCCCTTCCTCCTCGCGCACAAAACGGACGAATGTTTTAATCATGGGCGTCTCTCCTTTCAAAAAGAAATCGGCTGGCAGATTGCCTGCCAGCCGGGAATATAAATAAAAGTGTGAGAGGGTGTGGGGGATGTGTCATTAAGCAGAAAAGATGAGCGGTAATCTTTGTGCGAAAGGAGAAAACTTTGTTCACCCAGGCCAATCACTTTTTTGACTTCGCCTAAAACTCTATCTCACCGCCTTTTACACGAGTGGTTAATTCATGCATGTCTGTATCCAGCCTTTCAAGATCAACCAACAGCATCCCGGTCGAAACCCAGTTTTTACCAGTGATTGTTTTTTTATTGATCTCATTCTGGTAGGCCAGTGCTCCGCTTGTCCAACCGCTTCTGGAAAAACCGAGGAAATAGACTCTCCAGTTTCCTTTGGCTGGAATGATCAGGCCCGCTTTTTCCTCCACCAGGTCAGCCATTACCTTGCGGTCATTTGGCTTAAGCGTCCACTTGCACTCTCCAAGTATGATGGTCTTTTCCATTGTGTTGATACCCACCACATCCACTTGCGCCTTGGAATTCCAGGCGCTGCCGACCTCATCGGGAAAATGAGGCAGAATTCCCGCTGCGCCGGCACGCAATACCCATTCCCGGCAAATCTCTTCCCAGGTATAGGTGCCGATAAAGTCAATCATGTGTCTGGTAATTTCGGCAAGCGCCTGTTCCTGAATGCCAAAGGCAAGCTGCTCCTGACGCCCGGCAATAAACCGGAAATAGAATCGCAAATAGGGGTCAGTGATATGATAACGGCCCTCGCGGGAAGGCCCGGGTTGGGTTACAGGCACCCTTCTTTCAACAAAGCCGGCTTCAGTAAGCACGCCAAGATATTTTGGGGGATGGACGTTTGGCAAGCCGGCATTCTGGGATATTTCCTTGATGGTATGCGCGCCATTGGCAATGGCGCTCAAAATCGAAATGTAGTTATGGGGCTCGGAGATAAAATCTTGAAGCAACAGGCGGGGTTCCGCCTGCATCAAGTTGTTGGATGTTAAAAGCTCACTTTTGATGTTCTGAGACACTGATTTTGACTGATCAATCCGCTCCCAGTAAGCCGGAACGCCTCCAAAGATGGAGTAAATCGCCACACGATCCACCGCAGAGTAATTCGGAAAAAACAACTTGGTCTGCCCAAAGAAGAATGGCCTCAAGTAAATCTGGGCAGATGCTCTTCCATACAGCGGTGCCTGGTACGAGAGAAATTCTCGCTTCATCATGCCCAAATGTGAACCGGATAAACAAAGGAAGAGATTGGTGTTACTGAGTAAATGATCCCATAAATTTTGCAACTCGCCGGCAATCCCAGGGTTGACCTCCAATAAAAAGGTGAACTCATCAATAAACAATGCCAGCCTTTGCTCTTTTGCCAGGCGGGCAACCTCCCCAAAAGCCTGTTTCCAAGTGACATACGTAAAATTCTCAGGGACCTTCGAATCGGGATTAGAAAAATTGGCAAGAGCCTGGGAAAAAGCACGCAACTGGGTCGCAACGGATGAAGGGGGGGCCACCCAATACAAAGCGCGATTACCAGTGCGGCGAATCCATTCAACCAACAGCGCTGTTTTTCCCACGCGCCGCCGCCCATATAGAACGAGGAATTCTGCTGAGTTACTATCCCATAGATTGTCCATCAGATTCAATTCCTGCTGCCGTCCGACAAATTCAGATTTCATAGGGGCATCCTTCTCTGTTTGAAACTGAGATTAGTATACTTGAAAGTATTATACTCAAAAGTATAATACTTTCAAGTATACTAAATGTATCCATTTAGCAAAGATCAAATAATTAAAACAAAAGAGAGCCTCCTGTTCGTTGATTAAGGAAAGCTCTCGCCTCTCAATGGTCATCCAGAGCAAACTTATATCAATCCTCCTCCCATAAACGGCGCAATAAT
>CAZNCT010000082.1:3777-8590 GCA_964571615.1 uncultured Anaerolinea sp. | reverse complement strand
CCGAACAGGCCGGCGCGCTGGCGCACCAGCGCCGCCTTTGTTTCGGTCAGTTCCACCACCGAGCGGTGAACCGACTCCTGCAGACCGAGAACGCTGGATAGGATCGGGCGATTGTTGGCAAAGAAATCATGTACATCGCGCAGGAACAGGTTGACTTCCACATCGCTCGCATCCGGCAGGTGAGCGCGGGTGACTTCAATGGCCTTTCCAAAGTCCTCGACTTCCATCCGGGCCACCAAAAGCCCCAGCAGGTTGCAGAACGGCCCGCCTACCGAGGCCGCCCGGCGCAGGGCTTCCTGCACACCCACCCCGGAGGAAAGCAGGGCAGACAGAACAGACAGCCCGATCAGCATGTTGCTGCGCATCGATTCGGCGCGTTTCTTTGCCAGGGATTTCATGCGCACATAAGGCCGGCGCAAGCCAAGAAAGCTAAAGACCAGGGCGATGAATGGCGCGGCAATCGCCATATCCATCGCCGCCAGGGCGCCGGCCAGCAGCCCGCCCACCGCAATGAACACCATGAAGTCGCGCATGGCGGCGGCATAGAACTCACCCGGCGTATCGTAGGGGTAGCCGGCGCGCCGCAAGAGCGAGATTACATCCGCACTGTTCTTGGCGGTTTGTGGATCGAAGCGGCCCGGCAGGACTGCCACCAGCAGCGCCTCCCAGGTCGAGCGTCCCGTTGCGGCAGGGGAATCGCCCAGACTTGATAGGCGGCCCCTGCCAAAGACGGCAAAAGCCTTCTGGATACCGGTCAGAAGTTCAAAGGTCAGCACGCTCAAAGCCAGCGCGCCGATAAAGATCAGAATGGTCATTGAAAATCTCCTCTTTTTGCGCTACTGTATCGCAAGCGAAGGGGGGGAGCAGATGCTCTGTCATTTACGGGCTGACAACAAAAAAGATGGGCTGGCTGGCCCATCCTTTCAAACACGAGACTCAAAACCGCCGTGATCGGTCAGGGCAGTTTGGAAATCGACACTTCATTCAGGATCAGAGGGGCTTCATAGTTCGCCACTCGAAAATCATTGAACCCGTTTTGGTGCCCGGCAAAGGTAGCATCCGTAAGGGTGATGCTCGCGGTACGCCAGGCGCCGGTATTGGTCAATGTCACAATCGGGACCTGCTTGTACATGCTTTCAGCCTTCCAGTCCGATGCACAAGCCGCCGTGTCGTACTCAATGTAAATTGTGCCCTGGCCCTGGTCAAAATATCGGATCGTAACTTCCACTGCCGTTGGGATGTTGAAATAATAACCGTCATCGACGTTGAAATACATGTAAGGGGCTTCTGGCAGTGTCACCCGGCCCGCTTCGTCGGCCCATTGGTCGGGCTTGGTTGCACCTTCGCCTTCCTCCTGAATCTCCATCGCCAGACCAGCCTCAAGATTTTGTTCACCCAACTTTGCTGAAACCTGTCCGGCTTCCTTGTAATCTGAAACCAACCCCTGCGACGGCAAGATGCCTTGTTTGAAGTAGTCGGAATATTCGCCGGTCAATTCAATATACTGCCGGCCCAACTCGATGGTCTCAGCCACCTCAGTGGCTTCATGATACTCATTCCAACTTTCAACGGCCACCCAGGGTGTCCCGCATAACATGGCCTTCGTCCAGCCGTTGCGATAGACGTTCCCATCCTCGCGGTCAACAACCGAGTGGCTGGTGTAGTGTTCGATGATCCGATCATCCACCCCTGGGCTGACCGTTGTCACCTGCGCGGTCGAGCCGGAGCCCGCCGCGATCCAGATGGACGTGGCATCATAGGCTGCTGGAATGCCGCGCCAGACCCAATCCGAATCGGCCACGATGAATGGCCGCACCCCGAAGTCTGCTTCGAACCAATTGGCGATATCAGCCAGCAGATTTTCATCGTAATTTCCCAAAGGATAGGCCGCCCAGAACCAGATCATTGGACGCCCATCCTGGGTCAGCGCCCAATATTCGCGCGGCACGGCTGTGAAAAAGTAGCGGATATCCGTATACATAATCTGACGGCCAGCAACCGTCAGAAAGTCAACCTTTTCGTACAGGTGGGCATTGGTATCGTACATCATGGCGATGGAGGGCGGCGTTTTTCCGGACAGGCGCACTTCTTCCAAAGCCAGCACCAGGTTTTCCAGCCCAGGTCTTGCCCACCAGGCTGTCCCTTCATTGCTCCAAAAGACCGGCAGGATGACATCGATTCCCGCCTCGAGCATATCCTCAACCTGGCGGCGATGCCATTCCGTTCCGCGCCAGGTGACTGCCGGCTCAGGGACGGGCCGGTGGGTCTGCTGGTCCATATGTTCCCCGCTAACATGGTCATACCAGTAGAAGTAGTAGGTAAAAACAACCCTGTCGCCAATCGGACCCGGGTAGTCGCCGGGAACCAGTGTTGGTAAACTGGTAGGCTGGCTGGTCGGCGTTGCCGGGACGATTACCTTGTCTGTGGGCGTGGCCGGCACAGGTGTGCTGGCAGGCACGCAGCCTGCCAGTATAATCACCAATAGCAAATACGCAATCCATGCTTTGATTTTCATGTTTCCTGTCTCCCAATGAATTAACCAGAGATCCAGGCCAATTGTAATCCGCATGTTCTCAATCACCCAACCTTGTACATCTTGCGCTTCCGGCACAGCAAGCAGGTGTATATCTCCCACAACCCTATCCGCACCCCGCGGTGGCGGGTTTCCAGGTTGCAGTGTTCGCAGTACAGAGTCTGATACCACGGCTTCATGGCAACCTGGCTACACTGTTGAATCTCGGCAGCACCGGATCCCAGAGCAGGTCGAACGGGGTACGCTCACCGTTGCCGTGCCTGAGTTTGGCGGGGGTAAGATGCACAACCTTGCGCATCTTTTTATCCTGTACCAGGAAGAAGACGGTGTCGGCGTCGAACTGCAAATCCGCCGGCCCGCGCATCGAGTTCAGCTTGGGGGTGCTTTCGTCCATGCCTTCCTTGGTCATGGATTGGATGGTCAGCAGGGCGACATTGAACTCCCGCGCAATATCCCGCAGCCGTCGCAGTTTCAGGGCGGTGTTTTCGTTCTCATCCCTGGTGTCGCGATCAGCGAGCAGGTTGACGTAATCCACCACCAGCAGTCCGATGTTCATCTGGCGCGAGAGGCGGGCAATGTTGGCGCGCAGTTGGGAGGTGGTGATGCCCGGCGTGTCGTTGATCACCATCTTTGAGTTCGGGTACTCGAACTGCTCCAGCACCTGCAACATCTTGTTCCACTTTTCGGCGGGGATCCTGCCGCTGTGGATTTCGGCGGTGGTGATGCCGCACTCGGCGGCAAAGGTCTTGATGCCCAAATCCCGCTTGTCCATTTCCAGTTCATGCACCACCACCCCATGCTTGGCGGCAACGCTCCGCGCCACCTGCATCACGAGCGTGGTCTTACCCATGCCGGGTGGGGCGGACAGGATGGTGGTCTGCCCGCGGTGCAGCCCGCCAGTCAGTTTGTCCCAATCCGGGAAGCCGGTTGACATGCCCCACACCTTGCCGGGGTTCTTGCTGCGCGCCACTGCATAATCGTACACACCGGATAAAACCTGTCCAATGTTGAGGTTTTCCCGGGCGGTGGCCTGATCCTGGGCTTCGTTGAGGGCCTTGTCGGACAGGGTCATGACCTGTTCGACCTCGATGGACTGGTCGTAGGCCAGGCGGGCGATCTGGTTGGCGGCGATCAAAAGGCGCCGGCGCTGGCTGTGAGCCAGCACAATCTGCCCATAATGTTCGGCGTGCAGGGAGCTTGGAACCTGATTCAACAGGCTGGTCAGGAAGGCCGGCCCGCCGGTTTCCTCCAGCCGGCCCATGTCGTTGAGGGTTTCCGAGACGGTCAGGAAATCGATCGGGATGCGTTTCTCCTTCAGGCGGGCATACGCCTCCCAGATCCACCTCAGGCGCACGATGTAAAAATCACGCGGCTGCAAAAAGGCGGCCAGTTCGTCATAGACATCCGGGTTAATCAGCACCGCCCCGAGCACGGCCTCCTCGGCTTCACGGGAATGGGGGTATCCAGCGTCCGCGCTCATGCCAGCCACTCCGCAGGTACTTCTTCCGGCAGGGTATAACCGGCCTCGGCCAGTTCCTCAGCGTAGGTTTTTTCGGGTTTTTCGCCATCATCCTTTCCATCCCGGTGCCAGTTGCGCAGGATGCCTTCGGCGTAATCCCAACGGCGTTTGTTGCGCATCGCCGATAGGTGAATCGCCTCCACCACCCAGGCAGTTGAGTAATCCTTTTCAGCCAATTTGATGCGCTCCGCCACCGCCGGAGTCAGCGGGCCAATGTTTTGCTCGTAGACCGAAAAAGGATTTTCGACCGCCGCTGCCGGGGGCCGGTTTTCCACCTTTTCGATCTGCCCCTTATCCTTATCTTTAACCTTATCCTTAACCTTAACTTCGCTGCCAGGTAATGGTTTAGGTAAATCGCTACCTGGATGATTTCCTGATGGTTTACCTGAACTATTACCTTCCGTTCCGGGGTCACCATCATCCAACGACGCGCCTTCAGAAAATTCCAACTGACGCGGCGACTCGGGTTGGGCCGGCGCTTCCTCCACCGTCACAAAACCGCGAATTTTCTTGTTACTCCAGTGCGGCGAAGTATCGATGATGCCTTTGCCGCCTTTGGCATGGATGCGCCAGCGGTCGATCCAGCCTTCGGGCGCGGGATGCCGGGAGGGAGCCATCCATTCCGAGCCGATCTGGTATTTCCACCAGTGGACGATCTGCCCGTAGCGTACCCCGTCTTTTTCGTAGGCATGCACCTTGCCGGAGGCGGCAAAGCCCTCCAGCATGGCCAAGACTTCCGCCGCCGGCAGGTCATCGGCAGG
>CAZNCT010000082.1:0-3748 GCA_964571615.1 uncultured Anaerolinea sp. | reverse complement strand
GATTTCAACAGGCGTCCGTTCAACAGAAAACGGCCCTGGTCATCGGCTCCGTTCAGGATCAGCATCATCCAGCCCAGGCGGGCGCGGTCGTCCAGCTCGATGAACCAGGGGTCGCTCATGATTTGTGGGTCAAGATTGCGTGCCATAGGGTCTCCTGCTCATGGGTGTAGCGGCTCGGGGGTGGGAGCGACCAGCGCCTGTAAATGGGTCGTGGTCAGGGTGCGTTTGCGCACCCCTTTTTCGGACAAGCCCCGCCAGAAGATTTCATCGTGCTGGGCGGTGCGGGCCACGCCATTCGGCAGGCGCGGCGTGGCATGTTCCAGCGCGCCGGAGCCGCTTTCCCAGCTTTCGCCGCCATATGCCTGCGGCCAGAGCGGGTAAGCCAGTTTGTCCCATTGGGGCAGATTGCCCCAAGCCAGGGCTTTGTGCCAACTCCACAACGCCTCGAAGCGTTTGCCCCACAGCCCCCAGGCCAGGTCGATTCTCAGGACTGGCTTGGTCAGGTAGCCCAGGGTCATGGTGCAGGCCCGGCAGAGCGGTACGGCATTCTCAGGCCGCTGGTAGCGCCAGGCGATTTCCGGCGCGGTCTCCGGAGGCGCGGACAGGGCCGATTTCCAGCGCGCCGCCCCGCCGCAGCGCACACAAATTCCTGGGAAGACATTGCGCCAGGGCATGTTCCCGATGGCCGCGGCCAGCAGCTCGTCCAGGTACGGGCTTTCGACCTGAATCAGGTCGCGCGAAACTTCGAGCGCCATCTCCGGCAGGTTGTACAGGTCAGGGAAATCCATGATGAACCCGGCCGAAGAAGCGAATCGGCCGCGTTCCCACAGGTTGAAGCGCTTGCGCAGCACCTCACGGCTGACGCCATCCGGATTGGCGCTGCGCACCCGGCGCAGGTCGGCCATTGCCTGGGCAAAGAGTGCAAAGAGCAGGGCGTCCACCCCACTGCTGGCTTCCCAGGCCGCCGACTGGGGGAATTTGAACCCATGCGCAACAGACAAAATCGATTCCACGTAAGAACTGAACTCCGTTTTCGGGTCACATTCCAGGACGATCTTGCAGGCCGGCAGGCGCACCAGCCGGGCCGGTTGGATGACCTGGTCAAAGAGCGCTTCGCCCTGTTCCCCCAGGGCGATCATCCGCAATGGCGGACAGAAAAAAGTATGGAAGGTGCGCGGCGCCGGGGTCGGGTACAGGAATACCAGCAGGTCTTCCTGGAGCGATTTCTGGAACATCGCGCCAAACGAGCGCTGGGATGAATCAACGAGAAACTGCACGCGCATGACGAATTTCCTCTCCAGGCGTTTTGCGCCCATTTTTCATCAGACGGTTTACGGGGTGGGCCGGCCCGAAAAAAACGCTCACAGGCCGTCTGTGCGGTTCAACGTAGGCGGCGGCGTAGGCGTCAGGGTAGGCGGCGCGTAGGCGGAATGTAGGCGGCCACTTTTTCATGCCGCCTACGTTCTTTCCAGGCCCAAAATCAACGGATCGGATTCGGAGGAACATCGCCAATCAGCCCTTTCCCGCTTCTGCCGGTTCCAGTTTCAGCAAGCCATATTCATACGCTTTCAGGCTAAAACGGAGCAGCGCCGTGACCAGTTCGCCTGCCGGCACGTTCAATCCTTCTTCGGAGGACAGCGCGGCGATTTCCTGTTTGAGTTCGGGCGGCAGGCCGCGCCAGGTGACGATCACCCGCCAGCCACTTTCCGGCTCCAGCTTTTTCTTGCGTGCCGGTCTCCCACCCCGTCTGCGCCTTTCTTCCAGGGTTTCCTTTTGTGGATAAAGGGTCATGCGCATTCCATTTGGGTTGAGACGTGGGGTCAGTTCAAGTTCGCCGCAGGCGTAAGCGCGCAGGCCGTATTCGAGTAGGGCGCGCGCGACTTCGCCAACCGGCACAAACAGCCGGCCTGCGGTTTGCTTGACCTGCAGCGCCAGGTGCGGGTCAACCCCCCGGTACATGGCCTTGCAGGGCAGGTGTTCTTTTTCCCACTGCCGGCTGCGGGTGCGTTTCTCGGCCAGACGCAGGCTGTCGTACAGGGGTTGATGTAAAGGGGCCGGCGCCTGGATGGGCAGGCCGCCTTCAAAGGGATTTCTACGTTGGTTCATGGCTTCCTCCTAGAATTTGGCCACCAGGTCAGCCAGCGCCTTGTATTCCTGGGCGGCGCGGCTGTCCGGGTCTTTTTCAAAAATGGTCTGTCCTTCCGCCGCGCATTCACGCAGGATGGTGGCGCGATGGATGGGTGAAAGCAGACTGGCGCCAAAGGCTCCCCGCAGGGCTTCGATGGTGGCCTTGCTTTCACGGGTTTGTTCATCAAAGAAGGTGGGTAGAATGCCCATCAGCGCGCCCTTCCACTGCTTTGTGTTTTGCAGGATGGCAAGCATCTGGATCACCTTGTCAACCCCATCCGCTGAAAGGAATTCAGTTGCAGTAGGAACGATTACAAAGTTGGATGCCCAAACGGCTCGTTCCTGGATTCCGCCCACGGATGGTGCAGTATCAAAGATGATGTAGTCCAGGTTCTCTTTTGAAAAGCGATGCACGGATTGTTGAATGCCTGATATGGGTTTGTCCTGCGCATTCAGGACAGTCTGGGCGGCCATCGTTTGTTGGTCGCCGGCGATCAAATGCAGGTTTTCGCGCCCCGTCTCACGCAGCCACTGGCGTACAAAAGCGCTTTCCGGGCTGGAATCACCCATCGTCAGCAAGTAGAAAGCCCCCGGTTCGGGACGCAACCCCAAGGCTGTGGCGGATTGGCCCTGGGGATCCAGGTCGATCAGCAAAACCTGTTTCCCCTTGCGGGCCAGCCCATGAGCCAGGGTAACGGCAGTGGTGGTTTTTCCCACCCCGCCTTTTTGATTGGCTATGCAGATTACTTTGGTTGCCATATTGCGTCACCTCACAAAACGGGCAGTGAGCACGAAAAGCACGAGCGCAATAATGATTGCGCCAACCACAATCGCAATGCTTGCAAGACATGAGAGCAGCATGTCATGCCTCGCATTCTGAATCTCCCGCAGCTCGCGCACTTGTTGGTGCGTATTGAGTCTGATCGGACGGTTCGACAGCAGTAGTTTCAGGTTTTTGTTTTTTCTTGTGCTGCCAACTAAGGATCAGCCCATATATCTGGCCAATCCGACGCCGTTCCTCGGGAGTAAGAGTGTTGAAATCGCGGATTGTGGTTGTCATGATGCATCCTCCTGGCAGGATTCTTTGCTGGGCAGGTGCATCATTCCGTTAGTGCCTAAATCAGATTGAGGCACAGGCGTGAGTACTCCCAAGCGTTCAAGTTCTGTGCGAATAAGCACAGCTGCTTGGGCTTTTGTGGCACGATATTCACGCTGTGCCAATTTATGGAGCGCATCGTGTTCTTGATCACGAAGGTAAACCACCACTTTTGGCATATTGACCTCTGGATTTGGAGAAATAAAAAGAGCCGCGGTTCTCTGCGGCTCTTTTTAGCAT
Source organism: uncultured Anaerolinea sp. (assembly GCA_964571615.1). Lineage (GTDB taxonomy): Bacteria > Chloroflexota > Anaerolineae > Anaerolineales > Villigracilaceae > UBA8950. The sequence continues at coordinate 285 of CAZNCT010000082.1, read as the reverse complement.
TCAGGAGTCAACTATATTTAAACTTTGATTGATAGGATGATTGAAGAAATTCCCCGTTAATGTAAATACTTGAAAATTTAATAATTGCGGCAGCCCATAAAGCCGATAAAGTTAACTGCCCATCTGCTAAACATTTAGAATGGGAAAAGAAGGGGGATAAATATGAGAATTGTGAAATTTGTGTAAGTTGATGAAATCAGCGGAGCCTGCAAAGCATTGCGGAAATTGCTGGGCGGTATGTCAAGAGTTGTGTAAATTGGCAGGAGCGGCTGGCTGGCTTGCAGG
>CAZNCT010000081.1:15350-16943 GCA_964571615.1 uncultured Anaerolinea sp. | reverse complement strand
GGCCCGGCGGGGCGGGTATAATTCAGGCCTATTTCAAGCGTGGAGGCTGCACTTGGATCCGATCTTGTTTTCTTTTGAAATTTTCGGGCGCACCATTGAACTGCATTGGTACGGGCTGCTGGTGGCCCTGGGCGTAGCAGTAGCCGCCTGGCTGGCGGAAGGCGAACTCAAGCGCCGCGGTGAGAATCCCGAGCATGTCTGGAATGCGCTCTTGTGGCTGCTGCCTGCCGGAATTCTCGGGGCGCGGCTGTGGTATGTGGTCAACGCAACCATTGGCGGGCGCACCAATTACCTCGAGAACCCCTTGAGCATCCTGTACGTCTGGGAAGGCGGCCTGCACTTTTTTGGCGGGCTTTTGTTTGGGGCAATTACACTTTATTTTTACGCCCGCCACTATCAGCTCGATATGTGGCTGTTCCTCGATTCAGTCGCGCCAGTGACAATGATCGGCCAGGCAGTCGCCCGCCCGGCCAACTTTATCAACCAGGAACTGTACGGCCCGCCAACCAACCTGCCCTGGGGCATTTTGATTGACCGGCCCATGCAGCGCATTGGCGAGTTCCGCGACCTGGTCAAGTACCCGCTAGAGACCACCCGCTTTCACCCGACCTTCGCCTACGAGATGATTTGGAATTTTGTCGCGGCTGGTACCCTGCTGTGGGCCGCCCGGCGCTGGCCCGAAAAGTTCAAACCCGGCGCGGTATTTGCCTGGTGGCTGGTGCTGGCTGGTACGGGGCGGGTTTTGGTTGAGTTTTTCAGGCCCGACCAGCCCGTGATTGCTGGCACTTTCATAACAACCTCGCAACTGGTTTCGGCACTGATGGCTCTGGCCGGGCTGTTGATGTTGATGGCCCGCAACGGGACAATTCGCATTCCAAAACTAAAATTCCCCGAAACTTATACCCCTGCCCCGGCATCTGCGCCCGCCATTAACCCCGAGAGCAAGAGCAAAAAGGTCGTGCGCCGAAAACGCAGCGGCAAGTAAACCGGGCAACAATACAGGGGCTGACGAAAAAAGCAACTTAGAACAGACGGCGACCGCCAGACATGGCAGTCGCCGTTTTGATTTACAGGCGCATCGAAATTGTCGTTCAACCTGTCTTTTGGGATACTCCCTGACCAGAACGATACCTTAAGAAAACGGGCAGTATCTCTAACAACCTTTGCATCACTGCCAGGGTGCGCTGTTGGTACAAATTCAGGTCACCGTACACCTCGCCCTGTTGTGGGCTGACCAGGTCGGTTACACCGCGCAAAATCAGGCAGGGAATCTGATTGCGGGCGGCCACCCAGGCAATTGCGCCGCTCTCCCAATCCCCGGCAACGGCGCCAAAGCGGTCAATCAACAGCGGAACTTCTTCACGTAAAATGTCGCGGTCAGCAGAAACCATCAGTCCGCGCTGCACGCCGGGGGGCAAGGCAAAAGCATCGAGCCAGGATAAATCAAAATTGGTCGCATAATGCTCAAGGGCCTCTTGCGGGTCGCCCATTTGCTCGATGATGTCATAGACAAGAGCACGCTCAACCAGCAGAATAGCGCCCCGCTCGATGCGTCCATCCAGCCCGCCGCAGGTGCCCAGGTTAAACAGAAAA
>CAZNCT010000081.1:0-15330 GCA_964571615.1 uncultured Anaerolinea sp. | reverse complement strand
AAAATCAGCACCCAGGTGGTCAAGCGCATATTGGGCGCTGGCCGCCGCCGAAATCTTCCCCCATCCGCTGCGCATGAAAATTGGTGAAAAACCAGCAATTGGATACTCAAAAGCCTCGCCAAAGGGAGTGGCAAACAGATGGAGGGGCTGACCCGCCAGAATTTGCCGCAGTGCGCGCCATTCCGCATCGGCAGAGATGAGAACAACGACGCGGTTCATGCTGATTTTTGCAAATAATCGAGCAGGAATTGCAAGGCGGCCTGAGCGGAAGCCTGTTTGTTGGCGCGCCGGTCTCCCTGCCAGATGAAATTACGAGCCCAGGTGCCCTCCGTCGCAGACAGGCCAATCCAGGTGTAGCCAACGGTTTTTCGGGCAGGCCACCGCCTGGCCCGGCAATGCCGCTAATCGACAGGGCCAGGTCGGCGCCCAAAATTTTGCGCGCGCCGCGAGCCATCTCAATCACTGTTTCGCGGCTGACAGCGCCATGCTGACGCAAGGTTTTGCGCGACACCCCCAACAAAATGGCTTTGGTCTCATTGGAATAAGCCACCACGCCGCCCAAAAAGTAATCAGAAGAGCCCGGCAGGTCGGTCAGCCGGTCGGCCAGCAATCCGCCGGTACAGGATTCAGCCACGGCCAGTTTCAGGCCCCACTGACGCAGATAGGTTGCGATGGTCTCTTCGAGCGCTTGCACGGATTTTGCCTCCATCAAAACAATCAAACCAGCCCATCCAGGGTGGCATTCCAATCGAGAAACTGACCGCGACGCAGGGCTTCAAGGGCCAGGCTGCTGTTGCGCTCGTCTTCAGTGATGTAAAAAATCATCTCGCGTTCGTTTTCGCTATCCCATGATGGATGAGCGCGGGCCAGGCCAATCAGTTCAAAAGCGCGTTCGGGATTGTTTTCAGCCCGCGCCAGCAGGCCAAAATAGAGCAGTGCAGCAAGCAAAACGGGCAAAACGCCCAGTTCACGGGCAATTTGCGTCCCCTGGCGCAAATGCTGGCGGGCTGAGTCGAGGTTGCCGAGTTGGATAGCGGCCAGGCCGAGATTGATGAGATGCAGGGCTTCGCCATGCCGGGCACCAGTCTCACGCGAAATGGAGAGCGCCTGCTGATAATAATCCCACGACTTCTGCCAGGCGCCCTGTTCACCGGCCAGCGCCCCGAGGTTGTTGAGGGCTGCTGAAGCGCGCTCACGATTGCCAACCGACAAGGCCAGGTCGAGTACCTGCTGGTAATATTTTTCTTCCTCCTGCGGAAAGCCCAACCCACCCATAATGACCCCCAGGCGGTTGAGAGCATTCAGCACAGTGGTTGTATCGCCGGTCTGGCTGGCAATTTGATAACTTTCCTGGCAGTGTTCGCGGGCACCTTCCAGATTGCCCAGCCGCCATTCCACGTTGCCCAGGCCGACCAAGACCCGCGCCAGGGTGGACAGGTTGTTTTCCTGACGCGCCAGGTAGAGCGCACCGGTCAGGTAAGAGTAGGCGTCCTGGTAGTTGCCCAAAAACCAGGCCTGCTGTCCTAACTGCACCAGGGCATCGGCCACCAGGATGTCAATCTGCATGTCGCTGGCAAGAGAGGCAGCCGATTCGGCGTGCTGCTGAGCCTGGGCGTACTCTCCCAATTGCATACAGGCATCGGCCAGGCCAATCTGCATCTCGATAACATCGCGCACCGGGCGGTCGGGGTGTTCGAGCAGGCTGATAGCGTGTTCGAAAAATCCGCGCGCTTCGGCCAGGGCCGAAAGCCCCAGGGCGCGCTCCGCGGCCTGAGAAAAAATCTCAGCGGCCCGGGCAGTATCGCCGCCTTTTTCATAGTGTTCGCCAATCTGAGCCAGATACTCGCCACGGCGCTCACCGCTGGCGCGGTTGAGCCAATCGGCTACCAGGATGTGCAGACTGGCGCGCTGGCGTTTGAGCAGGGTTTCGTAGGTGACTTCTTGAAAAAGGCTGTGCTTGAACGTGAATTCGCGGGTACCCAAAAAGGCTGAGGGCCGCCGCTCATAAATCAACTCTTTGCGGCGCAGGGTTTGCAAGGCCTCACGGATGTCAGCCTCGGTCAGGTCACTGCTGGCGTGCAAAACGGCCTGATCCCAAAAGATGCGGCCCACCACTGAGGCGCGCTGAATCACCAATCGCTCATTGACCGATAAACTATCGAGACGGGCCTGCAAAACTTCGCTCAGCGTGGAAGGAACATGCACCGACGCCAGTCTGGCCGGTTCGACCCGCCAGGTTTCCTCGCCAGGGCAAATCACGCGCTGGTCAATCAGCATTTTGATCAGTTCTTCCAGGTAAAACGGGTTGCCTTCAGCGCCGCCCACCACCAACTCACGGATGGCATCGGGCAGGTCTGGGACTTTACGCAAAATTTCATTGACCAACATGCGGCTGTCGTTTTTATCGAGCGGCTGCAAGTGGATGCGTGTCAGGTTGCGCAAACCCTGTCCCAGAACCGGGTAACGCTCAAACAGGGTTGGGCGGGCAACCGCCAGAGCCAGCATGGGGGTCTCTGATGGCAGGTTAGAGAACAGGTATTGCAGTGCATCGAGCGAACCACTATCGGCCCATTGCAAATCATCCAGCATCATCAGGGCCGGGCTGTCGGCACAAACCACGCTAAAAAAACGCACCAGGTAAAATAAGGCCTGCTGGCGCAACTGACGCGGGTCATTGAGCAAGCCGCGCAAATGCGGGCTGTGCGAGAAATCGAGGCCGATCAGGTGGCCGATGACGTGGGCTTTCTCCTGCCAATCTGGCACCCCGGGCAGGAACCCGGCAAAACCACGCTCCATTTTTTCATGCGCTACTGCCAGGGGGTCACTGTCTTGAATCTCAAAGCGGGTTGAAAAAATATCACGCAACAGGGCATAAGGCGTGTTTTGCATAGACTGACTGGCGCGGCCCTTAAAAACCCACCAGGAGACTTTTTGCACTTCGGCCCAGGCATTAAACTCATACAGCAGGCGGCTTTTGCCAATGCCAGCCTCGCCGGTAATGACCGCCACCCCCAGACTGCCATCGACCAGCGAGTTTTCAAAAGCAATTTTGAGCCGCGCCAGGGCATCGTTGCGGCCAATCATGCGGGTTTCAACCCCCTCGATACCGCGCGTGTAGAGACGAAAAGCGCGCGGCTTGGCGGCTGTCACCAGGTAGGTCTGAAGCGGCTCAGCCTTGCCTTTAATTTCCAACGGAGGCCGGACTTCTACCTCGAAGACGCCGCGCACATGCCGATAGGTGTCGTGCGAGATGAGAATACCGCCCGCCGGACAAGTCTGTTCGAGGCGCGAGGCGACATTGACGGTATCGCCGATGGCAGTCACCTCGCCGCGAGTGCCTATCGAACCAATCAAGACCGGGCCAGTGTTCAACCCAATGCGCATTTTCAGGCGAACTGCAGCCTGCTCCACCGGGCGAAAATCGGCAAGAGCGGCCTGCATTGCCAGGGCAGCGTGAATGGCTTGCTCAGGGTCGTCTTCGCGGGTTTCTTCGGTGCCCCACAAGGCCATAACACCATCGCCCATGTGCTTATCTATCTTGCCGCCGCGCGCCAGAATAATGGCATCCAGTTTTTGCCATAAGGCGTTCATGACATCGCGCACATCCTCAGCGTCCATGTGTTCAGACATGGCGGTATAGCCGCTGACATCGGCAAACAGGATGGTGACAATCCGCCGTTGTTGGGCAACTGGCTGGGCGGGTGCGCTCTGTTCGGCTGGAAGCGCCTGTAAAGCCGCCAGTCGTTCGCGCAGCGGGCCGAGGGCCGATTCGACCACATCATCACCCAGCAAGCCGCGCTGGGCTTCAAGGGCCTGAATGGCCTGCTGTAACTTGAGGGATTCGTCCATAAAAGAGCGCTATTCTTCCAGTAAAAGCTGGCGAAGGCTCGCCTGCCAATCGAGTGCGGCCCCACGCGCCATACCGGCAATCACTTCGCGGTCGTCCAGATTCCATTCCTGAAGCATTTGTTCGGTCAGGCGCTGGTGGTCAATGCTGTGAGCCGGGTGATGTTCGGCCAGGCCGAGCAGTTCCAACGCGCGAGAACGGTTGCCCCGGGCCGCCTCGAGGCGGGCAAAGAAAATGACAGCAATTAAGAGCCAGGGTGCCGCGCCAATGTGCTCAGAAAGCACCATGCCTTCGCGCAGGTGTTCACGGGCGCTTTGCAAGTCTCCGACCCGAATCTGGCTGTTGGCCAGGTTGAGCAGGTAGAGGGCCAGAGATTGCTGGGCGCCAATCTCACGTACCATCGGAATGGCGCGGCGATAGTACTCCATGGCCTTGTAGTAATCGCCATGTTCATCGGCCAGGGCGCCCAGGTTGTTGAGCAAGACTGCCGCGCGCTCACGATTTCCGATTGCCAGCGCCAGGTTCAGGCCCTGCTGATAAAGTTGTTCCTCGCGGGCAGGGTCACCGGCCAACCCGGAAAGCACGCCCAGGCGGTTAAGCGCCAGGATGAGCGTGTTGGTATCATTAATTTTTTCGGCCAGGGCGCGGCTTTGCTCACAATAACGAGTCGCGGTCTGAAGTTTGCCCAGCCGCCAGTGGGCGTTTCCGAGACCATACAGACAACGCGCCAGGAGCAGCTCATCTTCAAAAGAAAGTTCGCGGGCCTCACGCAGGGCGGCTTCAAAAAACTGCTCGGCTTCAGCATACTCACCGGTTTCGGCCTTAATTTGTCCGTGCTGAAGGGTGGCTTCAAGCAATAAGGGGTCGGCAGGCAATTCCTTGAAGCAGGCCAGCGCCTGGTCGGTGTAGCGAATGGCATCGGGGAAATCGCCAGAACGGTAGAAAGTCTCTCCCATTTTGAGCTGAATATAGCCCGCATTGCGCTTGCGGCCAGGCGAGAGCAGGGCCAGAGCGCGTTTGAAAAAACCAAACGCTTCTGAGAAAGCGCTCAGGCTGAGGGCTTTCTCACCGGCTTCAACCAGAATGTCGGCGGCTTTATCAGACAGCCCGGCTTGCTCATAGTGTTCTGCAATCATGGGCAGGTATTCGCCGCGCCGGTCGGGGCTAAGGCCATCTAGCCAATGGGCGACACGCTCATGGTATTGGGCGCGCTGGCGTTTGAGAACGGTCTCATAAGTGACGTCTCTGAGCAGAGCATGCTTGAAGGCGTATTCGGTTGTGCCGGCAAAAGCCGAAACAGGATGGCTGAAAATCAGTTCTTTGGCGCGCAGGGCGGCCAGCGAAGCCTGCAAGCGCTCGCGCTCACTTTCGACTTGCGGGCCGATGGCCTCCAGCGCGCGGTCCCAAAAGATGCGCCCGACGACCGAAGCGCGCTGTAAGGCGGCCCGCTCCATGCTATCCAGGCCGTCGAGGCGGGCCTGCAAGACCCCGGCCAGGGTCGGCGGAATGTTGAGTTTATCGAGGCGCGAAAGGTCTACCTGCCAGGGTTCAAGACGGGTATCCACCACGCGGGCTTCGATGAGCATCTTGACCAGTTCTTCCATGTAGAATGGGTTGCCTTCGCCGCCGCCGACAATCAGTTCGCGCAACGCCGAGGGCAGGTTCTCAACCTTGTAGAGCACCTGACGAACCATCTCGCGGCTGTCTTCGCGTGAAAGCGGCCCAAGTTGCAGTTCGACGGCATTCGGGAGTCCGCGTCCCCACCTGGGATAACGCTCATAAAACTCGGGGCGAAACAGGCAAATTGCCAGCACCGGCGCCTGTGGCGAGAGATTCTTAAACAAATAAGAAATGGCCTCGAGCGAAGCGTTATCGGCCCATTGGATGTCGTCAAGCACGAAAATAAGCGGGTGAATGCTGGCCGCGCCTTCGGCCAGGCGCAGCAAACTCGAGAAACCCAGGCTGCGCAGTTGTGTAGGCTCGTTGAGCAGGCCGCGCAGGTAAGGGCTTTGGCTGAAGTCATAGCCGATTAACTGTCCAACCAGGTGGGCTTTTTCCTGGGCGCTGGAGTCGTTGGGCAAAAATTTTTCGAAGCCAGACTCAATTTTTTCGAATACGGTCGCAATCGAGTCGCTGTCGAGGATTTGGAAGCGAAAGGCGACAATTTCGCGCAGAAACGCAAACGGTGCCTGGCTCTGGGAGGGCGCAGAGCGGCCCTGAAAAAGATAGTAATCGTTGGGTTGGGGGTCGGTCCAGGTTAGAAATTCGGTCACCAGACGGGTTTTGCCGATGCCCATCTCGCCGACCAGGTTCAACAGTTGCGGCTGGCGTTCACTGAACAAGCGCCGATAAGCCGACTGCATAGCCGCCAGTTCTTCGGCGCGGCCCACCAGGTTGGTTTCAACCCCTTCGACGCCGCGGGTAATCAGATGGAAAGCCCGCGGACGGGCGGCCAGCACATGATAAGGCTGAATTTCTTCCGATTTGCCTTTAACGCGCATGGGCGGCATCATTTCGAGGTCAAAGACACCGCGCACCTGGCGGTACGTATCTGCCGAAATCAAAATCTGGCCGGGGCGGGCCGCTTGATTCAGCCGCGCCGCCAGGTTGACCGTGTCTCCGATGGCGGTCACTTCACCGGTGGTGCCCATCAGGCCGACAATGGCCGGGCCGGTATTGATGCCCGCCCGCAGTTCAAGCGATTCGGAGGCGAAAATCGGCGAGACCTGGCAGGCTTCTTGTAAGATTTTTTTCATCCCCAGGGCGGCGCGAATGGCCTGCTCGGGGTCATCTTCGGCGCTGTGTTCTGCACCCCACAGGGCCATGACACCATGCCCCATGTGTTTGTCAATCCGCCCGCCATGACCGAGAATGGCCGAATCGAGCTGTTCCCAAAGCGCGTTGGTGGCATCGCGCATATCTTCGGGGTCATAACGCTCCGAAAGCGCCGCCAGGTCGGGCAGGTCGGCAAATAAAACTGTCAAAATTTTGCGCTTTTGCAGTTCAGGCGCAGTTTCTTGTGAGGCGGCGCGCAGGCTGACAAGCTTCTCGCGCAGAGGGCCGAGAGCCGTCTCGACAACAGAATCGCCCAACGCTCCACGTTGGGCTTCGAGGGCCAGCATTGCTTGTTCCAGCCGTTCAATTTCGTTCATCGGCAATCCATCTATAAGATGCGCGTACGCCCCCATTTTACATGATTCCGGCGGGGTTGAAAGCAAGTAAAATAGAGGAAAGAAAACCCAAATTAGAGGATTTTATGACCCTGGACGACCTGTACGCTTTCCTGCTCAACCGCAAGCAGAACCCCAAACCCGGCTCGTACACCAATTCGCTTTTTGATGAGGGACTGCCGCGCATGGCCCAAAAAGTCGGGGAAGAAGGGGTTGAAGTCGCCGTCGCTGCCCTGGCGCAAGACGATGAACGCCTGGTCTCTGAAATTGCCGACCTGGCCTATCACACCCTGGTCTTGATGGCCGCCCGTGGAGTCAGCCCGGAGCAGGTACGCGCCGAGTTGGAAAGACGGCACCGCTAATGGAACAACCCCACACGACCGAAATCGACAATCTGTTGCAGGCCATTGCCGCCCTGGATGCTCAGCGTGCCATTTTAGGCGATGCTACCGTAGATGCGGCCCTGGCGCCGCTGAAAGACCGCCTGGCAACCCTGCAGGCCGAGAGCAGCAAACCCGCTGAAACCACGACCGCCGAACGGCGGCGTCAGGTCGTCGTCTTGTTTGCAGATGTCTTTGGGTTTACTGCCCTAAGCGAAAAGCTGGATGCCGAAGACATCACCGACCTGATAAACAATCTGTGGCTTGCGCTTGATACCATCATCATCGCCCAGGGCGGCCATATCGACAAACACATGGGCGATGGTGTCATGGCCCTGTGGGGCGTGGAGCAATCACGCGAAGATGACATTGAACGGGCGGTGCGAGCCGCCCTGGCCATGCAGCAGGCCATTCGAGCCTGGGGCGAAGAAAAGCGGCCTGTGTTTGTGCGGCGCGGCCTGCTGACTTCAGACGGGCACGACCTGCCATTGGCAATGCGAATTGGCATTCACTATGGCAGCGCCCTGCTGGGAGAAATTGGCAAGCAGGGCGAATTTTCGGTCATTGGCGATACCGTCAATACGGCCAGCCGCCTCGAGAGCGCGGCGGCGCCCGGCAGTGTTCTGATTTCTCAGCCGGTTTATCGCGCTGTGCGCGGAATTTTCGATGTGCGCGCACTTGGCCCTTTGACGATGAAGGGCAAAAGTGAGCCGATGCCTGTTTACGAAGTCGAGCGCCTGCGCCCGCGCGCCTTTCGGATGGGCACACGCGGCATTGAGGGCATCGAAACCCAGATGGTTGGGCGCCAGCGCGAGTTTGAGCAATTGAAATTTGCGTATGAAGGCATGCGCCTGGAAGGAAACTCCCGCCTGGTGACTCTGACGGGCGATGCAGGCATCGGCAAAAGCCGCTTGTTGTATGAATTCCTGCGCTGGCTCGATACCCGCTCGGGGCACAGTCTCTACAAAGCGCGCGCCGATGAAGAAATGCAGCGCATTCCCTACGGTTTATTGCGCGACCTGTTCTCGGCCCGCTTTGATATTCTTGAAAGCGACACCAGCGCCGCTGTGCGCGAGAAACTGCGCAACGGGTTTGGCGGCGCCGGGCTGCCAGAGGCCCAGTCTGATACCATTGCGCGCTGGCTGGGCTACGAAATTGGCGACTCGCTGCTGGCGCAACCCGGCGACGCGCGTCAGTTGCGCAACAACGGTCTGCAAGCCCTGACGAGTTACTTCCGCCAGTTGGCAGGCCGTGAAGCGCTCATCTTGCTGCTGGATGACCTGCACTGGGCCGATGACAGTTCGCTCGATATCATCCTGTACCTGGCCCAGAGCCTGGCCGGGCACCCGGTGCTGTTCATTTGTTCCTCGCGCCCGGTGCTGTATGAGCGCCGCAGTATGTGGGGCGATACACTCGAGCGGCACATCCGCATTGAACTCAACCCGCTTGGGCCGCAAGCCAGCCAGGATTTGGTCTCTGAAATCTTCCAAAAAGCCAGCGAAGTTCCCGAGAGCCTGCGCGACCTGATTGTCCGCAACAGCGAGGGCAACCCATTTTACGTCGAAGAACTGGTCAAAATGCTGCTCGATGACCGGGTCATCCTCAAAGAAAGCGACCCCGAAGAAGCCGGGGAGGTGCGCTGGCGGGTGGATGCCTCGCGGATTGGCTCACTGCGTGTTCCGGCCACCCTGAACGGCATCCTGCAAGCCCGCTTCGACAGCCTGCCCGCCGAGGAACGTTACATCTTACAGCAAGCCGCTGTCATCGGGCGTATTTTTTGGGAAGACACCCTGCGCCACATTTACCAGCGCGACCCCGAACACCCCGGCGAACCGGCGGCCATCCAGCAAGTGCTGAGCGACCTGCGGCGGCGCGAAATGGTCTTTGCGCGAGCCGATTCAACCTTCCACAGCACCCGCGAATACATCTTCAAGCACGCCCTGTTGCGAGACGCCGTCTATGAGAGCATTCTCAAGCGCGTGCGCCGCAACTATCACGCCCTGGTGGCCGATTGGTTAATTCACAATAGCGCCGCCGGGCGTTCGAGTGAAGTCACCGGTCTGATAGCCGACCATCTCGAACAAGCCGGAGACGACCAGCGCGCCTGCACCTACCTGAAGCAAGCCGGGATGCAGGCCGCCGCCAAGTTTGCCAACGCCGAAGCGCTCGATTTCTTTACCCGCGCCCTACACCTGGCCCACGGGCAACCGGCCGCATTCCGCTTTGACCTGCTGCTGGCCCGCGAGAGCATCCTCGACCTGCAAGGAGAACGCCAGCGCCAGCAGCAAGACCTGCAAGACCTGGCCGAACTGGCCCGCGAACTGGCAGACCCCCAGCGACAGGCCCAGGCGGCCCTGCGCCAGGCCCATTTTTACCAGCAAACCAGCGATTACACCCAGGCCATCGCCTGCGCCCAGCAGGTGCTTGACGTTAATGTACCGGTTGAAATGCAGGCTGAGGCTCGTCTCGAACTGGGCCGGGCCTTCTATCGGCAGGCCAACTACCAGCAATCGCGCCAGGAACTCGAACACGCCCTGCAATTGGCCCGCCCTGATTCGGGTCTGACCGCTGAAATTTTGCAAAGCCTGACCATCGCCACCCTTTACCAGGGCGACACCGAAGCCTCGCAAGATTATCTCGAACAAACCCGCGCTATCGTCCGTAAAACCGGCAACCGCCAGGTTGAAGCCAATCTTTTGCACACCCTGGGCGTCATGGCCATTGAAACCCGGCCCGATGCCGATATTTACTTCAACCAATCGCTCGAAATTTACCGCGAAATTGGCGACCGGCGCGGTGAAGCCTATTCGTTGCAACAATTGGGGTTGTTCTACGACCGCCGCAACCGCTTTGAACAGGCCACCGAATGTTACAGCCGCGCCTATCAACTGCACAAACTGGTTGGCGACCTTCTCGGCCAGGGCTGGATGCTGAACGCGCTTGGCTCACTGGCCCAATATCAGGGCAAATATGCCCAGGCCCGGCCCTTCTTTGAACAGGCGCTTGAAATCTACCTGAATATTCATGTCCCGTGGGGGCAGGCCATTTCACTGCACAACCTGGGCGTCACCTTCCTGGCACTGGGACAAACCCGCGAAGCCCGCGAAAACCTGCAGCGCGCCCTCGAAATCTGCCAGGCCGCCGGGGATATCTGGGGCGAAATCTGGCGGATGACCTACCTGGGGCTTCTTGCGCATCAGACCGGCGACCAGGCCGAAGCCCTCGACCTGACCACCCGTGCCCTGCTGTTGGCCGAAAAGGTGGATGCGCGCCGCGAACAAGCCATGACGCTCATGCACCGCGCCCACGCCCTGGCCGCCCTCGGGCGCTACGCCGAGGCCTTGCGCGATTACGAGACATCCTATCACCTGCGCCTGGAACTGGGCGAAGCGCACCTCGGCCTCGAAGCGCTGGCCGGAATAGCACGCGTGCAACTGGCGCTCGGCAACCTTTCTGCGGCGCGCCAGGCGGCCAGCGAACTGAACGAGGCCATTCAGCAGACACCGGCCCTGTTTGGCACCGATGAACCCCTGCGCCTGTATCTATCGTGCATACAGGTTTTTGAGACCTCTGGACAAAGCAACCAGGCCGCCGCATTGCGCGAAAAAGCGCGGGCCTTGTTGCAGACCCGCGCCAATGACCTGGACGAAGAAAGCCGCGCCGCTTACCTGTCTCTCCCAACGCATCAAATCTTGCTGCAAGGCTAACCCGGCGCCAGGCTGGCTATTCCCTCTTTCAGCACCCGCGCCGAGGCCTCCAGCGCAGCCTGCTCCTCGGGGTAGAGTTCGGTCTCAATAATCCGTTTGACCCCGCCCTGACCAACCAGGCAGGGAATTCCAAGACAGACATCCCGAATGTTGTACTCGCCATCCAGGTAGGTTGAGACAGTCAGGACACTGTTCTGGTCTTGCAAAATGGTGGCCACAATACGCGTTAGCGACATGCCGATCCCAAAATAGGTCGAACCTTTGTAGTTGATGATGTGATAGGCCGATTCGCGCACCTCGCGCACAATGCGCTCACGCACAGCAGGCCAGTTGTCACACTCACCGCAAACCGGGCAATACTTGTCCATCGGCACGCCGCCGACATGGGTCATCGACCAGGCCGCCACTTCGCTATCGCCATGCTCCCCCAAAATGTAAGCGTGAACATTGCCGACATCCACATTGCAATGCTGGCTAATCAGGTAACGGAAACGAGCGCTATCGAGCACCGTGCCAGAGCCAATCACCCGCCCTTTGGGCCAGCCGGAACGTTTGAGGGCCACATAGGTCAAGACATCCACCGGGTTGGTCGCCAGCACCAGCACTGCCTGCGAGTTATGGGCCACAATTTCATCCACGATGTTTTCAATCATGGCCGCGTTTTTATGCAACAGGTCGAGGCGGGTTTCCCCGGGGAGTTGTTTGGCCCCAGCGGTAATCACAATCACCTGGGCGTCGGCATAATCGCGGGGTTCTGCGACCCGAATTTGCACCGAGGGGTAAAACGGCAGACCATGCGCCAGGTCGAGCACCTGACCGGCGGCAAAATCATGGTTCATATCCATCAGGCAAATTTCATCGGCCACACCGCGCTGGGCCAGGGCATAGGCAAAGGTCGAGCCGACCGCGCCGGCGCCGACAATGACCACTTTACGAGATTTCCACAACATCAGAGACTCCTTTTTTGCAAATCAGACTATTTATGTCTTGATTGTACCCCAGATTGTGAAAAATAAGACAATTCTCATCAGGTTATTAAAAATTAGCAGGCCGGGTGGCTTGCAGGCGGATTCACCCTGCGGGGGCGCTCTACAATCGAAAAGGACTATCCCCAAAAAGCGGCTAACAAAAAACGGCGACCCCATCTCTGGAGGTCGCCATCTGTCTTAAGGGGATTTTTCGACAGGCCGAATGACTTAAAAACCCAAACACTCAGGCACAAAGCGCGCGGATGGCGCGGGCCATGTGCGGATTCACCTCGAAGCGCTGTTCAAGGAAAGCCAGAATTGCCAGCGCCGATTCGATGCTGGCCTCATAACCGCGCACAAAGTCAGCGAGATGAGCGGCGGTTTCAGGGAAACGCTGTTCAAAGCGCCGCTCGCCAGCAAACTGGTCGCGCAAGGCGGGCTGTTCAGCCTCCAGCCGTTCGGCCAGGTCTATCAGGCGGTCGACCGCGCAGTGCTGGATGAACCTGGCCGCCGATAGTTTCTCACCGCGCCGGTAACGCCCCAGGCCAACATACAGATTGGTCAGCGCCTCGCCGACCAGCCACTCGACCGGAGCAGTGCCCCTGGGCGGGGCCGGGCGTTGCGGCGCCGCAATTGCCTCATCTACCCAGGGCTGTTTCCAGACCACCCGCCCGGCAGAAAAGGGAATAGCGGTCAGTTCGGCTAGCTCAAAAACGGCAAACTCACAGAAAACGCCGTCTTCAAACAAGAGTTTGTAACCATCGGGAGAGTTTTTGAAACAATACACAATCGGGCCGAGATTGGCCAACCAATCCAGGTTTTCGAGGAAGGCAGCCTTGTAACCCGGCTCGACAATTGCAAAGAAATCGAGGTCTGAAAATTCATCCAGGCGGCTCAATTCGGCCCCAACCGAGCCAAGGCCAATCAGGGCCAGGGCATGACCAGAACGGGCAAGCGATTGTCCGATTTCATTCAGACGGGTGAGCAAAAACTCGGGCGCTGGCATATCGGCCTGCTACCAGACGCGCTCAAGGGCCGGGTTTTCGAGCGGCTTGCGGCCCACTTTGGCCATATCGACCCACTCGCCGCCCAGTTTGACACGCACCACATCGGCGGTGTAATCGGTGACAGTGGCGCCGTTGTTGTTGAACAGCCCCGAGCCGACAGCGTAAATATCCACTGGCACGCTCAACTTCTCAAAACGGCGGATTTTTTCGGGGTTGAACCCGCCCGAAACAACGATTTTGACCTCGCGGCAAAATTCCTGCGCCCGGGCCTGCCAGGCTGGCGGCAGATTCCAGCGCTCCCAGGCCGAATCGAGCGCCTTACGGACGTTGAACACCAGTCGGGGGTTAACGCCCAGGTCGAGGGCCGGGTCGCCGAGCGGCGTCACCGATTCGTCGCGCAGGCTGGCGCTGGTATCGAGCCGCACACCATACAGGCGATATTTGGCGGCCTCAGCCTCCTGCCCGGCATCGGTCAATTCGCGGTAGCGGGCGAACATCGCATCGAGGGTCGCCAGCGAATCACGCACCGAGTCGTTGTTGAAATCAACCAGCGCAATGCGCGGAATGGAAGCGGGCATGGTGTGAGCAAACATCAGCATGGCTTCGGCGGTATCGCCCAAAAAGGAGGCAATCGCAGCGTGGGCTACCGTCCCGCCGCCGTAACCGCCCCACCAATCGCCCTGAGCGTCGGTGGAAACATACGGGCGGATGATGTTGCCATAATCCATGTTGAAGCGCTGCACAGCAATGTTGTAGGCATAGCCATCGGCAGCCTGAACTTCGTGCAGGTCAAAACGAGCCGGGAAGAACAAAACCGGCTTTCCGTTGGCCGCCACCAGGGTTTCATAGACATTGGTTGCAATCCGGCTGGCGCGGGTCAGAATGCCCAGGGTGGGCGTCTCGAGCAGGGCAAAATCGCGATAACGGCCCCGCACCTTCAAAACCGGCTGGACATGCAGGGGGTTGCCATCCGAATGGACCGTTTCGCCATCCTGCACGGCCCAGACCTCGAGCCTGTCTGCGGTTTCGATGAAGTTACCATTCTCGAAGTAGCCCGAGCAATGACGCAGCATCGCCAGGGCTTTATCGACCCCAACCACAATGGTTGTCCCGGCGCGGCGGGTGAACCACTGCATCTCGACTTCAATGTCGCCAACCGCCAGGCCTTCGGCGGAAAGACCAGCCGGCAGGTTATTTTTCTTGCCGCGATAGGTGTAGCCCTCGCGCGCCAGGGCGGTCAGCATGGCATTGATATTGACAAAGTATTTATCTGAATACCAGCCCGTGCGCATGCGCTCGATATCCAGTTTGAAGGTTTCGTTGGTCAGGCGTGATTTGTTGAAAATGGACATTTTCTTTTTCCGTTAGCCAGCGTCTCTCGACGTTGAGAAAGTTTAGAACCAGTGAGCCGACTCCTCGGCGCGGACAATCTTCATGCCTGCGGCGGCAAAACGGGCATAGGCGGCATCGGCTTCGGCGGTGTAATCGAGGCCGGGGGCCACCACCGGCGAGGCGCAATCTTCGAGCAGGTACACTTTTTGGGCCAGCGCCGGGTCAGTAGCAAGAATATCCTCGAGCAGGTCGGCAACCGTTGAGGCCACACAGTGACTTTTGGCCTGCCCGGCCACCAGCAGGCGGTCAACCTGCTTGAGTTGTTCGATAAATTTGGGGTTGTGTGCGCCCAAGACCTCGCCGCGCGGGCCGCTGGTCACCTCGGGGCCAATCACAGAATAATTTTCGGTAAAGGCGTACTCCCCCTTGACCTCGAAATCGGCCTGGGTCTGGCGGGCAATGCTATGAAAGAAAACCGCCTCTTCAATCGCTGGCACCAGGGCATGACCAATTCCGCCCAGCATGGCGTGGTAGGGCCAGATGGTCAGGGCGTATCGGGCGCGCTTTTCCAGCTCGGCGGTGTAATGTTCGAGAATGGCCTGGCCCTGCTCGGGTGTAACGCCCAATTGGGCCGCCAGAGCCGGGTTGAAGAACCAGCGCTTGAGGCGCAAATCCTCGGCAGAGAGCAGTGAATAAGGCGCAGGGTGTTCGCCCGCTTCGTTCACCAGGAAGAGCGGGTGAAATACCTGCATGGTGCGATGCGTATCAAGCGTGGCCGAAATTTTGCTGATTGCGCCCAGGTGACGGTAGATAAACTGCGCCAGGCGGCGGTTATCATCCACCGCCCCGGTGCCGCTGCGGCCGCCGACGTACAGTTCAAAACCAGGGATACAAAACGTGTTCTGAACATCCACAAGCA
>CAZNCT010000080.1:12851-17073 GCA_964571615.1 uncultured Anaerolinea sp. | reverse complement strand
CACAAAATCGCCCTGCTCGAGCAGGGCGCGGACAAGGGTCGAACCAATGAACCCGGCGCCGCCGGTAACCAGGTATTTTTTCATTTCATCTCCCGCGCCGACCCAAGACGGTGGTAATCGTGCGCAAAATAATCAAAATATCCATAAAAATACTGCGGTGTTTGATGTAATACAAATCATACTCAAGTTTAATTTCGGTGTCTTCAACTGTAGCGGCGTAGCCGTAATTGACCTGCGCCCAGCCGGTCAGCCCGGGTTTGACCATCAGGCGCGCGCGATAGAAGGGAATTTGCTTCTGGTATTTGGCGACCAACTCGGCGCGCTCGGCGCGCGGGCCAACCATCGCCATTTCGCCGCGCAAGACGTTCCAAAACTGGGGAAACTCATCGAGACGGGTGCGGCGCAAAAATCCGCCAACCCGGGTGACGCGCGGGTCGTGTTCTTCAGCCACCTGGGCTTTGCCGTCGGCCTCGGCATTTTTAATCATGGTGCGCAATTTGACCATCTCAAAATTGCGCCCACCGCGCCCAAGGCGCGATTGGGTGTAAAAAATCGGCCAGCCGTCATCAAGCAGAATCGCCAGTGAGAGGAAGGGCAGCATGAGCAGGAAGATGAACAAACCCACCAGCGCGGCGAGGATATCGAGCACCCGCGAGGCAATCTGGTAAAAGCCGCTGGCGCGGGCTTCATCCACAAAAGAGCGGATAACCCAATCCGATTCGAGGTGATGAATCGGCACCCGGCCCAGCAGTTCTTCGTAAATTGTGCGCATGCGGGTCACTTCAATGCCGCGTTCCTGGGCGTCAAGCAGGGTCTGAAAGGTTTGCCCACGCATTTCGCCGGTGATGGCTACGATAATATCGGAAATGTTCAGGTCTTCAACCAGTTCGAGCAGACGGTCACTGCCCGCAAAAATGCGGAAACCCTCAATCGAGGTGCCGATTTTCTCGGGGTCGTCATCAATGAAGCCTACCAGGCTAAACGGCGCCGGGGTGAGTTGTTTGTAAATTTGGGCCATACTGCGGCCATTTTCCCCCGCGCCCACCACCAGCACCCGGCCCATCATGCCCTGGGTGGTATAAAAACGGATATAGATGAGCCGCCAGAGCAAGGTCAGCGCAAAAGCCAGGACAAGAAAACCAGCCACACCGCGCCGGGGCAGCGAATTTGGCTCCTGGGTGGTAAAAAAAATCAGGGCGTAGCCAATCAGCCCAATGGTTGCCACCACCAGCAGGCCGCGCAGGGTCTTGCGCCAGTTGGCGGCGCGGTGCAGGTCATACAGTTCCACCAGCATCACCAACCAGATGACCGGCAAGAGGTAATACCACCACTGCACACGGCGCTGGAAGAACTCAAACGAAAAATCCAGGAAAGGGTCAGAGATAGCCCAAAAATACACCCCGCCAAAAAAGGCAATCAGGGCAACGACCAGGTCGCCGAAGAAAATCAGGGCCTTTTGTTCGCCGGGGCGCAAACGCAGTAGGGGCTGTCGCAGGGTTTCGGAAGCCATATCAGGGTTGTTTTACTCCAAACAAAATGCTCCACAGGAACCCAAGTCCCCAGGAAAAGTGCATGGTGGTAATCGCCAGGGGCAGACCCGGCAGGAGAGCAATTTTTTTCAACTGAAAAGCCTTAAGCGCGCCCGCCAACAGCAGGATGCCCCAATAGGCGCTTAGCAAAAAGGCCAAAAGCCAGGCAAAAACGCTGAAAAAAGGAGCCAGCAGCAAAGAACCCAAAACCGCCAGCACAAAAAGCGGCGGCAAAGCCTGCCGCCAGCGCAAAGTCGCCGGGTAACGCTTGAGCATTTGCCACTTCCACAAACCATAACGCCAGTATTGGCGCGCCAGGTCGGGCAAGCTGGCGCGCGCAAAATAGAGTGAGCGGATGTTCGGATTAAGCCAGACCCGCCCGCCCGCCTGGCGGATGCGGGTATTGAACTCGTAATCTTCGTTGGTCAGCAAGGTCTCATCAAACTTGCCAATTTTTTCGAGCAGGGAGCGCCGAAAAGCCCCAAACGGGACGGTATCGACATAGGCCGCTTCTCGAGCGTGACGGTAGAGGGCGTCTCCAACCCCAAGCGGATGGGCCGCCGCAACCGCAATTGCTTCGGCTAACCAGGTCGGCGCACCGGGGCGTATCTCCCAAACCCCGCCAACGTTCTCTGCCTTCTCGGCCATGAGTGCGGCCACCGACTCTTCGATGTAGGACGGGTAAGGCGCAGAGTGCGCATCCAGACGGACGATTAACTCGCCGCCCGAGACTTCAATGGCGCGATTGAGGGCCGCCGGGATGGTCTGGGCATTGTTCTGAATGACCTGAATGGCCAGGCGCGGATGTTCACGCTGGAATGCAGCGATGACCTCGCGGGTGCGGTCTTGCGACAGGCCATCGGCAATCGTCACATCGATCCGCTCCAGCGGATAGGTCTGCGCCAAAAGCGCATCCAGCAAGGTGCGGATGCGTTTTTCTTCATTGTAGCAAGGGACAATCACCGAAACTTGTGGAAGCATGGTCTTAAAGCGCCTGGCGCGTGAAGGCTTATTTTACCACCAGGGCAGGGACTATCTCCTCAGCGCAATCGCCTCGATTTCGACCAGGGCATTTTTGGGCAGGCCCGCCACGGCAAAGGTCGAGCGGGCAGGTGGTTCTGAAGCAAAAAACTCGGCATAGATGGCATTCATCTTGGGGAAGTCAGCCATGTCACGCAAAAAGACCGTGGTCTTGACCACCCGGTCAAGACTTGACCCGGCGGCCTCAAGCACGTTGCTCAGATTGGTCAGCACCTGACGGGTTTGTGTTTCGATATCAGCGGCAGCAAGTTCGTTGGTGGACGGGTCAATGCCTACCTGGCCCGAGCAAAAGACCAGTTCTTCGGTCTGGATGGCAACCGAGTAAGGGCCAAGCGCCCGGGGAGCCTTTTCAGAAGTGACAACTTTGCGAGACATGCGGGAAACCTCCTGTCGAAATGAGTAATATCTCGATTTTACATCAAAAAACTTGCTTGACATTCTAAAGGGATGCTAGTAAAATCACGCACGCTTAACAAACAAAGCTACTTGCCGAGATAGCTCAGTTGGTAGAGCATGCGACTGAAAATCGCAGTGTCGTCAGTTCGATTCTGTCTCTCGGCACTCCGGTCAAGTAGGAGATAGACCGAATTGCGGGCGTAGTACAGCGGTAGTACGTCTCCTTGCCAAGGAGAAGGTCGTGGGTTCGAATCCCATCGCCCGCTCAGGTTGCTGATTGAAGATTGAAGATTGTTGATTGTTCCGGCAGTCGCCAATCTTCAATCGACAATCAGCAAGTTGTTTTTATGGCGACGTGGCCAAGTGGCTAAGGCAAGGGTCTGCAAAACCCTGATCATGGGTTCAAATCCCATCGTCGCCTCACCAAAGGACGGGCTTTTGCCTGTCCTTTTTGGTTTCCCGCGCGGCGGGACTGACGCCATCCCATCGTCGCCTCACCAAAGGACGGGCTTTTGCCTGTCCTTTTTGGTTTCCCGCGCGGCGGGACCGCAAGCCGCCTTCAGGCGGCTTCGTGTGATAGCCCGGACGTTCCACGTCCGGGCGGTGCCGGGTCAAAAACCAACGCTGCCGAAATCCTGCCCCGCGCCGCTGAATGGCATTACAATTGGCCCACATGAACCGATACTTTCAGAAACACATCGCCATTCCGCAAGACCACGGCTCGTGGGTTTTCCTTTTCAGCCCGCTGCTGATTGGTCTGTTTGCTGGCGGCACCTTCAACGCGGCATCGCTGGCGCTGAGCATCGCCGCGCTGGCTGGTTTCCTGGTTCGCCAGCCGCTGACGGTAGCCGTCAAAGCCTATTCGGGGCGGCGGCCCAAAAGCGACTTGCCCGCCGCCCGGTTCTGGATGATTGTTTACGGGGTGATTGGCCTGGCTTCAGCAGCAGAACTGGTCATGCTGGGTTACACCATGCTGGTCTGGCTGGCCCTGCCCGCCCTGGTGGTCTTTGCCTGGCATTTGTGGCTGGTCAGCAAACGCGAAGAACGTAAACAAGCCGGGGTGGAAATTCTGGCCACGGGCGTTCTGGCACTCTCGGCCCCAGCCGCTTACTGGATTGGGCAAAACGCCTACGACCCGCTCGGCTGGCTCTTATGGATTTTGACCTGGTTCCAGTCGGCGGCTTCGATTGTGTACGCCTACCTGCGGCTGGAACAGCGCGAGTGGCGCACCGCGCCCGCAGCTGGCAACCGTCTCA
>CAZNCT010000080.1:0-12834 GCA_964571615.1 uncultured Anaerolinea sp. | reverse complement strand
GCCGGGTGGCGCGCCCTGGCCTATACCGGGCTAAACCTGGGCCTGTCGCTTGGCCTGGGCCTGACGGGGGTCATCCCGGGGCTGGTCTGGCTGGCTTACCTGCTCCAGTTTGCCGAAACGCTCTTCGGAACCGCGCGGCCAGCCATCGGGGCGAAGCCGGTTCAGATTGGGGTGCGGCAACTCATCGTCAGCAGCCTGTTCACCCTTTTTTTTATCCTGGCCTGGGGCTAAGACATCCCACGCGCTTGAGAATGGAGACAAAATGTCAGACACAGAATGGAAAACCCTGGTGGTCGTCCAGAGCCGCGCTGAGGCAGATGTCATCAAAGCGGCGCTTGAAGCGCAAGGTATTCAGGCCGAGTTGTTTCAGGAAGCCGCCGGTGTGGTTCACGGCCTGACAGTTGGCCCGATGGGCGAGGTGGAAATCTGCGTGGCGCCCGCCGACCTGGAGACTGCTCAGACCTGGCTGGAAGCCTATCAAAACGACGAGTTGGAGGGCTTTGATGAAGAACACAGTGATTCTGCTGAATAGATATGGCATGGGCCAGGCAGAGGAAACCCTGCAACTGACTCTGCTGGGCAAATACCTCGATTTATGCCTGCAAAATGAAAGCCTGCCAGCCGCCATTTGTTTCTATGCCGAGGGCGTCAGGCTGGTGGTCGAAGGCTCGCCTGTGCTGACGCAGTTGAGCGCGCTGGAGGCCCGGGGAACGCGCCTGATTGTCTGCTCGACCTGCCTGAACTTTTTGGGTCTGACCGAACAGGTGCGCGTGGGCATTGTGGGCGGCATGGGAGACATCCTCGAAGCGCAGGTAAAGGCCGAAAAGGTCATCACGCTGTAAGAGACCCATCAAGCACACAAAAAAGGGACTGGCATTCAGCAGTCCCTTTTTTGATGACACCACAGGCTAGAGCCTGACGCCGTGATACTCCTCCAGCACCCGGCAGGTGCGCTCGACCTCGGCCCGGGCCTGGTCGGCACTCCCGCCCAGGCTGGCGGCCATTATCGCGGCGATTTCCTCCACGAGGGGTCTGGTCACGTTGCCGAGCCAGGCCAGCGTCGAGCGGCGGATGAGAATGTCATCCACATGCGCGGCCTTTTCGCGCTCGACCAGGAAGCGGACTTCGCCCACCGTCCAGCCGGGCAGGGATTGGAGTGGTTCGGCGCTGGTCTCTTTGATGAAATGGGCCACTTCCAGGGCGCGCGTGCCATAGCGCTCGAACAGGTTTCTGGGGATCAGGTTATCGAGACCGGTCTCGGCGCCAATCTGCTTGATGAAGTCAATTTGCGCCAGGCTGATGAGCGGATAATCCTTGCCGCCACCGATGGGCAGGTGAGTGGTTTCGGCCTTGCGGCTTTTGCCGAGCATGGCAAGCACTTTATCCGTCACCTGCTCACCAAAGGCGCGGTAACTCGTCCATTTGCCGCCCACCAGCGAAAGGACGGGAATGTTTCCGGCCTTGTCTTCCTTGATGCTGTGGTCGCGGGTAATCTGGCCGGTGGTCTTGGCCTGCATGTACTCAAGCGGACGCACGCCCGAAAAGCGAAAAACGATATGCTCTGGGCCAACTTTGATGGTCGGGAAGACGCGCGAAACCAGGTCAATGAAATATTGCTCTTCTTCGGAGGTACAGCGCGCCTCGTCTGGATTCTGAATCGGGATGTCGGACGTTCCGATAATGACTTTGTCGTAGAACGGGAAAATCAGGACGATGCGGCCATCCTTGTTCTCAAAGAAGAACTCATTTTTGCCGATGGCCTCGCGCAGTTCGGGGTGATTCAGAACCAGGTGCGAGCCTTTTGTCCCGCCGATGTAGCGGTTCGAGACGCCGAAGGTACGGTTAACAAAGTCAATCCACGGCCCGGCGGCGTTGATGATGATTTTCGGCTGAATCTGGAAGGTTGAACCGGTCAGTTCATCCCGCAATGTGACCGAGTTGCCCTGCGCGCCAACGAAAGAGACGTAGTTCAGGGCTTTGCCGCCGTCCTTTTCGCCATCCAACAGCAGTTCCACAGTGTAACGCTCCGGCGAAAGGATTTGCCCGTCATAGTAGGTGGCCGTAAATTTGATGTCTTGCGCCAGTTTGGGGTATTTCTCCAGCGATTTGGCGCGGCCTTCAAACTTGTGGGGCGGCACGGTGCGCTGTTTGCCGGTGAAGGCGTCGTAGAAAATCAGGCCGATTTTGATAACCAGCGCGCCGCGCTCGGCGGGTTTGTCGAGCAGGTTCAGAAATTTGAAGGGCGCATTCAGCAGGCCGGAGAAAATCTTGAACATCGGCACAACGGTCGGCAGGGGCTTGACGAGATGCGGGGCATTCTGAATCATCAGGTTACGCTCATGCACGGCCTCGCGGACGAGACGGAACTCGCCGTTTTCAAGATAGCGAATGCCGCCGTGCGCCATGTGCGAGGAGGCCGCCGAAGCCCCGGAGCAGAAATCGCCGCGGTCGATGATTAATACGTCCGCGCCGTTGAGAGCCAGGTCGCGGAACGCGCCGACGCCATTGATACCCGCGCCGACAATGAGAATATCAGGAGATTTGGACTGAAGGGAGGAGAGCAGGTCTGGTCGGTTCATGCCTTCTATTGTACGCCCAAAAGTCAAAAACCGCAATGTGACCGGTAACATTTCGTGTTATTTCATTGCGTCCGTGACACTTTTCACGTATGCTTAACCTGATGACCTCCCAAATGCGTTTCAAAGCCCCCCTGCTCTTCCCTCTGCTGGCCGTGCTGCTCTGGCTGCAATGGAACGACCCCTCGCGCATTTGGACGATTTTGCTGGCAACCTTGTGCGGATTGTGGCTGTTGGCCTGGCTGTGGGCGCGTTCGATTTACCGCAACACGCGCATCACCCGCGAAATGCGCTTTGGCTGGGCGCAAGTCGGCGACCGGCTCGAGGAGCGCTTCAGCATTCAAAACCGGGGATTGTTCCCCCTGCTGAGCGCAGAAATTGAAGACCACTCTTCAATGCCGGGCTACCGGGCCGGGCGGGTGACCTCGGTGGGCGCGCAGGATGTGACCGAGTGGACCACCCAGGGGACTTGCACGCGCCGCGGCGTTTACCTGCTCGGAGGCACCAGCCTGCACAGCGCCGACCCCTTTGGCCTGTATTCCGTTTCGGTGCATGACCCGGCCCAGACGACCTTGATGGTCATGCCGCCGGTGCTGGCCCTGCCGCAGATTGAAATCACGCCCGGCGGCTACCTGGGCGAAGGACGTCCGCGCCCGCGCGCGCCCGAGCAAACGGTAGGCGCCGCCGGGGTGCGCGATTATCATGCGGGCGACCCGCTGCGGCTGATTCACTGGCCAACCAGCGCCCGCCAGGGAGCGTTGTTTGTGCGCACTTTCGATGGGGCGCCCTCGGGCGACTGGTGGATTGTGCTCGACCTGGACGAATCAAGCCTGGCGGGCAGCGGCGCCGATAACACCGAGGAACACGCCGTCATTCTGGCGGCCTCGCTGGCCGACCGGGGACTGAAAGCCCGTCAGGCAGTTGGCCTGGTCATCAACGGCCAGCCATTCACCTGGATGGCGCCGCAGAACTCGCCCACCCAGCGCTGGCAAATTTTGCGCGCCCTGGCCCTGGCCCAGCCCGGCAAAACACCCCTGGCGCACCTGCTCGAACAGGTACGCCCGCAAATTGGACAGCGCGCCAGCCTGATGGTCATTAGCGCCTCGCGCCAGGCCGACTGGCTCAACCCGCTGGCCCTGCTGCGGCGCAAGGGGATTGTGCCAACCGTCCTGTGGCTGGATGCCGCCGCTTTTGCACATCAGGCGCTGCCCGGCGGCAACCTGCCCGACCTGCTGGCCCGGCAGCAGGTGACGTGTCACGTCATTACCCCCGACCCGCTCAACCGGCCCGAAGCACATCCCGGCCAGGCCGGGCTGTGGGAATGGCGCACCTCGCCAACGGGCCGGGCTATTCCGGTGCGCAAACCGGGCGACCTGGCATGGCGGAGGCTGGCATGATGAGCCGGGTAGCCGGATGGTTTTCGCTTGAAAATCCGCGCCGCTGGTGGTTGTTGGCCGCGCTGGGGCTGATGCTAAGCCTGGCAGGCCGCGACGCTGTCAGCGCGCTTTCAGACGCCGCGCCAGGCGGCTTAACGGTCGTCCTGCTGGCGGGGGCGGCAACCGCCTGGGCCTTAGGAAACGGCCCCTGGTCAGCGGGCCGGGCTGGCGGGGCGTACGCATCCGCCGGGGTGGGGGCAATTGCCATTTTGACGGCCCGGGTGATGGGCAGCCTATCGGGCCTTTTTAACGAGACATTTTTCCTGCTTTTTGAAAAACTGAACGGCGCCAATCCCGATTTAAGCCGCCTGGGCGGGTATTTTTTTGAAATCAGCGCGCGCATGGGCGGCCTGCTGGCGCGGGCCGGACAATGGCTGGCCGGGCTGGCCCAGGGACGGGCCATTGAAGACCCGCTGGTGAGCGGGATGGCCTGGCTGGTGGCGGCCTGGCTGCTGGCGGGTTGGGTCGGCTGGCGGCTGGCGCGCAAGGCCGATGTGCTGGGGGCCTTTGTGCCCTTGCTGGCGGCGCAGGCGGTTTTACTCGATACCTACCAGTCCAAAGAAGCAAACCTGTTGTGGGCCAGCCTGCTGGTGTTTGTCGGCCTGCTGGGGCTGGTTCACCTGCAACAACGCCTGCGCGCCTGGCTGGAAAGCGGATTGGATTACGCCGAGAGTGCAGTGGTTGGCAGTGTGGCGGGCGCGCTGGGCCTGGCGGCCCTGGTGGTGGCCCTGGCGGCGGCCATGCCCTCGGTTTCGGTGGAAGAACTGCGCCGGGCCTGGGAGGAAAGCCGCCGCGCCCGGGCAGGCGAAGGCGCACCGGCGGCCTCGGGGACGGGCGAGACGGCCCCGCGCAGCGAGCGGATTGTGGCCGGGTTGCCGCGCAATCACCTGCTGAGCGGCGATGTGGCCCTTTCGGAAACGCTGGTGATGCGCGTGCGCACCTACGATTTGTCGCCGGTGCCGCGCCCCGAGGCGCAGTTAAACCCACCGCGCTATTACTGGCGGGCTTATACCTACGACTCTTATAGCGGCCAGGGCTGGGCCAGCAGCCCGGTGGAAACGGCCAGTTATGCGGCGGGAGAAATTTTGACCGCCGAAAAACCCGAGTTTTATAAACGTCTGCGGCACGATTTTGAACTCTTGCAACCCGAGGAAGAGGGCTACCCGGTTTTTCGGGCCGGACTGCTGGAGCGGCTCGACCTGCCCATGCAGGCCGAATGGCGCAATGCGCTGACGCGGCTGAGTCTGCCCGCCGCGCCGAATGGCAGCGCCGACCTGTACCGGGCGGTCAGCCCGTCGAACCGCTACCAGGCCACTTCGCTGGTGGCGACGGTCGATGTCGCCACTTTGCGCGACATCTGGCCAGATTATCCCGAATGGGTACGGACGCGCTACCTGGCCCTGCCGCCCATGCCGCAGCGGGTGACCGAACTAGCCCAGGACATCACCGCCGCCGCGCCGACGCTCTACGACCGCGCCGAAGCGATTGAGCGTTACCTGCGCACAAATTACGACTACACGCTGGATGTCCCTGCCCCTCCGCCGGGCCGTGACCCGGTGGATTACTTCTTGTTTGAGTTGGGGCGCGGCTATTGCGATTATTACGCTTCGGCGATGGTGGTGCTGGCGCGTTCGGTGGGTATTCCGGCCCGGCTGGTGGTCGGCTATGTCGGCGGGACGTATGACCCGGTGCAGGCGGTCTACCTGGTGCGCGAGGCTGATGCACACTCGTGGGTCGAGGTGTACTTTCCGCAGGTGGGCTGGGTTGAGTTTGAACCGACCGCCGGGCAGGCAGGGTTTGAACGCGCCAGCACGGGCGCGGCGCCCCTGCCCTACACCCCGCCAGAAGCCGAACCAGATGACCCGCTGAGCGGGTTGCGGCGCTGGCTGGCGAATCTGCCGGTCTTCCTGCCCTGGGCGGCAGGAGGTCTCTTGCTGGCAGGACTGGCCCTGGGACTGTACATCTTCGTGCGCGATTGGCGCGACCCGCGTCCGCCCGTGATACGGCGCATCGGACGGGTGTATCAGGCTATGCGGCAGCGCGGCGCCAAACGCCTGGGAGACGCACCCAGCAGCCAGACCAGCCAGGAATTTTTGCAAGCCCTGCGGCGTTTTTATGAGACAGGCTCAAGCCCGGCGCGGACAGCAGAAATTCTGGAAGACGCGGCCCGCATTAGCGCACTGTACGAGAAAGCGGTTTTCAGCCCGCGCCTGCCCGCAAAAAGCGAAGCCCGCCAGGCCGAAAAAGCTTGGGCGCGCCTGCGCTGGCGGTTGTAACACCCTGAAAACAGGGGATTGGGGTATAATTGGGTCTTATGTAAACGGTTACATCAACATCTGGAGGAAAAATCATGTCGAATGCCGCCCAACTGGCCCCCAAATTCGTCCCGCCGCTCGAGCCGGAATTTCGCCCGGCGGCGCTGTTTAACCGGCACTTCCGCGCCGAGGCCGCCGGGGTGGGTGTTCCGCTGGTGCTGGGGCTGGAACGCGCCCACGGGGAGGTCTCGCGCTTTGAAACGGTGGTCTTCCCAGACGGACATCCGCGCGCGGCGGAGAACCTGTATTACGCCGAGCGGCTGGTCAAGTTCATGCTGTGGGCCAAAGGCGGGTTTAAGGTGTATGTCGGCGGGCCAAAACAGATTGCAGGGCACCTGCAAAAACTGTACGCGCCCGATGGCGAACGGGCTTTTGATTATCACTTCATGGGCGAGCAGGTGTACGAACAGGCCTTTACGGTGGTCTCGTGCCAACCCGAAGAAGTGCCGCCCGCCCGGGAAGGTGGCAAAGCCCTTGGGCGGCACCTGAACGGCTGCCGCATCGGTTTTGACCTGGGCGCATCGGACCGCAAGGTCAGCGCGGTGGTGGATGGCGAGGCGATTTACAGCGAGGAAGTCATCTGGGAGCCGCGCAAGCACAGTGACCCGAACTATCACTACAGCGAAATTATGACCGCGCTCAAGACGGCGGCAAGCAAAATGCCGCGAGTGGATGCAATTGGCGGGTCTTCGGCAGGCATTTACATTGACAACCGCCCGATGGTGGCTTCGCTCTTTCGGAGTGTTCCGGCGGAACGTTATGATGAGATTCGGGGGATGTTCCTGCGCATCCGCGAGGAGTTGGGCGTGCCGCTGGAGGTCATCAACGATGGGGATGTGACCGCCCTGGCCGGTTCGATGTCGCTGGAGGATACTGGCATTTTGGGGATTGCGCTCGGTTCGAGCGAGGCAGTGGGTTATGTGGACCGCAACGGGCACATCCAAAACTGGTTGAGCGAACTGGCCTTTGCGCCGGTGGATTACAACCCATCCGCGGCGGCGGATGAGTGGTCAGGCGATATTGGGGTTGGGTCACAGTATTTCTCGCAGCAATGCGTCTTTCGCCTGGCCCCGCGGGCGGGAATTGAAATCCCGGCAGGGATTACGGATGCCGAAAAGTTGAAGTTTGTGCAGCAAAAACTGGAGGCCGGGCACGAGGGGGCACTTAAGATTTGGGAAAGCATGGGCATCTATCTCGGTTACGCCCTGGCGCATTATGCCGAGTTTTATGACATCAAGCATGTCTTGATTTTGGGCCGATGCACCTCGGGGTGCGGCGGCGATATGCTGCTGGACGGGGCCCAAAAAGTTCTCGAAGCCGAGTTTCCCGAACTTGCCAGACAAATTCATGTGCAGTTGCCAGATGAAAAAAGCCGCCGGGTGGGGCAATCGATTGCGGCGGCAAGTTTACCGGCGCTGTAAGCACGGTTGCTGGCGCGAAGTTCGCCATAACAAAAGAGCAGTCCCCAGCGCGGAGACTGCTCTTTTGCTCTCGAAAGACCGGGCCTAGCTCATCGTCAGGGCCATGACGGCCTTTTGGGCGTGCAGGCGGTTTTCGGCTTCATCGAAGACAACCGATTGCGGGCCATCGAGCACAGCCGAGGTGACTTCAATATCACGGTCAGCCGGGAGCGGGTGCATGTAGATGGCGCCTTCTTTGGCGACCTTGAGTTTGGCGTCGTCCATAATCCAGTGTTTGTACATATCCTGCAAGCGTTTGCCCTCGGTTTTGTCGGTTGTGGTCAGCAGGGGCCCCCACGATTTGGCGTAGATGACATCGGCGTCTTTGCAGGCTTCGGTCATGCCGTCTTTGCTGTCAATGATTTCAAAGGCGGTGCCAGCCTTGCGGGCTTCATCTTTGGCCTGTTCCACAATTTCGGGCATGAGCGGGAATTCGGGCGGGTAGGCTAGGGTGACATCCATGCCAAAGCGCGGCATTTGCAGGATGAGCGACTGCGGCACCGAAATGGGCTTGAGATACGAAGCGGCATAGGCCCACGAGACAACAATCTTCTTGCGGCGCAGGTCGCGGCCTTTCTTTTCCATGATGGTCATCAGGTCGGCCAGACATTGGAAGGGGTGATAGACATCGCATTGCATGTTCAGGACGGGCGCACGGCTCGATTTGGCGACCGCATTCAGGTAGGCATTGCCATCGCCATAATCGCAATGGCGGATGGCGATGCCGTCAAAGTAGCGGCCAAAAATCTCGCCAATCTCGACCGGGGTGTCGCCGTGAGAAATCTGGGTGGTATTGCTGTCAATAAAAGCGGCGTGTCCGCCGAGTTGGGCCATGCCGGCCTCGAACGAACCGCGCGTGCGGGTGGATGAGAAGAAGAACAGCATCGCCAAAACCTTGTCGCGCAGGTAGGGATGCGGTTCGCCCAGGGCGCGTTTGCGCTTCAGATCCCAGGCAACATCTAAGACGGTTTCGACTTCTTCTTTGGTGAAGTCGAGGTCGCTGATGAAATCTCGTCCACGAAAATTGGTTTGCATAGTGAAATACTCCTTTTGGTTTGGTAGGTGATGATTGGTAATTTGTGATTGTTCAAACGCGCAAAACTTGCACAGAAACAAACTGTCCATCTTCCCAGGTCAGACGCACGCCTTCGCAGTAGTCGATGTAGTCGCCCAAAGCGTCATAATCAGCGGAAGGGAAACAGCCAATCGCGCTGAGTTCGACCACGCCGCCATGATTGACGACCAGCGCCGCGCCACCTTCCGGCAGGGATTCGACCAATTTAACGTAGAAATTAGCGAGGCGTTGGGCGCAGCGCGTCGTTGGGCCGTTTTGACGGAACGCTGCCGCGTATTCGCCAAAACTGGCGGGCCAGGGGCACTCCATCTCCACCGCATCCCCGGTCGAGGCCAGCAGTTCGGCAGTCTCATCGACCCGATAGCCCATTGCCTCGGCGGTCTGGATGGCGCGCGGCAGGGGGCTGGCGAGGACACGGTCAAACTTGCCCATCAACTGCCCGACCAGGTTGGCAAGCATGACGCCTTCTTCAGACAAATCGGGCAAAGCGCGGTTGCGCAGGGAGTGGCGGCGGATTTCGAGCGTTTTCATGGTTAGTAATTCGTGATTGGTAATTGGCGATTGGTAAAAATTGCCACCCGGCAATTCCTATTTACCAATCAGGCTCGGCAAGACCGCATAAAACTCGGTCGATTTGACCATATCGGCCAGATTGACGCAGTCGTGGGTGGTGTGGGCGGTTTCCTCATCTCCGGGGCCAAAACCAATCGCCGGGATGCCCGCCTTGCCCGCCCAATAGATGCCGTTGGTCGAGAAATTCCACTTGCCGCTGGGGGCTTCGGGCAGTCCAATGAGTGCGCGCGCCTTTTGACCAGCCTGTACGAGCGGATGGTCTTCTTCATAAGCCCAGGCCGGGAAGTATTTATCCACCGGGAAGACAAAGCCGGTATAGGAGGGTTCATCGTAGAACAGTTCTTCGACCCTGACGGAGTCCTTGAATTCGGCGGGAATCAAATCTTCGACCTGTTTCTTGACCTGCTCTTTGGTCTCGCCAAAGGTCATGCGGCGGTCAATAAAGATGGTGGCCTCGTCGGGGACAGCGTTGATGCTGGG
This sequence comes from uncultured Anaerolinea sp., assembly GCA_964571615.1. Lineage (GTDB taxonomy): Bacteria > Chloroflexota > Anaerolineae > Anaerolineales > Villigracilaceae > UBA8950. Next base: position 2,919 of record CAZNCT010000080.1, on the reverse strand, counting down.
GGTCTTGACGTGCATATCGCTGACAGTGATTTTGCCGTGCCCGAGGAAGGGGTGGTCGCCAAGTTTCGGCTCCAGGTCGCGGATGCCCGCAATGACCGGCAGGAGTTTGTAGATGGCGTTGTCGCCGAGGTGGTTGCTGGCGGCGTGGGCGCTTTTGCCCTTGGCGACCACCTTCATCTCCAACCGCCCCTTGTGACCGCGATAGACGTTCATTTTGGTCGGCTCGCCGATGACAACAAAATCGGGGCGAATGCCGGGGTCGACTTCCACAAAGGTGTTGGGGGCGATGCCGTCGCACCACTCTTCCATGTTGCCGAAGTAGTAAGCTGTCCAGCCATCGAGCAGGCCCAAATCGCGGGCAATGGCGAGGCCATAGACCATGCCGGGGGTGGAGTTCTTCTCATCGCACGCGCCGCGGGCGTAGAAAACGCCGTCTTCGACCTTGCCGATGAACGGGTCCCACTCCCACGAAGCCGGGTCACCGATGCCAACAGTGTCAATGTGCGAATCAAAAACGATGACACGCGGCCCATTGCCAATGCGCCCGATGGTGTTGCCCATTTTGTCGAAGCGCACTTCGTCGTAGCCGAGTTTGCGCATTTCGGCCTGAATGCGCTCACCAACCGGGCCAATCTGCGAATCCATGCTGGGGATGGCGCAGATGTCGCGCATGAACTGGATGATGTCGTCTTTGGACGCGGCCACGCGGGCCTGAATTTCGGATATTTTGCTCATAGAGTCTCCTGATGAGAAATGATGAATTCAGAATCAATACAATTCTTCATTCTGCATTCATGATTGATGATTACGCCCCGCCTACCTTGCGGACGATGTGGAATTTGAAATAGCCAGGCACAAAATAGCTGTGCGAGTAATCGACCACTTTGCCGCTGGCAGTAAAGAGTTTGGCAGTAAATTGCAGCAAGACATCGCCGCGCTGAATTTCGAGCATCTTGGCGACTTCGGCACTGGCGTTCGAAGCGGTGATTTCGGTGCGGCTGACGGTCAGCGGGTCACCGCGCTGGAGCAGGTAATCGAGCACCGACCCGTTAAAGCGGGAGGTTAATTCTTCGGGGTGAAGCACATCTTCGGGCAGGATATCCACAAGATAGGCGACCGGGCGCGAATCGGCGCGCATGGTGCGCGAAACGCGAATCAGCCTCGTGCCAGCAGGAACCTCGAGGGCGGCAGCAGCCTCGCCCTCGGCCTGGATGCGCTCAACAATCGAAGGCCCGGGGCCGACATCCAGGTTGGTGCGGCGGGCCAGGGTGAGCATGCTCTCAAGAATTTCAAGCCCACCTTCAATGACGGGCGGCTGGCCGACGACAAACGTCCCGGCCCCCTGACGGCGGCGAATCAAGCCCTGGGTCTCAAAAGTGCGCATGGCCTCGCGCAGGGTAGCGCGGCTGACGCCCAAATCGGCGGCCAGGTCTGGCTCAGAAGGCAAACGCGAACCAGGCGGAAGTTTGGCAATCAGCGCAGCCAGGTCGGCTTGCAGGCGTTGGAAGGGAAAGTGGGGCATGAAGACTCCAGTCTTTAGTATTCAGTTTTCAGTGGGCAGTATTCAGTTGAAGAGCGGAACAAATTCAAATTTTGTTACATCTACCAGCCCTTTATCGGAGATGCGCAATTCGGGGATGACGACCAGGGCGAGCAGGGAAAGCTGCATGTTGGGGTTGTTGAGGGTACAGCCGCAGGCGCGGAAGCCTTCCAGGACGCTTTCCGCTTTTTGGGCGACGACTTCGGCGCGCTCATCAGACATCAGCCCGGCAATTGGGAGCGGCACTTCGCCGATGATTTCGCCATCCTTGACAACTACTTGCCCGCCGCCAATTTCAGCCAGGCGGTTGGCGGCTTGGGCCATGCAGGTATCGTCGGTGCCGGTGACGAGCAGGTGGTGGCTGTCGTGGGCAACGGTGGAGGCGATGGCGCACCTGGCGGTAAAGCCAAATCCGCTCACCAGCCCGAGTTGAATGCCGCCCGAGCCGTGATGACGGTCGAGCAGGGCGAGTTTGGCCAGGTCGGGAGTGTCAGGTGTCAGGTGCGAGGTGTCAGGAATGATGATTTCGCCGTTTTCGGGCCGAAGGTCAAATTTCAAATGGCGGGTGGGGGCCTGGTTCTCAATAACGCCGATGACGTTGGCGGTGATTGGCGATTGGCGATTGGGGACTGCCATTTTGAAGTCTTCAGCGGTCAGTTTTTTGCCGATTTTGACGCTCTGCTTGACCCAATCGGGATAAGGATAGGCCGGCAGTTGAATGGTCAGATTTCCGTTTTCGGCGATGGGCTGGCCTTTGGCAATGACCAGGCGCGGACGGAAGTCGTTCAGGTCGTCCACCAGCAGAATGTCGGCGTAACGCCCGGGGGCAATCATGCCCATCTCGCGGCTGAGGCCAAAATGCTCAGCGGTGTTGAGGGTCGCCATTTGCAATGCGGTCATGGGCGGCAAACCCTCGCTGATGGCATGGCGAATGACGCGATCCATGTGGCCGTCAAACGCCAGGGTGGCGGCGTGGCTGTCGTCGGTGCAGAGGATGAAGCGGCGCGGGTCCAGTTTACCTTCGGTGATGGCTTTGGCCTGGGTGGCGACATCATGCCAGGCAGAGCCATAGCGCAGCATAGGCTTCATGCCCTGGCGGGCGCGGGCAATGGCGTCCTCAAGGCGCGTGCCTTCGTGGTCGTCTTCAGGCCCGCCAGCGACGTAGCCGTGAAAATCGAGGCCCAGGTCGGGGGTCGGGTAGTGGCCGCCGATGGTCTTGCCAGCGGCGCGGGTGGCGCGCATTTCGGCGTGCATTTTCTCGTCGGCCTGAACCACGCCGGGGAAGTTCATCATCTCACCCAGGCCAATGATTCCGGGCCAGGTCATGGCCTCGGCCACATCCTCCGGTCTGATGGACGCGCCGGGAGTTTCCATTCCAG
>CAZNCT010000079.1:0-17416 GCA_964571615.1 uncultured Anaerolinea sp. | reverse complement strand
TTTGTTCACATGGCTTGTTCGCAAATCTTGCTAAAAATAATTTTCGGATAGAGACAAAGTGCAAATGCTCAAATTGATGAACCGACGGCGTTTCCTCCTGCTTTTGCTGGCGCTGCTGGCCGCAGGCGCGCTTTTCTGGTGGCTGAACCCCGACCTGGCCCTTGCGCCCTCCGAGCCTGAGTCTGCTTTAACGGCGCTTTCCAGCCAGGCGCTGCTGCCTTCGCCCTCCGCAACCGAAACTGTTCCGGCTGGCACGCCCACACCCTCCCTGCCGACCGCTACCCCCACCCGTACCCCCCTGCCGCCCGATTCGGTCTCGACCCTCTTCCTGGCCATCGACGAAGGCGGATACAGCCGCCTGTACGCCTTTGCCCCCGGTGTCATGGCCCCTCTGCGCCTGACCAACGGCCCCTGGAACGACAAATCCCCCGCCCTCAGCCCCGATGGCCGTACTCTGGCCTTTGCCTCCGACCGCAACGAATATTGGGACATCTACCTGCTCGACCTCGCCAGCGGACAAGTCAGCCGCCTGACTGATACCCCCGCCTACGACTCCTCCCCGCGCTGGTCGCCCGATGGTTTGTGGATTGTCTTCGACTCCTACAGCGATGACAACTTCGAGATTCTGATCGCCTCCACCGTCAACATCGGCGAAATCATCCGCCTGACCGACGACCCGGCTTCCGACCAGCGCCCGGCCTGGTCGCCCAGCGGACGCCAGATAGCCTTTGCCTCCGACCGCTCCGGCGATTTTGAAATCTGGGTCGCCAACCTCGACACCCCCGGCGAAAACCGCTACCAGAACATCAGCCGCAGCCCCAACACCCGCGAAACCAACCCCGTCTGGTCGCCCGATGGCAGCCTGCTGGCCTGGGAAGCCGCCAGCCTGGCCGAGCCGCCCGCCATCTATGTTTGGGATACCTCCCAGCCCCAGGCCCCGGCCCGCTTCATCGGCCCCGGCAGCCTGCCCGCCTGGAACCAGTTTGGCGACCAGATAGCCGCCGCCATCCGCGAACCCAATCAGGATTATTTGCTGGCCTACCAGCTGGATGGATTTACCAGCCTGCCCGCCCAGCCCAGCCCGCCGCTCTATGGCATCTCCTGGCGCACTCTGCCCATTGGCGGGTTGCCAGTCGTTTTTCAGCGCAGCGCCAGTCAAAGCCCCACCCCGCTTTTCAACACCCCCCTGCCCGCCGAAGGCCGCGCCGACTTACTGCCGCTCGGCCCCGATGTCAGCGCGCCCCAGCCCTACCTGCACCAGAGCGTCATCCCGGCCTTCGAGGCCCTGCGCCAGCGCGCCATCCTCGAAACCGGTTGGGATGTGCTTGCCAACCTCGAAAACGCCCACACCCCCCTGACCACCAGCCTCGGCCCGGGCCGTGGCGATTCCTGGCTCTATACCGGGCGGGCCTTTGGCATTAACCCCCTGCCCCTCAATGCCGGTTGGATGTACATTCTGCGTGAAGATTACAACGGCCAGACCTTCTGGCGCGTTTACCTGCGTCCGCAAGCCCAGGACGGCTCGATGGGCGAACCCCTGCGCGCCCATCCCTGGAATATGAACGCCCGCTACAGCCTCAGCCCGATGGCTTATGAACAGGGCGGCCAATTGTACGACACCATCCCGACCGGCTACTGGGTCGATTTCACCCGCCTGGCCCGCGTCTATGGCTGGCAGCGTCAGCCGGCCCAAACCAACTGGCGCACCTACTTCAAGGGCGCGCTCTTCAATGAGTTTGTCATCCCCGGCAGCCTGTCGTGGCGCGACGCCATGCTCGAGCTTTACCCGCCCGACATCCTCATCACCCCCACCATCGTCATTCCGCCCACGCGCACACCGACCCCCACGCCCACCGGCTATCGCTACAAAACCCCGACCCCCACGCCCTCCTTTACGCCGACCATGCGCCCCACGTTTACCCCCGCGCCATGAAATCGAGACTTCTTTTCGGCTTATTGGTATTTTTCTCTGCCTGTAGCCCGGCCCCGCAGCCCGAAGCCGGGCCTACCCCGGTCATTTTCCAGGCGGATTCATCCGCCCCGCAGCCTGCTCCCGCTGCTTCGGCCACGCCCCAGCCGACGCCCTCCTGCCCCAACCTCGATTGTCTCGTTGTCACCCCGGCCCTTGCGCCGCTCGAGCCGCTGCGCTTTGACTTTCCAACCCCTGGTGCCGAGCGAGTCTCGGCCTGGCGTCCCCCGCTTTACCCGGTGCCCTGGGCCTTAAACGCTTACGACCACTTCTACTTCACCCGTCCCATCGCCGCCGACGATGTCAACTGGCCGCTCGCCAATTACCGCTATGGCGGCGTCTTCTTTGAAGATGTCACCCATACCGGGGTAGATATCCCTGCCCGGGCGGGTACCCCGGTGCTGGCCGCCGGGCCAGGCACTGTCACCTGGGCCGGTTAGCGGCGACCCCAAAAACCAGCAAGATGCCTACGGCCAGGCGGTCGTCATCCGGCACGATTTTGGTTACAACGGCCAGACCCTCTACACCGCCTATGCCCACATGCGCCAGGTAGATGTGGCGGTTGGCCAGTGGGTCGATACCGGTCAACATCTTGGCGAAGTTGGCGATACCGGCTACACCACCGGCCCGCATCTGCACTTCGAAGTGCGCATTGGTGACAATTCCTACTTTCAGACCCGCAACCCCGAGTTGTGGATTGCCCCGCCCCAGGGCTGGGGCGTCCTGGCAGGGCGGGTGATGGATACCAACCGGGAACTGTTCAGGAAAAAATCAGTCCTGATCGAATCCCTGCAAACTGGCCGCCAGTGGACGGTCATCACCTACGGCCCGGATTCTGTTCGCCCTGACCCGTATTACAACGAAAATTTTGTTATCAGCGATCTGCCTGCCGGACGCTACAACGTTTACATCGTTTTCGACGGCAAGAGCCGCCGCCAGGAAGTCGAAATTCGCCCTGGGCAGGTAACGTTCTTCACCTTTCGCGGCGAATACGGCTATAATCTCGACCCGCCCCCCCCCGCCGGGCATGGAACGAATCTTTACCCCCACGCCTACCTCGCCCCCCCAACGTCCCTGACCAGAGAGGAGCCTCTAACCATGAACGTAATGATTGAAAAACTTTCCGCCTATATTGCCAAAGACATTCTCAAACAACCGGGCCGCGCCATTGCCGCCGATGAGAAACTCATCTCCAGCGGATTGGTCGATTCGTTTAGCCTGGTAGACCTGGGCCTGTTTGTCGAAGACACCTTTGGCGTGCGTATCGAAGACACCGAACTCAACGCCGATACATTTGATACCCTGGAGCAACTGGCAGCGCTGATTCAGTCGAGGCAGTAGGCAGAATTCAGTGACCAGTATCCAGTAACGGTTCCGCATTCTTCATTCTGCATTCTAAATTCTGCACTCAGCCTTCCCCCATGCCTACTCTCCCGCATCTGATTCGCAAAAATTACCAGACCAACCCCGCGAAAACCGCCATTGTCCTCCAGCACGCCGGGCAGGAGGATGTTTTGGTTTCTTACAAAAGCCTGGTCGATGGCTCTTACCGCTACACCCGCGCTTACCAGCGCGAGGGAATTCAGCCGGGTGAAGTGGTGATCCTGATTCTCAATCACGGCGCCGATTTAGTCTTTTCGTTCTGGGGCGCCATTTTGTACGGCGTCATCCCATCGATTATGCCTTTCCTGACCGAGAAACTCTCGCCAGAGCGTTACCGCGCCGACCTGAGCGCCCTGCTTTCGGTCACGCGGCCTGCTGCCATCGTCACCACGCCCGAGTTTGAGCCTGAAGTCCGGGCTGCGCTCACGTCCGGCGGGTCGGTGCGCGCTGTCCTGCTGACCGGTCAATTGGAAGCCGAAACGGCCCCAGATTGGGAGCATCTGGCGATTGAACAGCGCGACCCGGAAGAGGTTGTCCTGCTCCAGCACTCCTCCGGCACGACTGGCCTGCAAAAGGGGGTTGCGCTTTCGCACCGGGCGGTGCTTAATCAGTTGGCGGCTTACCGCCAGGCGATTGACCTGCGCCATGATGATGTGATTGTCTCCTGGCTGCCGCTCTATCACGACATGGGGCTGATTGCCGGTTTTCTCATGCCGGTGCTGAACGAAAATACCCTGGTGCTCATGTCGCCTTTCGATTGGGTGCGCGCGCCGTATAAACTCTTTCAGGCGGTCAGCAAATATCGCGGCACGCTGGCCTGGCTGCCCAATTTTGCCTATAACTTCTGCGCCCAAAAGGTCCGTGAGCGCGATATGGCCGGGGTCGATTTGTCGAGCCTGCGCATTCTGACCAACTGCTCTGAGCCAGTCAAGTGGGAAAGTCATCAGTTGTTTTATGAGAAGTTCAGGGCCTATGGCTTGCGACAGGAAACTCTGAATTGCAGTTATGCCATGGCAGAGAACGTCTTTGGCGTCACCCAGACCCCGCCTGGCACGCTGCCAAAGGTGGATGAAATTGACCGCGAAGCGTACATCCACGAGCGGGTGGCGCGCGAACCGCTGGCGGGAAAACCTGTCCTGAAGATGATGTCTTCGGGGCGCGCCCTCCCCAACACCCGCATCCGCATCCTCAATCCCGAAGGACAGGATTTGCCTGACCGCGTCATAGGCGAAATTGCCCTGCAAAGCGACTGCATGTTAACCGGCTACTACAACCGCCCCGATGCAACCGCTGCGGCCCTGCGCGATGGCTGGTACCTGACCGGTGACTACGGCTACAGCCTGAATGGCGAGATTTTTGTTTCGGGGCGCAAGAAGGATATGATTATCGTTGGCGGTAAGAACGTTTACCCGCAAGATTTGGAGAGCCTGGCCTACGAAGTGCCGGGCATTCACCCCGGGCGCGCGGTGGCCTTTGGGGTGGAAGACGAAAAAGCCGGGACAGAGGAAGTGGTGATTGTGGCCGAGGTTGATACCAACGACCCTGCCGAGCGCCAGGCAATTGCCGATGCCCTGCGGCGGCACATCAGCCAGAATTCGGCCATTGCCCTGCGGCTGGTTCACCTGGTCGGCCCAAAGTGGATTGTAAAGACCTCCAGCGGCAAAACCGCCCGCTCGGCCAACCGCGAGAAGTATTTGACGGAGATTCGTGGGGCGGATTGCTAATCCGCTTTTTGGGCATGCTGTTTATTGCATTTGTCGCGGGATAACATCCCGCGCCACGGAAGAAACATGGATCATTTACCCTACACCAAAACCATCACCATCCCGCCCGCCGCCATCGACGAAAACGGGCATGTCAACAATGTCGTTTACGTCCAATGGATGCAGGATATTGCCGTGGAGCATTACGACAGCGCGGGCGGCGTGGCCGCCCAGGGAGAAAATGCCACCTGGGTGGTGCGCGAACACAAAATTGAATATCTGCAACCGGCCTTTGCCGGGCAGGACATCGAAATTCGCACCTGGGTCGAGGATGCGCGCCGGGTGCGCTCACTGCGCAAATATGAATTTGTGCGCAAATCGGATGGGGCGCTGCTGGTGCGCGGTGAGACCGATTGGGTTTTTGTCGATACGCGCAGCGGGCGGCCTTTGCCCATCCCGCAGGCGGTGATTGATTTGCTCACCCCGCGCCAGAGAGCGGGGTAAGTGTTAGAAACACAAAGAGACCAGGAAACCAACAGAAAACGTTGTCTCCTGGTCTCTTTACGCTTAATGTTCTACTGCAAAATTTTCAAACCGGCAGGCACGCCGCTCAGGTCGTAGTCCATTGCCCCGGTGATGCGAATGGGGACAATTTCGCCAATCGGTAGTTCGCCTTCCACCAGCACCAGCCCGTCAATTTCGGGCGCGTCGCGGTACGAACGCCCGAACGAAATGCCGTTATCGAAGCCTTCCACCAGCACATCCAGCGTCTTGCCGACGTATTCCTGGTTGATTTGCAGTGAGATGCCTTGCTGTAATTCCATCAGCCGGTTCCAGCGTTCCTGCTTGACCTCGGCGGGAATTGGGTCTCCCAGCGGCTCGGAGGAAGTCCCCGGCTCAAACGAGAACTGGAACGCCCCGGCCCGGTCGAACCGGATTTGCTCGATGAACTGAAGCAGGGTCTCAAATTCCTCGTCGGTTTCGCCCGGATACCCAACGATAAACGTGGTGCGAATGGCCAGCCGCTGGGGTTTGTCGCTAAACGCGGCGCGCATCTTTTCGAGGGTTTTGTGCACCCACTCGATGTTGGATGGGCGCTTCATGCGGTAGAGCGTTTTGGGGTGGGCGTGCTGAAGCGGCATATCGAGATACGGCAAAATCTGCCGGCGTTCTGCCATGACTTCAATCAGCCGGTCGGTGACGTAGCCAGGATAAGCGTACATCACCCGAATCCAGTCCATATCGGGTACTGCGTCGGTCAATTGTTCGAGCAAAACGGCCAGGCCGTCTTTCAGCCCCAGGTCATGTCCGTAATCGGTGGTGTCCTGGGCAATCAAGACCAGTTCTCGAATGCCGTGATCGCGCAAAATTCGGGCCTCGTGAACGATGCTCTCCACCGGGCGGCTGACGGCTGTGCCCTTGATGAGCGGAATGGCGCAAAAGGCGCACGGGCGGCGGCAGCCATCGGCCACTTTCAGGTAAGCGCTTGCGCCGTTGATGGTGGCGCGCAGGGCGTTGCCTTCGTCTAATCCAACTGTGGGGGCTTCGGGCAGGTGATAGAGCGTGCCCGGGTGCGGACTTTTGCGCAACTGCTTGACCACCTGCACAATATCCATCCAGCGCCGGGTGCCAAGCACACCGTTAATGCCAGGCACTTTTTTGACCACCTCGGCGCCGTAGCGCTGGGTCAGGCATCCGGCGGCAATCAGCAACTGGTCGCGGCGTTTTTCACGCGCCAGCTCACGTAAGACGGCAAACGATTCTTCTTTGGCCGGCCCAATAAAGCCGCAGGTATTGACAATCAAGACGCTGGCCTGGGCTGGTTTTTCGACACTGCGATAGCCATCCTGGGTGAGTAATTGCGCCATCGAGTCGGAATCAACCGTGTTCTTGGCGCAGCCAAGTGAAACGAGGTGAAAAGTTTTGCGGTTCATAGGGTTAAGGCGCTCCAGTTGGGATGGGTGGGGTACCGGTAATGGTTGGGGTCTCGCTGGGTTGGAACCTGGGCGTGTTGGTGGCGGTCGGCGTGATGGTTGGGGTCGGGGTTTGAACCCCTTCCAGCGTATAGATGCGATTAACAACCTGCCCGGGGTTCCCGAGCGGGCCAAAATCAAACTGATTGTAGATGACCTGCACCGCGTTGCCGTTGCCGGTCAGAACTTCAATCCGTTCGCGGCCATCAAAAACCAGGGCTGCCCCGGGGGCCACGCGGCCATCTTGCTTTACAACGCCATCCACAATCACGCGCAGGAACACCCGTTCACGCACAATCAGAGTCACCTGCAAAATGGAGCCCGGCAGCGGCGAGGTGGCATCGGCTGGTGGAACAGCGGTATCGAGCAGAGACGGCAAGGGGGTTCCCAATTCTTCCAGGCTGGTTGGAATGGCCTGTGCCGTCTCGGTAACTTCTGAAGTTGCCAGAAGGACTTCAGAAATGGAAGGAGCCTCTACTTCTTGTTCGGCTTCCTGGCTGGCAATAATGCGTGCCGCGCCCCACAAGGCCAGCACACTAAACCCGATGACCATAATCGCGCCAAAAATCAAATCTGGGCTGACCAGGCGGGTTAGCCAGGCTGGCAGGGCTGGTTTGCGTCTTGGCGCGCTGACGGGGCCGGGCTGCCGTTCAGAATGCCGGGCCTGCAATCCTTCTGCAAAACGCAGTAACATCGCATCGGGATTCATATCGAGAAAGCCGGCATAAGTGCTCAGCATTCCCCGCGCATGGACAGGGGAAGGCAGGCTGTCAAACTCACCCTGCTCGATACGCTCTAAATTGGCGCGCCGCACCCGCGTATGCCGCTCAATTTCCTCCAGGGTCAGGCCAAGCAGTTCGCGCCGCTGGCGCAGGTTCATGCCAATCTGTCGGAAGATAATATCCGAAGGCTGCAAGGCCAAAGGCGCTTGCTCTTCTCTGCCCGGTACTTCCGTTGCTGGCTCGGGGGTAGAAGGCGCTTCGGGTTCCGGCTCAGGCTCCGGTTCGGGCTGGGGGGGCGCCGGTGGCTCGGGTTCAGGTTCGGCGACAGGCTTTTCGGCGGGCTGGGTGAGCGCTTCAAAATCCAGCCCTAAAAACGTACTGTAAGCGCGCAAAAATCCACGCGCCTGCACCGCCGACGGCATAACAGACAGGTCATCGGCCTCCATCGCCTCGATGTAATAACTGCGAATGCGAGTGGCCTGCACAACCTGCTGGAGCGTTAACTTGCGGGCTTCACGCGCCGCGCGGAGTTGTTCACCAGGAGTAGGCATGGTCTTAAAAAAACATCACCGATGCCCCCATTGCCGGGTGATATCGGTGATGTCTTCAGGCAAAAAACAGACTAACTTTCAGCCGGGGCTTGCTCTTCGGCAGCTGCTTTTTCAGCGGCTTCTTCTTCGAGCGGGTTGGCTTCGCCTTCGCGGTACACCACCAGCCGAATTTCAGGAACCAGATCCATCGTCAGGCGGATGGAGGCGGTATGCTCACCCAGTTCGCGCACCGATTGCAGGTCAATCTGCTGGCGCTTGACCTCGATGCCGGTTTTGGCCTTGATGGCCTCGGCGACATCCTGGCTGGTGATGGAACCATACAACTTGCCAGTTTCACCTGCCTTGGCCGCAAAGGCCAGGGCCACACCTTTCAGCACCTCGGCCACCGCGCTCATTTCCTTGTTCAGCGCTGCGCGGCGCTTGGTGGCTTCCTGGCGAATTTTATCGGCCTGGCGCATGGCCCCGGGGGTGGCCAGCACCGCCATGCCCTGCGGCAGCAAGAAGTTGCGGCCATAGCCATCGGCGACTTTTTTAACATCGCCAGCGCGGCCCAGTTTGTAAACGTCCTTAATCAGCAATACTTTCATTTTTCTCTAGCCCTTTCGTGGCAAAAAAATTAGAGCGAAGGGTACAACGCTCACGGCCCGTTATTTTACCAAAGACTTTGTCATGCGTCCATCCTTTTGTAATTGAAAAGCGCACAATCTCTGGTACACTTTTAATTAGACAGCACATAGACCAGAGAGGAGTAGTGCTATGAATGACCGGCGTCAAATTCCGCGCAAGTATCTGATGGTTTATTCGCGTGTCTTCAACCGCGATACCGGCAAAGTCCTCGGCTATCTCTCAGACCTCAACCTGATGGGCGCCATGATTATCAGCGACGACCCCCTGCAAGAAGGCGACGTCATCCCTCTGCGCTTTGACCTGCCCGACCCGCCCCTCTTTTCTACTGACCACCTGAATTTGCACGCCCGCGTTGCCTGGTGCCAGCCCGATATCGACCCGGCCTTCTACAACATCGGCTTTCAATTTGGCACCGTCACCGCCGAACAGGCCCAAACCATCAACGAGATGATAGAAGCCTACGAATTCCGGCGCGATATTCCTCAATACCCGCCCTCGCCCAATTCCCTGCTCAACGATATGTAGCCCGGTTGGGCCTATGCACTCACTTCCAGAACGGCCTCTTCCAGAGTCTTATTGGGTGATTCCGGGGCAATTTTTGGCGGGCGAATACCCTGGCAACGCCTATAGCCCCGAACGCACCCGCCAGCGCATCGCCGCGTTGCTCCAGGCTGGCTTTGATACCTTTATTGACCTGACCGGCCCCGGCGAGACGGTCCCTTACGAGCCAATTTTGCGCCAGGAAGCCGAAGACGATGGCATGCAGATTTTCTATCAGCGTTTTGCCATTGCCGATTATGGCCTGCCAGACCGCCAACAGATGCAGGCTATCCTCGATTATATCGACCAGGCAATTGCAAACGGGCGCAAAATTTACCTGCATTGCCAGGGCGGCATTGGGCGCACCGGCACAACTGTTGGCTGTTACCTGGTGCGGCACGGCCTGAGCGGACAGCAGGCGCTTGAGCAGCTAGCGGCCAGGTGGCTTACGGTTCCAAAGTCGGCCTTCTATCCCCATTCCCCCGAAACCTTCGAGCAAGAAGAATTTGTGCGCCAATGGCCAGCGGGCGGCGTATAATCGAGCCATGAACTGGCACGAACGCTATCGCCAACAGGCCCGCTGGACCCAAAATACGCGCGACTATCTCTTTGAACGCGCCGGGCTGAAGGCCGCCAAACGGGTTTTGGAGGTCGGCTGCGGCACCGGTGCGTTATGGGAGCATCTGCCCACCCCTCCCGGCGCCGCGCGTCACGGCCTCGATTTGAGCCTGGATTCCGTCAAACAGGCCCGCCGTCATGCCCCCGGCCTGTGCGCCGTCAATGCCGCCGGAGAGCATCTCCCTTATCCCTCATCCTGTTTCGACCTGGTTTTTTGTCACTACCTTTTGCTTTGGGTGCCAGACCCCGAGCGTCTCCTGCGCGAAATGGCGCGTGTCACCCGCCCTGGCGGGGCCGTGCTGGCCCTGGCCGAGCCAGACCACGCCGCCCGCATCGATGCGCCCGATGAACTGCAACCTTTGGGCCGCTGGCAGACCGAAGCGCTGGCGCGCCAGGGAGTCAACCCACGCATGGGACGCTTGCTGGCAGGGGTTTTTGCCAGGGCTGGCATTCGCCTGGTCGAAAACGGCGTCATCGGCGGCGGGTGGAGCGCCTCCTTCCCCGTTGAAATGGATTTGGAATGGGCTGTGCTCGAAGCCGATTTGGCGGGCCACGTCCCGGCCCAGGACATCCAGAAAATGAAAGAAATGGATTGGCAGGCCCGTCAGCAGGGTTCGCGGGTCTTGTTTGTGCCGACTTTCTACGCCTGGGGCCGGGTTTGATGGGATGCGGTATAATCGGCGCATCATTTTGGAGGCAGTTTTGGAAGACTTGACAACAGAAACCCCCGCGCCCGAGCCAGAAGTGGTTGAAAATGAACCACAAAAGCAAGACCGGGCGGGTTTGTATCAGCTTTTATACGATATTTTAGAGACGGTTCTCCTTTCGGCGGCGCTTTTTCTGGTCATCAACGCCCTGACAGCCCGGGTTCGGGTAGATGGTTTTAGCATGTTGCCGACTCTTGAAGATGGCAATTTTGTGCTTGTCAACCGCCTGGCTTATCGTTTTGGAGAACCGCAACGCGGCGATATTATCGTTTTTCACTTCGACCTGACCCGCCAGGATTTGATTAAGCGCGTGATTGGCCTGCCCGGTGACGAAGTACGTATTGAAAACGGGGTGGTCTATGTCAATGGGGTTGCGCTGGTCGAAACCTATATCGCCGCTGTGCCGACCTATAACGGCACCTGGCGTGTGCCATCAGATAATTTTTTTGTTCTCGGTGATAACCGCAACGATTCGTCCGATTCGCATTCCTGGGGCATGCTGCCTGCTGACAAAGTGATAGGCAAAGCGGTACTGATTTACTGGCCGTTTGAACGCTGGCAGGTGCTCGATCATGTTGATTTGATAAAGGCGAGCCAATGATTGACTTAAAAGAACTGACAGCCCAAACAGATGCATATTTGCAAGAACTTCCTCCTGCGCCCGCGCCGCTGGCCGAACCCGCCGGGGCCGACCTGGCAGGCTGGATAGACCACACCGTCTTGAAGGCCGAAACGACGGCTGAGCAGGTGGTCAGGCTGTGCCAGGAGGCGCGTCAGTATCGTTTTGCGACCGTATGCGTTAACCCGGGGTTTGTGCCGCTGGCGGCAGGCATTTTGCGCGGCGAGGAGATTGGGGTCTGTTCGGTGATTTCCTTCCCCCTGGGGGCGCATCTGCCGAATTTTAAGGCCACCGAAACGCGCATGGCGCTTGAAGCCGGGGCGACCGAAATTGATATGGTGGTCAATATCGGCGCGTTAAAGGCCAATGCCTTTGAACTGGTTTTTGAGGAGATTAAGTCTGTCGTCGAGGTCAGCCATGCGCACCAGGCGGCGGTTAAGGTCATTCTTGAAATGTGCTACCTCAACCAGCGTGAGAAGATAGCCGGTTGCCTTTTGGCGAAGGCTGCCGGGGCCGATTTTGTCAAAACCTCGACCGGTTTTGGGCCTTCTGGCGCTACGGTGGAGGATGTCGCCCTGATGCGCCGCGTGGTAGGCCCGCAAATGGGGGTCAAGGCTTCGGGCGGTATTCGCACCCTGGCCGATGCGCTGGCGATGATTCGGGCCGGGGCCAACCGGCTGGGGCTGAGCGCTGGGGTCTCTGTTTTGCGCGAGGCAATGGCGGCATGAACGAAGAAATCCCGCCTCGCCCGCCTTCTTTTACCTGCACACATTGTCAGGCTGGTTTGATGAACTTGCAGTTTATCACCTACTTTACCTGGCTTGATGATGAACTGGTCATGGTGCCTAATTTTCCGGCCTGGGTGTGCGATGTCTGCGGGCGGCGTGATTATGACAGTCGGGCGGTAAACTGGCTTTCGACGTTGCTCAATCCCAGCACGGGGCAGGCTCCGCACCCCAAGCGTGCTTTGCGTCCTCGTCCGCGTCGGCGAACCGACCGGCTTTCCACCCCTCCTGAACAGTGAGCGTCTATGAACCTGGATTCTCCTACCAGCACCAATCGTTTTGTCTCGGCTGATTTCTTTACCCCCAGTTACCGCGTTGTTGGCAAAATTGCCATTCCCTCCACCGGTTTGATTGGCCTGATGAATGACCCGCTGACTTCTTTTATGGAAATCCATGATGCCCGCCTGGCGCGCCTGCACATGCCGACCAAACTGGTGGATCACTTTCAGACCGTCAAACTGGTGCGTTCACAAGTCTTTGCGGTTTGCCTTTCGCGGCGCGAAGATGTAGGCTTGCACAATAGCGTGCGCAGTGGCTATGGGCGCACGTACGAATACCCGATTTTGTTGACAACCCCGGTGTATGAATTAAGCGGTATTGTGGAGTGGTCAGGCCGCTTTGACTTCTCGGTCATTATGGTGGATGGCAAAAGTGATTTTATTCCTCTCTACAATACTGCGCTTACCGCCATTCTCATTCCGGCGCTGAAGGTGGATAGCCCGGCTGTGCTTTTCAATCGCAAACATGTTGATATGCTTGCGCTCAAGACCCAGCGGGTTGAAGAGCCGTAGTTTTTTTGTACGTTTGACGACAATCAAAAACGGCGACCGCTATCTGTGGCGGTCGCCGTTAGCATTAAGCGAATTTTTTGGGGGGCTAAAGGCCGCTAGACGACACTGGCCGCAACTTTGTTTCCGTAACCGAGCAGGTCTTTGACCATTTGCTGGCTCCGGCCTTCGGCGTAGACCCGCAAAACTGGTTCGGTGCCCGATGGGCGGATAAGCAGCCAGGAGTCATCGGCCAGGATGTATTTGACGCCGTCTTTCTTTGAGATTTCAGCCACTTTTTGGCCGCCAATTTCTGCCGGGGCCTGTTTCACCAGGAAATCGGTCATTTCAGCCTTCGCCACCGGACGACTCAGGCGCAGGTCGGCGCGCTCGTAATAGGCCGGGCCAACATCTTCCAGCAGTTCGCGTACCAGTTCGTGCAGGGTCTTGTGCGATTCGGCAATCAGTTCGACCAGCAATAACCCCATAATGGGGCCATCGCCTTCAGGAATGTGTCCTTTGAACGAAATGCCACCCGATTCTTCTCCGCCCAGGAGCACGTCTTCGCTCAGCATGTAATCAGAGATGTGATTGAACCCAACCGGTGTTTCGTAAACGGGCAGGCCGTAGCGTGCCGCCAGGCGGTCAATCATGCGTGTGGTTGAAACCGTCCGCACGACGGCTCCGCTCATGCCGCGTTTCTCAACCAGGTAGCGCAGGGCCAGGGCCATAATTTTGTGCGGGTCAACAAAATTGCCATGCTCGTCCATGGCGCCTACCCGGTCAGCGTCGCCATCGGTGGCGATGCCAAAATTCCCTAACCCGGCGCCGATGGCACCTTTGAGCGCGCCAAGGTAACGGTCAATCGGTTCGGGGTGTACTCCGCCAAAGCCAGGATTCATCTCGCCGCGGATTTCGGTAATCTCACAGCCGCTTCCGTGCAGGAAGGATCTAATCGTCCCGCGCCCCGAGCCGAACATTGAGTCGACGACAAAATTCTGCGGGTTTTCGGCGATCACATCGGTTCGAATTAACGTTCGCAGATGGTCAAAGTAAATGGGCAACGGGTTGAATTTTTGAATCAGGCCCAATTCTCGCGCCTTGTCAAAGTCCATCAGATTGGGCCCCCGGGCGCGTTCTTCATTGTCGTTGATGTACACTTCTACCCGGCGGCACTGTTCAGGCAGGGCTGAGCCGCCATAAGCCGCCTTGAGTTTGACCCCGTTATAACGCGGCGCATTATGAGAAGCCGTAATCATCACACCACCGGCAGCATGGTAGTGCTTGACGGCATAAGAAATGGCCGGGGTAGGCGAATCAGCCTGTGCCAGGTAAACCGTGAAGCCATTGGCGGCCAACACGCGGGCGACATCTGCCGCATAACGGTCCGAAAGAAAGCGCGTATCAAACCCGACGACAAACTTTTTCGGGTCTACGCTCTCGTCTTTTTGCCAGTGCTCCGACGCTGCCGCGTCGGCGATGGCCTGAGCCACCATGCGCAAATTGGCAAAAGTAAAGGTGTCAGAAATAACGGCTCGCCAGCCGTCAGTTCCAAAATGAATAGGCATTCTTTTTCTCCGGGTTGAGTATTATTTTTAGGGTGGCGGGGTTGGGGTGACCACCAGGTTTTGCAAGACCCAGCCCTCAATCACACGCGAAGCGGTGGTCACTTTAATTCGAATCCAGGTGTTTCCATCAATCGTTACCGGCTCGTCTGGCAGGATTTCGACCACGTAGCCATCCATAATGGTTGTAATGCCGGTGCCGCCCGGACTGGTGCGAATGGTGGCTCCAAATTGAACCCGTCCGTAGGCAATCGTTGGAATGACAACAGGGGTGGCGCTTGGCCGCGTGGTGTTGGTTGGCTGCAAGGTTGCCGTTGGGGGTACAGGCGATGCCGTTGCTGTGGCGGCCGGAATACTTGTGATGCTCGCGGTTGGAACAGGCAGTGTCTCGGTGGGGGTAGCGGTGGATGTTGCTGGGGCCGGAACAGCCGCCCGTGGGAAGGCCCCAATGCCCGCAAACCCGACCACAACCATCAGGCTGACCAGAATGATGCCGGCGCCCCAGGCATAGCCAATTGCTTCCATTGGCCTGAATCCCATGTAGTAAAAGATGGCCAGGGCCAGCACAAGGGATAGCGCCAGGTGTACCAAAAACACCCCCAGAGCCTGCGGCCACAGGCCCGGGGTATTGTTCCCCAGCCCAAAGCCTGCCGCGCTGATTGGCAGGAGTAGTTCGTAGTTCACCAGCAAACCTGCCAGGGCGGGTTTGTCTTCTTTTGCAATGAAAAACAGGAGCAGGGCAATGGTTCCTAAAACCACCAACAGCAGGTCTGGCCCCCATAAACGGGCATGAAGATAGGCCTGGTCGAGCACCAGGGGCATAAAAATGCGCGACGCCAACCCGGCCAGCCAGCCGGTCACAAACACACTGGCGGTGAAAAAACCGCCGAGGGTCTGACCAAAAAAGCGCGATTCTCCGCTGGCCGCCCCCAGCGAAACCCCCAGCCACGGGCCCGGAAATGGCGCCAGGGCCACTGCCAGCAGCAGGATGGCCGGTGAGTTCAAAATAAAACCGATGCCCATCACCGCTCCGGCAACCAGCGCAAAGACGAAAAAGTCAAACGTAGGCACTGCCCGGCGCGCCAGGTTTTCCAGGCGGTCGGGCATTTCTTCTTCGCTGATGCGGGCCAGAATGGGCTGGCGCTGTCGCCTGCGGCGCGGGGCTGGGCGCTCAAATTCTGGCAAAGGCGCAAACCCCAGTTCTTCTATGTTGGCGCGGGCCTGCGATTCCATTGCCGAAAAATCAAATTCGGGAATCTCTTCTTGCTGAGCAGGCTCGCTGCTTTGGGTGCCGCTGAGATTTTCAATCTCGCCATAATGGATCGAACGTTCTTCGATTGCGTCCTCGGGCGCATCTGCTGGCGTCTTGTCTTCTTCGGGTTCTCGGGTCGGTTCGATATCTTCAGGTGGATAGTTCATTTTCTCAGGCTCGCAATCAAGCGCAGTGGTTTTTCAAACAAATCCAGCGCGGATAGGATGTCTGGCATCAGCAAATCTGCCGCTAGCAACGTTTCGCGGCTCAATCCCTCTACAGATAGAACACAAATCCCCAGTGAGGCTTCGCGCAACATCAGCGCATCATTCGCGCCCTGGCCAATTGCGGCAACCATTTCGGGCCCCAATTGCTTCACATAGGCTGCTTTTTGAGCATCTTCGTTGCCGGGTTGAATACGGACGGCCTTCAGATTCAGGCGCTCATCGATTGCGGCCTGGCCTCCGTGCGTATCCGCTGTCAGCAGGTGGATTTCAAGCCTGTCGCGCAGGCTCGAAATTCTTCGGGCGACGCCATCTAAGAGTACGCCATCCAGCGCCAGGGTGCCATTTACATCCATGACCAGGTGCTGAAGGCGCAATAAGCCTCTGCCAGGAATATTGAGTTCAATCATATTCCTAATTATAACAGGGGATGGAATGCCGCCAGACAGTTCTTCGTTTGACCTTCTTTTTGCCTCTTGACATCGAACGCATGTTCGTGTATGATTTTATAGAACGAATGAGCGATTAATGATTGGCTCAAGGAGTGAAGTATGATGATGGTACGCAAAAGCAAAGGACTGAGTGACCGGCACCTGAAAATCCTCGATTTTCTGAGTGCCCACCAGGATAAGGGCTATCCCCCCTCCATTCGAGAAATTGGCGAGAAAACGGGCATTAGCTCGACTTCGGTTGTCAACTACTACCTCGAGCAGCTCGAAAAATGGGGCTACATTGAACGTGACCGTAAAATTTCTCGCGGTGTGCGGGTTGTCCCCGACCGTCTTGGAGAAGTCGCCAACCGTCTTGGAAACTCGGTGCGTGCGGTTGCTCAGACTGTCTCGGCTGCGGCTGATTTGCTCAAAATCCCGGTCTTGGGCCGCATCGGCGCCAGTCTGCCTATGCCTGTCCCGGCATCTGATTTCAACTACTACGATGTAGAGTCTGGTGTTGAAATTGCCCGCTCTCTCTTACCTGCCAAAAAAGTCGAAGGCCTCTTTGCTCTCGAAGTGCAAGGCGACTCGATGATTGATGCCATGGTCAACGATGGCGACATTGTCATCATGCGCAAAGTAGAGAGCAATGCCGAAGCCAAAAATGGTGATATGGTCGCCGTCTGGTTGCCCGAACGAGATGAGACCACCCTCAAGTATTTCTACAAAGAAGCCAATCGCTATCGCTTACAGCCTGCCAACCCAACCATGTCCCCAATTTATGTGGATAAGCGCGAAAAACTGGAAATTCGCGGCAAAGTCGTCATGGTCATTCGCAAAGTCTCCAGCACGGCCATGTAAAAAATTTCGTCAGGGAAACAAAAAAAGACACCCCCGAGAGGGTGTCTTTTTTTGTTTGTATCTCAAAACTAGGCAACTTCGACGACGGCGCCGGCTTCTTCGAGCTTCTTCTTGGCGTC